>NZ_JBPCSX010000210.1:0-36280 GCF_051006775.1 Mycobacterium sp.
CCTGCTCATCGGACTGGCACCCACGGCGTCCTCGATCGGGCCGTGGGCGGCGGCGCTGCTGGTGGCGCTGCGCATCGTCCAGGGGCTGGCCCTCGGCGCGGAATCCGGTGTGGTGGCGGGTTTTCTGTCCGAGTCGGCGGGTGGGCGCGGCAGAGGTTCCCTCACTGCCGTTTACGCCGCAACCGCAACCATCGGGACGCTGATCGGTTCACTACTCGGCGTGCTGCTCACCCACACCCTGTCGGTGGATCAGCTCACGGACTGGGGCTGGAGAATCCCGTTCCTTCTGGGAGGAGTGCTGGGGGTCACCGCTTTCTTTGTCCGGCGCGGTGCCGCTGAGACGTTCGACCCGGCTGAGAATCGGGAGCCGCACCCGCTCCGAACCATCTGGCGCGAGCATCGGTCCGATGCGCTGCGCACCGTCGCGGCGGGTTCGGTGGTGGGCCTGGTCTTCTTCACATTCATCGCGGGCTTCCCCTCGCTGGCCGTATTGATCGGTGCGGACGGCAGGACCGCCTTCCTGGCGACCTCGCTGGGCCTTGCGATCACCGTGCCGCTCAACATCTTCTTCGGCGGCCTCAGCGATCGGATTGGCCGGCGCCGCGTGCTGATCGGCGGGTACATCGCGATGGCGGCGGGCGCACCCGCCGTGATCGCACTGATGTGGAATCCGAATGCCGCCTGGAAGGTGTACCTCGCGCAACTGGCTATCGCGGTGACCACATCGGTCCCGGGAGGCGTGACAACCGCGGCGATGGTCGAGCGCTTCCCGCCTCGGTTGCGCGCTTCCGGGTTCGCGTTCGTCTGGGCGGTGACCATGGCCACCTTCGGCGGCACCGGCCCGATCATCGCCACCTGGCTCGCCGCGCGCGGGCTGACCTTCACCATGAGCTCGTACCTGATCGTGTTGTACGTGGCGGCCGGTATCGCTGTGTGGACCATGCGCGAGGTCGCGTTCTCCGAAACCCCCTGGGAGGACGCGGCGCAACCGGCTCGTTAGGCGATGGTCAGCCCGCCGTCGACGACGATGGTCTGCCCGGTGACAAAGCCCGCGGCCGCAGACGCCAGCCATACCGCGGTGGCGGCCAGTTCGGCGGCGTCTCCGAGACGGCCCATCGGAGTTCTCGGCAGAACGACATTCTCGAGGTAGCCAGGCGCCAACTCGTCGGTCATCTCGCTGGCGAAGAAGCCGGGCGTCAGGGCATTCACCCGAATCCCCTTGCGCGCACCCCACTGCTGTGCCAGATCCCGGGTAAGACCCATGACGCCGGCCTTGGAGGCGCTGTATGCCGCCTGCGGCAAGCCACCGGTGGTCAGCCCCAGCACGCTGGAGATGTTGATGATCGAGCTTCCGGGCTGCATCACCCGCCCGCAGGCCTGCGCCATCCAGTAGGAGCCGTTGAGGTTGATGTCGATGACACTGCGGAACTGTTCGGGGGTCTCCCGGGTGGCCGGTACCGCGGTGCCCACGCCGGCGTTGTTGATCAGAACGTCGACCCGACCGAACTCGGCGATGGCGGCGTCGACCAAGTGCTGGCATTGGTCGGGGTCGGCGACGTCGGTCTTGTGGGTGTGGGCCCGCCGGCCGGTCTGTTCGACCAAGGCGGCGGTGTCCGCCAGCTTCTCCACCCGCCGGGCACCCAGGACGAGGTCCGCACCTGCCTCGGCGAAGCTCTGCGCGAAGGCCACGCCCAGGCCGGAGGATGCGCCGGTGATGATGACGACCTTGTCGTCGAGTCGGAACGAATCGAGCACACTCATGACGGGCTCCTCAGCACCTGACGGGAAATGGCGTACTTGTGCACCTCTGTCGGGCCGTCGTAGAGCCGGAAGGCCCGCATATCGGAGAAGATCATGCCCACCGGGGTCTCATCGGAGATTCCCATGCCGCCCAGGATCTGCACGCAGCGGTCGGCCACCTTGAAGAGTTCCTCGGAGACAACGGCTTTCACCATCGAACTCTCATGCCGGCCCTTGGCGCCGGTGTCCAGCATCCAGCAGGCCCACCAGATCGCCAGCCGGCACTGCTGCAGCGCGATCTCATTGTCGGCCAGCATGAACCCCACCCCCTGATGTTCACCGAGGGTCTTACCGAAGGCGGTGCGGGTGCGGGCGTGCTCGACTGCGATCGACTGTGCCCGCATTCCCGCGCCGAGCCAACGCATGGCATGGGTGAGCCGGGCCGGGGTCAGACGCATCTGCGCATAGCGCAGCGCCTCACCGACCTCGCCGAGCACCGCTGAGGCCGGTAACCGGACATTCTCGAACCGCACCACACCGTGGCCCTCGACATAGTTGCGGTCCATGGTGTTCATCACCCGCTCGAGTTCGATCCCCGGGGTGGAGCCTTCGCAGAGGAACAGCGTCGGGCCGTCGGCGCCGTGCGGGTTGGCTGCCACGCGGGCCATGATGATCCACGTCTTGGCGCCGTTGGCGCCGGTGATCAGCCACTTGCGGCCATTGATGACGTACTCGCTGCCGTCGAAGACGGCCTCGGTCTGCAACTGGCCGGGATCGGATCCCGCGCCGCCCGGTTCGGTCATCGCGAACACCGACCGCTGCCGTCCCTCGATCACCGGCACCAGGAACTTCTCGGTTTGTTCGGGGTTGGCGATTTTGGACAGGATGTACATGTTCGCCTCGTCGGGTGCGGCGCAGTTCAGCGCGACCGGACCGAGGGTGGACCAGCCGGCCGCTTCGAAGAGCACCGCCTGCTCCCGATGTGAGGGCTCCCATCCGCCGAATCGGCGCTGAGTCTGGAAGCTCAGTAGCCCCGCCTCGCGGGCCAGGCCGACCATTTCGGTGCGGAGGTCCTCGTTGGGTCCGTGCCGGGTGAGCCGCGGATCCTTCTCGAACGGGACGATCCGCTCGGCGACGAATTCACCGATCCTGTCCCGCCGGACGGCAAGCTCCGCCGGAATCTCGAAATCGATCATCTCTGCTCCTCCATGATCTTCACTGCGCGATCGAAAAGCCGCACTGTCGCGGTGTGCAGCACATCGCCGATCTCCCTGGGCGCCAGCCCTGCTGCCGCCCGGGCGTTCGATCCCTCGAGAATGATGCCGAGCTTGAAGCAGGCCATCACCGTGTACCAGTCGATCGCGGACAGATCGCGGGTGGTGTTGCGCGCGTAACGTTCCACCAGTTCGTCGGGCGTGGCAAGACCGCCGGCGGTCATCAGTTCGTTCGGCAGCACCGGCTCGTACCCGGGTCGGTACCAGGTGGCCAGCATCCAGCCGAGGTCCAGCAGGGGATCGCCGATGGTGCACATCTCCCAGTCCACGATCGCCACCACATCGGGTCCGGTGTTGGAGAACATCACGTTGGCAGCGTGGTAGTCGCCGTGCATGATCCCGGGCGAGAACGTCGTCGGCTGATGTTCGCGCAGCCACCCTGCTACCGCAGCGACGTCGCCGACATCAGGGCCGGGGTAGTTGTCGAACTTGGCGTAGGACTCCAGCTCTGAAAGCCACCGTGGCACTTGGCGTTCCAGGAATCCCTCCGGTTTGCCGAAGTCGGCCAGGCCCACCGCGACGTGGTCGAGGGCACCCAGTCGGGCCACCGCGTCGGCCATCGACAGGCCCATTCCGTGCCGGACTTCGGCGGCGCCAGCGTGCAGTGCGGGCAGTTCCGCCCCGGCGTTGAACCCGTCCACCGGCTCCATCAGATAGAAGACCGCGTCGCCGAGCACCGAGGTGTCCTCGCACACCGCGATCAGTCCGGAATGTGGGACGTCGGTTCCGGCCAGAGCCTGCAGCACCCGGGTCTCACGCAGGATCACCGAATTGCTGACCGGCCGCAGATGCCGCGGGCCGCGGCGGAAGACGTACTCCCGGCCGTCCCGGGTGAACCGAAGCATGATGTTCTGCGTGCCGCCGGTGATCGCCGCGACGTTCTCGATGGGACCCTCACCGAGCCCCCGCCCGGACATCCAGTCGGCAACTGCAGTCAGGTCGTCCACGCTGGCGAAGCTACCTCACGGGCCCAATGGCGGAGGGGACCCGGGCTGCTGGCGGTTTTTCTGCCAGGGCCAGTAACCGGTGACCTCGAGTTCCAGCGAGAAGCTCAAGAACGTCCGGATCAGCACGATGCCGCCGAGCACCGCGACGCTGCGGGCATTCGGCGTGACGGCCACCGTCCGGATGATGTCGGCGGCGACGAGGAACTCCAAGCCCAGCAGGATGGAGCGGCCCAGCTGCTGGCGGAACACCCGGTAGACGTCACCGGACTTACGCCGCAGCCTCGACACCGCACCCGCAGCCGAGATCAACGCCCCGACGGCGATCACGGCGACCCCCACACCGTCGATGGTCTTGCCCACCGTCTCGATCACCTCGAAGAAGTCCACCGGGTGGATTCTAGGGGCCGGGAGCGTTTCACAGCCGGCACACAGCGATCGCATAGGAACAGCCCATAGCTGCGGCCATACTGGTGATATGGCTTCCCCCGCCGCTGAACGCGTCGTGATGCGGCGCAGCGACGGCAGCCCCGTCAATGTCCTCGTCGTCGATGACGAGGACGTCCTGGCCGAAATGGTCTCGATGGCGTTGCGCTACGAGGGCTGGACGGTCAACACCGCCGCCGACGGTGCGGCCGCAATCGCAGCGGCCCGCGACGTGCGCCCGGACGCGGTGGTACTCGATGTGATGCTGCCCGATATGAGCGGTCTGGATGTGCTGCGCAAGCTACGTGAGGACAACCCGCAACTTCCGGTTCTGCTGCTGACCGCCAAGGACGCACTCGAGGATCGCATCGCCGGGCTGACCGCCGGTGGCGACGACTACGTCACCAAGCCGTTCTCCATCGAAGAGGTCGTGCTGAGGCTGCGCAGCCTGTTACGCCGCACCGGGGTCAGTGTCGAAGGGAATAGCGCACAGATCGTCGTGGGCGATCTGATACTTGATGAGGACAGCCATGAGGTCACTCGCGCCGGCGAGCTGATCGGCTTGACCTCAACAGAATTCGAACTGCTGCGGTACCTGATGCGCAACCCGAAGCGCGTGCTGTCCAAGGCACAGATCCTCGACCGGGTCTGGAGCTATGACTTCGGCGGCCGCTCCAACATCGTCGAGCTCTACATTTCCTACCTGCGCAAGAAGATCGACAGCGGGCGCGAACCGATGATCCACACCCTGCGCGGCGCCGGCTATGTCCTCAAACCCGCGTCCTGACCGCCCGGTTGGCGGCGGACCGACATGGTCGCTGAGAGCGCGCCTGCTCGCCGGACAACTGGCCCTGCTCGTCGGCGTCGCCCTCGGAATCGCGGTCGCAACCGAGTTCGCGCTGAACGCCTATCTGGTCGGCGAACTCGACGGCCAACTCCGTCATATCGCCCAGCGGTCGTCGATGATGGACCACCGGCCACCGCCGCCACCCCCGGGACGCGAGGACCGCCCGATGATGCCCAGACCCGGGCCGGGTCCGGAGTTCCTCGACGCCCCGGGCCAGCCGATCGGAATGGTCGCCGCGGTCGTCAGTGACGGTGAGGTGGCCAAAGCCGGGGCGCTGAACCGCGGAGGTGACCGCGATTCCCTGACTGAATCAGCGGCGCACCAACTCGCCGAATCGGCGGGAATCCGGCAGCCACAAACGCGCGAGCTCGACGGGTGGGGGCCCTACCGGATCATCTCCGCACCCGGTCGACAGCCCGGAACCGATCTTGTGGTCGGGCTGAGTCTGCGCGGCGTTCATCAGACCCTGATCCGGGTGGCGGTGATCTTCGCGGTGGTGACCGCGCTGGCACTGGCGATCGCGGCCGCCGCCGGAATGCTGATCATTCGCCGCGCCCTGGCGCCGCTCAACCGGGTGGCCGCCACCGCCGGTGCCGTCGCCGACCTGCCATTGGACCGGGGCGAAGTCGCCCTGCCGGTTCGCGTCGCGCGCGCCGACACCAACCCGAACACCGAGGTCGGCCGACTCGGGCTCGCGCTGAACCGGATGCTCGACCACATCGCCGCGGCGCTGTCCACCCGTCAGGCCAGTGAGAGCAGGGTGCGCCAATTCGTCGCCGACGCGAGCCATGAACTGCGCACGCCGCTGGCCGCGATCCGCGGCTATACCGAACTGGCACAACGGAAACGTGACGAGGTGCCCGAGGACGTGGCACACGCGATGGGCCGGGTGGAGTCCGAGGCAATCCGGATGACCAGGCTTGTCGAGGACCTCTTGCTGTTGGCCCGGCTGGACTCCGGGCGACCGCTGGAACGCCGGCCTGTGGATCTGTCCCGGCTGTGTGCCGACGCGGTCAGCGACGCGCATGCGGCCGGCCCGATGCACCGATGGAGCCTCGACCTACCGCCGGAACCGGTGACCGTCATCGGCGACGAGGCTCGGCTGCATCAGGTGTTGGCCAATCTTCTGGCCAACGCGCGCACCCACACCCCGGCAGGATCGGAGGTGACGGTCTCATTGCGCACCGACGCCGATATCGCGATCCTGCAGGTGCTGGACAACGGTCCGGGGATTCCGGTCGAAATGCAGTCGGAGGTCTTCGAGCGGTTCGCCCGCGGCGACACTTCCCGCTCCCGTAAAGCCGGATCGACCGGCTTGGGTCTGGCGATCGTGTCGGCCGTCGTTCGCGCCCACGACGGAACCATCACGCTGGCGTCGGTGCCAGGCCGCACGGAGTTCACCGTTCGGCTGCCCCGCAGCGCTGCGGTCTGAAGAATCCGCTGCTATGAAATCGAAATCACCAGCAGCCTCGATCGCGTCGGCGAATGACCACCACAGGAGTGTGCTGCCGTTCGATGACACCGCTGATTTCGCCGACGCCGACCGGGGATTCATCGCCGCACTGCAACCCTGCGTCGTCACAGCCGCCGACGGGCGTGTGGTCTGGGATAACGATGCCTACGGCTTCCTGGGCGGGGAGGCTCCGCCGTCGGTGCACCCCAGCCTGTGGCGGCAGTCCACACTGGCCGCCAAGCAGGGCCTCTACGAAGTCGTTGAGGGCATCTACCAGGTTCGCGGTCTGGACCTGTCCAACATCAGTTTCATCGAGGGTGACACCGGTGTCATCGTCATCGACCCGTTGATCTGCACAGAGACCGCAGCCGCTGCACTGGCGCTGTACCGGGCCCATCGCGGCGAGCGGTCCGTCGTGGCGGTCATCTACACCCACAGCCACGTCGACCACTTCGGCGGCGTGCTCGGTGTCACCAGCCAGGCCGACGTCGACTCCGGCCGGGTGGCGATCCTGGCACCGGAGGGCTTCATCGGTCATGCGGTGCAGGAGAACATCTATGCCGGAACCGCGATGACCCGCCGGGCCACCTACATGTACGGCACCCTGCTGGAGCGCGGCCCACTCGGTCAGGTCGGGTGTGGGCTCGGCCAGAACACCTCGACCGGTGAGATCGCGGTCATCGTGCCGACCGTCGACATCACCACGACCGGCGAGACCCACACCATCGACGGTGTGGAGATCGAGTTTCAGATGGCGCCGGGCACCGAGGCGCCGGCCGAGATGCACTTCTACTTCCCGAAGTTCCGCGCGCTGTGCATGGCCGAGAACGCCACCCACAACCTGCACAATCTGCTGACCCTGCGCGGCGCACTTGTGCGCGACCCGCACGCCTGGGCGGGCTACCTCACCGAGGCCATCGACACCTTCGCCGACCGCACCGATGTGGTGTTCGCCTCGCACCACTGGCCCACCTGGGGCCGCGAGCAGATCGTGGGATTCCTTTCCCTGCAACGCGATCTGTATTCCTACCTGCACGATCAGACCCTGCGGCAGCTCAATCAGGGTTTCACCGGCATCGAGATCGCCGAGAACTTCACCATGCCTCCGGCGCTGGAGAAGGCCTGGCACACCCACGGCTACTACGGTTCGGTGAGCCATAACGTCAAAGCGGTCTACCAGCGCTATATGGGCTGGTTCGACGGCAACCCCGGCCGGCTGTGGCAGCATCCACCCGAGGCGCTGGGCCCCCGCTACGTCAGTGCGATGGGCGGCGTCGACCGTGTGGTGGAGATTGCCCGCGAAGCCTTTGATTCCGGCGATTACCGATGGGCGGCAACACTTCTCGATCACGCGATCTTCACCGAAGAGAATCATGGCGGGGCTCGGGAGTTGTACGCGGACACCCTTGAGCAGTTGGGCTACGGAGCCGAGTGCGCGACCTGGCGGAACTTCTTCCTCAGTGGTGCAACCGAGCTGCGCGACGGTAACTTCGGCACGCCGGTCAACACCACGTCGCCGACCATGCTCAGTCAGCTCACCCCGGAGCAGATGTTCGACGTGCTTGCCCTGTCGGTCAACGGCCCACGCGCCTGGGATCTGGATCTGGCTCTCGACGTGACATTCGGAGATCTCGGGACCAACTACCGGCTCACCCTGCGCAACGGCGTGCTGGTCTACCGCAAGCGCGCGGCTGATCCTGACTCCGCGACGGCCACCGTCACACTGGCGCACAAGATGCGGTTGCTGGCCGCCGCCCTCGGGGACTTCACCTCTCCGGGACTTGAGGTGACCGGTGATGCGGCCGCGCTGCAGAGCCTGCTCGGCGTGCTTGATCAGCCCGATCCGAAGTTCAACATCATCACGCCGTGATCACCTCAGGGAATGCCGCCGTCGGCTCGCAGGATCGACCCGGTGGTGAAACTCGATGCATCGGACATGAGAAACAGTGCGGCGCCGACGATCTCCGATGGCTGCCCGGCCCGCTGTAGTGCGAAGGCGGAGAACGGGTTGATATCGCCGAAGTCCCATGCCTTGCTGATATCGGTGAGGAACGGACCCGGCATCAGGGTGTTCACCCGCACCGTCGGCCCATAGGCGTGGGCCAGCCCTTCGGTCAGGGCGTTGAGTCCGGCCTTGGCAGCCGCGTACGGCAGATACGACGGGTGTGGCCGCAGTGAACCGTGGGTGCTGACATTGATGATCACCCCGCCGCCGGCCGCCACCATCCGCTCGCCGGCCAGTACCGAGAGCCGAAACGGTCCCTTCAAGTTGAGGTTGACCACGGTGTCGAACAACTTCTCCGTGACATCGGTCAGCTTGTCGTAGGTCGGCGACATGCCGGCGTTGTTGACCAACACGTCCAGCCTGCCGAACCGCTCGTAGACCGCATCGATCAACCCGTCGAGTTCGGCCCACCGGCCGACGTGCACCGCGTGCGGCATTGCCGCCCGGCCGGTCTCCTCTTCGATTTCGGTCGCGGTCGCAACACAGCTGTCGAACTTGCGGCTGGCGACAACGACATCGGCACCGCACCGCGCGGCCGCAAACGCCATCTCACGACCCAGGCCCCGGCTGCCTCCGGTGACGAGAACCACCCGGTCAGTCAGGTCGAAAAGTCGGTCGGTGTACGCCATGGACCTATCGTTGCACCCATGCAGTTCCTGCTCATCCGACATGCCCTACCGCTTCGCACCCGGGCCGGTGAGGGCTCAGATCCCGAGTTGGCCGTCGAGGGCGCCGAGCAGGCCCGTCGGCTACCCGGGGCGCTCGAACGGTTTCCGATCAGCAGGCTGGTGAGCAGTCCGCAGCGTCGCGCCTACCAGACGGCGGACCCGGTTGCCGCCGCCCGCGGTCTGCCGATCGACATCGACGATCGGCTAGCCGAATACGACCGTGGGATGTCGCACTACGTCCCGTTGGAACAAGCCCGCGCCGAGGGCAGCCCGGACTGGAATCGGATGGAAAGTGGTGACCTACCCGCCGGGGTCGACGTCGAGGAGTTCCGCGGACGAATCTGGTCGGCGCTCAACGACATTAGCGATGCCACCGCACATGCCGACACCGTTGCACTGTTCAGCCACGGCGGAGTGATCAACGTGGTGTTGAACGAGATTCTCGGCACCGCGAAGACCTTGTCATTCCCGATCGACTACGCGTCGGTGACGACGCTGCGCCGTTCCAGGAAGGGCGCGTTCACCGTCGCCGGAGTCAACGGAATCGAGCACGTCTGGGACCTGCTGCCCCGCAAGAGACCTACCGCTTGAGAGCGAACTGCAGGTTCTTCTTCGCAGCGCGGCGGAGCTGGAACATCCGGGCCGCACTGACCAGTGCGGTGACCAGGCCGCCGCATACCGCGGCGAACAGGATCGCCACGCCGAGTGGGAGATTCCACCGCCAGGTCAGGAAGGCGAACGATGCGGACTCGGTGTTCTGGGCGATGAAGATCAACAGCACGATGAGGATCAGGAAGCCGAAGATCAGTGATATCCACAGCGCCGCCGCCCGGGTGAACTTGACCTCCTCGGTCCTGTTGGCGGGGGAGTGGCTGGATTCGTGCTCCGCTACCACCGGTGGCGCAGCCGCGCCGGGGGCCTGCTCCGGTGAAACGGGGGGTTCGCTGCTCATGAGGTCATTTTGACCTGTTCGGACGCGTAAGGGAAACAACCAACCGGCGACAGGTCGCAACCCGGCTGGCTAGGGTCGGCGAAGGCGGTGAAAGGAATCCGATGAATCGATGCTGGGTACGGCGGACGGTGCTGGCGATGGCGCTGGCAGTGACCCTGCCGATGGCCGGCTGCGGCAGTTCCAATCCGCTGGGCGGCGCGGGGCTGTCCGGGGACCTCAAATCGGTGGTGGTCGGCTCGGCGGATTTCCCGGAGTCCAAGATCGTGGCCGAGATCTACGCCCAGGCGCTGGCCGCGAACGGTTTCACCGTGGGCCGCCAGTTCGGTATCGGCAGCCGGGAGACCTACGTGCCCGCATTGCGGGACCACTCGATCGATCTGATCCCCGAGTACACCGGCAACCTGCTGCAGTACTTCGATCCGAAGAACACGGTCACCACTCCCGATCAGGTCGAGTTGGCGCTCTTTCGTGCGTTGCCGGGGGACCTTGCGATTCTGCGCCCCGCGCCGGCCGACGACACCGACACCGTGACGGTGACCGAGGCGACCGCAAGCAAGTGGAAGCTGAAAACCATCGCCGATCTCGCCGCGCATTCGGGGGAGGTGAAGTTCGGCGCCCCGTCGGAGTTCCTCAATCGCGCCCAGGGACTGCCGGGACTCAAGGCCCGCTACGGCCTGGACGTCAAGGATGACAATTTCGTCGCGATCAGCGACGGGGGTGGTCCGGCGACGGTTCGCGCTCTCATCGACGGGACGGTGACCGCGGCCAACATCTTCAGCACCTCGCCGGCGATTCCGCAGAACAGATTCGTGGTGCTCGGCGATCCGAGGAACAACTTCCTGCCGGGCAATGTGGTGCCCCTGGTGAGTTCGCAGAAGATGTCGGATGACCTCAAGAAGGTGCTCAATGCGGTGTCGGCGAAGCTCACCACCGCGGCACTGACCGAACTCAATGCCGCGGTCTCCGGAAACTCCGGGGTAGACCCCGACGAGGCGGCCCGAAAATGGGTTCGCGACAACGGTTTCGACACTCGGATCGGCAAGTAGATGATCCGCTTCGATGGCGTCACCAAGCGCTACCCCGATGGAACCGTGGCAGTTGATGACCTGACGCTGGAGGTCCCGGAGGGCAGCCTGACAGTGTTCGTCGGCCCGTCGGGCTGCGGTAAGACCACGTCGATGAGGATGATCAACCGGATGACCGACCCGACCTCGGGCATCGTCACCGTCGACGGCCGCGACGTCGCCGGTGTCGATCCGGTCGCGCTGCGGCTCGGCATCGGCTATGTAATCCAGAGCGGCGGTCTGATGCCGCATCAACGCGTGATCGACAACGTCGCCACCGTCCCGGTACTCAAAGGCCAATCGCGGCGCGAGGCTCGACGCGCCGCCTACGACGTTCTCGAACGGGTCGGCTTGGACCCCAAGCTGGGCGACCGTTATCCAGCCCAGCTGTCCGGAGGTCAACAGCAGCGTGTCGGTGTCGCGCGCGCGCTGGCCGCCGACCCGCCGATATTGCTGATGGATGAACCGTTCTCGGCGGTCGACCCGGTGGTCCGCGAGGAATTGCAGGCCGAGATGTTGCGACTGCAAAGCGAATTGCGCAAGACCATCGTCTTCGTCACCCACGATATCGACGAGGCGATCACGCTGGGGGATGCAGTAGCGGTGTTCGGCCGGGGTGGAGCGCTGCAGCAGTACGACGCACCGGCCCGGCTGCTTGAACACCCCGCCAACGACTTCGTCTCCGAGTTCATCGGATCTGATCGCGGATTCCGCGCGCTGCAGTTCTTCAGCGCTGCGAACCTTGTGCCGCAGCCCCTTTCAGCCGTTACCGAAGACGCCGTCGACGCGCTCGACCTGGCCGATGGCGAGTGGGTGCTGGTGGTGCGCGACGACGGATCGCCGTTCGGCTGGATCGATGCGCGCGGGGTCGGGGTGCACCGCGGCGGCGGCGCGCTGTACGACAGCGTGACCGCCGGCGGATCGCTGTGCCGCCCCGACGGAACCCTGCGCACCGCCCTTGATGCGGCGCTGTCGTCGCCATCGGGCATCGGGGTGGCCGTCGACGACTCCGGTGTCGTGATCGGCGGTGTGGTCGCCGATCAGGTGATCGACGCCCTTGAAGACCAACGCCGGTCGGCGGACTGATCGCCCGTGCACTATCTGCTCAACCACCTCGGTACCGCGTGGACGCTGACGCTCATTCATCTGCGGCTTGCACTCATTCCGGTCGTCCTCGGTCTGGTGATCGCGGTGCCACTGGGTGCCTTCGTGTGGCCGCGCACCGGATTGCGCCGCCTCACGACGTTGGCCGCGAGCATCATCTTCACCATCCCGTCGCTGGCGCTGTTCGTCGTCCTGCCCCTGATCATCCCGACCCGCATCCTCGATGAGGCGAACGTGGTCATCGCCCTGACGCTCTACACGACGGCTCTGCTGATCCGGGCCGTACCTGAGGCTCTGGATGCGGTGCCCGGACCGGTCCGCGACGCGGCGTCCGCCGTCGGCTACACCAGGCTGGGACAGTTACTCAAAGTCGAACTGCCGCTGTCGATCCCGGTTCTGATCGCCGGACTGCGAGTGGTGGCGGTGACCAACATCTCGATGGTCGCAGTCGGCTCGGTGATCGGTATCGGTGGACTCGGAACCTGGTTCACGGAGGGCTACCAGTCCGACAAGAGCAGCCAGATCATCGCCGGAATCATCGCGGTCTTCCTACTGGCCGTTGTCATCGACATCCTGATCCTGTTGGCGGGACGGCTCATCACGCCGTGGGCGCGGGTCCGGGGTGCGTCGTGAACTTCCTGAACCAGGCGCTGACGTATATCTTCACCGCGTCGAACTGGGGCGGTAGGGCCGGTCTGGGTGCGCGCATCCTCGAGCACCTGCAGTACACCGCCGTCGCGGTCATCGCCTCCGCGCTGGTCGCCATCCCGATCGGGATGATCATCGGCCACACCCGCCGCGGAACCTTCCTGGTGGTCACCGGTGTCAATGCATTGCGAGCGCTGCCGACCCTGGGTGTGCTGCTGCTGGCCGTCCTACTGTGGGGACTGGGGCTGCTGCCGCCCACCATCGCCCTCATGCTGCTCGGAATCCCACCCCTGCTGGCAGGCACCTACGCCGGTATCGCCAACGTCGACCCGAAGGTGGTCGATGCGGCCCGCTCGATGGGCATGACCGAGCGGCGGGTGTTGACCCACGTCGAGGTTCCCAACGCGCTGCCGCTGATTCTCGGCGGACTGCGCACCGCCACCCTCCAGGTGGTGGCCACCGCGACGGTGGCGGCCTATGCCAGCCTCGGCGGACTCGGGCGCTATCTGATCGACGGCATCAAGGTCCGACAGTTCTACCTTGCTCTGGTCGGCGCTCTGCTGGTGACTGTGCTGGCGCTGCTGCTGGACGGAATTCTGGCGGCGGTGGTGTGGGCGTCGGCCCCCGGCACCGGGCGGTTGCGCCGTCGGCTACCGCAACCACTGCTCGACGACGAGGTGAAATTCGACTCCCGCCCTCGACGCCGGACTCCCGACTACGGCGGCGAGCAGCCGTCGCCTACGGTGGAGGGGTGGTGACTGCAGACGACGGTGCGGCCCCCCAGTGGCCCGCCATGCTGACGTGGCGCTCGCACGATTGCACGCGAATCGAATCGGTCCGGGTCAACCTGTCCGGTAACAGGATCAAGGCGTCGGGGAGGATCGTGGCGGCGGCGACAGCGGAGAACCCGGCGTTCAGCGCGTCCTACGACCTGGTGACCGACGACAACGGAGCCACCAAACGGCTGTCCATGGACATAACCCTCGCCGGACGCGATCGTCAGTTGTCGATCCACCGCGACGAGGAGAACATGTGGCTGGTCACCGATCACCAGGGGCAGTCCCGCGACTCCTATGAGGGGGCGCTCGACGTCGATGTGGTGTTCAGTCCGTTCTTCAACGCGCTGCCCATCCGGCGCACCGGACTGCACCGGGAAGCAGGCGCGGTCAGCGTCCCGGTCGTCTACGTCTATCTGCCCGATCTGAACGTCACCGCGGAGACCATCAGCTACGCGAGCGCGGGTCCGGCAACCGGTGACGGGATCAAACTGCACTCTCCTGTTGCGGAGACCACCGTCGTCGTCGACCACGAAGGGTTCATTGTCGACTACCCGGGCCTGGCAGAGCGGATCTGACCACCGCGCCGGCTCGGCCGGCTGCGGCGAGTTCCTCACGCCAGTTATCGGCGCCGAGTGTGATGGTTTCGATCTGGGGCCGGGAGAAGCTCTCGTAGCGGACCCGTGCAGCGTGGCCGGCATCGACCAGTTCAGCAACGGAACCCCTGTCCGCCAACGATTCCCGAGCGCTGTGCAACAGCGTCAAGATGCGGTCCAGCGCCGGGATCAGTTGATCCGCGTTGGCTTCGCACATGGCACGCACCGAATCCGGCGCGGTTGCGGCAACCCGGGTGCCGTCCCGAAACGATCCGGCCGCGAGCGCGAAGGCCAACGGCACATCGCCGGCTTCGGCGGCCAACGCCTCGGCCAGCACATGCGGTAGGTGCGAGATGCTCGCTGCGGCTGCATCGTGCTCGTCGGACTTGGCCGGCACCACCATCGAGCCGCAATCCAGCGCCAGTCGCATCACCTGCGACCAGATGTGCGCGTCGACGTGCTCATCGACGCTTACCACCCACGGTGCCCCGGCGAACATTCGCGCGTCGCCGGCGACCCAGCCGGAGTAGGCCGTGCCCGCCATCGGATGCCCGCCGACGTAGCGGTCCAGGAGTCCGGCGAATCGGACCTCGTCGAGTACCGGCCCTTTGACACTGATCACATCGGTCAACGGGCAGTCCGCGGCGTCCTGCTTGATGTGGGCGAGCATCACCCGCACCGCGGGCATCGGTACGGCGAGCACGATGAGCGCCCGGCGGTCGGCCGCCCATCGGAGCGCCTCGGTGATCTCGGTGGTCGCTGCGAACCCGTCCTTGCGTGCCGCATGCACGCCCTCGGTAGAGCGGTTGTAGCCGAAAGTCTCCCGGCCCGCCGCCGTGGCCGCGCGCACCACCGACCCACCGATGAGGCCCAGCCCCAGGACACACACGGGTGTAGTCGTCACGTTTCCAGGTTGGCACATCTCTGCCCGCAGATCGGTGCGGCGTGCTGGTCGCTGGTCAACTCGCCCGCCCAGCGACTACCGTATGCGCCCATGGCAGGTCAGCGGGTAGAGCGCGAGCAGGGAGCATCGGGCTCCGGATCGGGTTCTGGATCGGGTTCTGCCGAGGCGTCCTACGGATTTGCCGTCGCCGTCGTGCACGAGAACGCCCAGTGGCGCTGTGCGCCGATGAGCGCCAAGGCGTTGACCAGCCTGGCTGCCGCCGAGACCGAACTGCGGGACTTGCGCAGCGCCGGCGCGGTCTTCGGCCTGCTCGACATCGACGACGAGTTCTTCATGGTCGTGCGTCCGGCGCCGTCCGGCACAAGGCTGCTGCTGTCGGACGCGACCGCCGCTCTCGACTACGACATCGCCGCCGAGGCGCTGGAGAAGCTCGACGCAGATATCGCGATGGAGGACCTTGAGGACGCCGATCCCTTCGAAGAGGGTGATCTCGGTGTGCTCGCCGATGTCGGACTGCCCGAGGCCGTGCTCAGCGTGATCCTCGACGAGACCGACCTCTACCCCGACGAGCAGCTGGGCCGCATCGCCCGGGAGATGGGCTTCGCCGAGGAGCTCTCAGCGGTGCTCGACCGCCTGGATCGGTGAGCCCGCTTCGGCCCGACGACGTCCTGATCCGCGCCGCGATCGACGCGGCCGCCGCGGCGGGTCCCGATGACGTGCCGATCGGGGCGGTGGTGTTCGACGCCGACGGCATCGAGCTGGCCCGTGCCGCCAATGCCCGTGAGGCACTCGGTGACCCGACCGCGCACGCCGAGATTCTGGCGCTGCGGGCCGCCGCCGGAGTGGCCGGCGATGGCTGGCGGCTGGAGGGCGCCACCATTGCCGTGACCGTCGAACCCTGCACGATGTGCGCCGGCGCTCTGGTGATGGCCAGGGTCGGCCGGTTGGTGTTCGGGGCGTGGGAGCCCAAGACCGGAGCGGCCGGTTCGCTGTGGGATGTGGTGCGCGATCGACGCCTGACACATCGTCCGCAGGTGCGCGGTGGCGTGCTCGCCGATGAGTGCGCCG
The DNA here is from genome assembly GCF_051006775.1 of Mycobacterium sp. GTDB lineage: Bacteria > Actinomycetota > Actinomycetes > Mycobacteriales > Mycobacteriaceae > Mycobacterium. Next base: position 16,470 of record NZ_JBPCSX010000210.1, read on the forward strand.
CACTGCTGGGGGATTTCTTCAGCCGCCACCGTGATTTGGGCTAGTCCGCACCTGTCCGTAAGATTCCCCGCGGTGGCGTGTCCGAGCGGCCTAAGGAGCACGCCTCGAAAGCGTGTGACGGGTAACCCCCGTCCGAGGGTTCAAATCCCTCCGCCACCGCCATATTCACCGGCCGATACACCGAGTTAGGCGCGGTTTCGGGCCTGCTCGACCCGTGGTGTCGGATTCCCGCGACCGCTCGGCTGCCGTCGAGTCAACAAAATCGTTCCGCTGATCGGGGGACAGGTAGATCATCCGCCGATCGGCCCATCCGGTCGACATGGCGCGTCCGCTTCCGGCGAAAGACTGGCTGACGACAAGCGCACCACCCCAGACGACGGGAGCCAGATCGTGAACACCGCCTCAGCAGCCGACAGCTATTCGGTTTCCGCGCCGGCATCGGTCGCGGTCTACTGCTCAGCGAGCTCGGCGCTCGCGGCGCATTTCTCGCAGCCGGCCCGGACGATCGGGCGGATGCTGGGGGAAAACGGTCTGCAGATGGTCTTCGGTGGAGGAGGCGTAGGACTGATGGGCATCGCGGCCCGAGCGTGCAAGGCAGCCGGCGGTAACGTCGTGGGGATCACCACCTCGAAGCTCGACGATCTGGAGGGCGGTTGGGAAGGCTGTGACCAGTTGATCGTCGTGGAGTCGATGCCCGATCGGCGCACCCGGATGATGGATCTGGCCGATGCGTTTGTGATCCTTCCCGGTGGTCTGGGTACCTACGAGGAATTCTTCGAGGTCGTGGTCGGCCGCCAGCTCGGGGATCACTCCAAGCCGATCGTCATCGTCAACCACGACAGCTTCTACGATCCGATGATCGCCATGATCGACCACGGGATCACCCACAACTTCATCGCGCCGGCAATCCGTGAGGTTCTCATCGTGGTGAATGACGCGGCCGACGCGCTGCCCGCGCTGATGGCTCACCGGCCCCGCGAACACAATCCCGCTGACTTCCTCTATCTGCCCGACCATCTGCCCGGCGAGGAATCCCATCAACTGTTGCGGGCGTCCTGAACATGACCGAGTGGGCCCGTCGAGCCGTGGAGGTGGACGGGGCCATGGAGTGATGACATTCTCGCTGGGTACCGGTCCCCGCACCGTGTTGCTGGTCCGCGGCGGCCCCGGTTGCCCATCGCGTTATCTTCGAGACAGTCACGCCGGCCTGGCCGGTCAAGGTCTGGGGTTGGTGACGTGGGACCACCTGGGGTGCGGGGAATCCGACAAGCCGGCCGATCCGTCGTTGCCTTTGACCCCGGGAATCGTCAAAGCCCCGCCTACTGATCGACGAAACGCTGTAATTGGTGCAGTCGTTCGCATTCGGGGAGGCGAGTAAGTCACATGGATCTGATTTCACCACTTGACGGCATGTTCCTGCTGGGTGAGTCACGCGAGCATCCGATGCACGTCGGTGGCCTGCACCTCTACAAGCCACCCCCGGGCGCCGGGCCGGACTTCGTCCGCGAGCTCTACCAGGAACTGCTCACCGACACCGACGCCACCCCGACGTTCCGCAAGCATCCCGGTGAGGTGATGGGCGGTATCTCAAAGCTCACCTGGGCGATCGAGCCGGAGATCGACCTCGAGTACCACCTGCGCCGCTCGGCATTGCCCAACCCGGGCCGGGTCCGTGAGCTCCTGGAGCTCACCTCGCGTCTGCACGGCACGTTGTTGGACCGGCACCGCCCGCTCTGGGAGATGCATCTGGTCGAGGGACTCGATGACGGCCGTTTTGCGGTGTACGCCAAGATGCACCACGCACTGCTCGACGGTGTGAGCGCGATGCTGACTCTGCGACGGGCATTGTCCACCGATCCTGATGACCCGGAAGCCCGGGCGTTCTGGGCCCCGAACGAGCGCAAGGCGAAGAAGGGTGCCAAGACCTCCCTTCTGGACACCGTCAAGAAGGGAGCCGGTTCCATTGCGGCTCTGGGCCCGGGTACCTACAACCTCGCCCGCAAGGGAATCCTCGAGCAACAGTTGACCTTGCCGTTCGGCGCGCCCAAGTCGATGTTCAACGTGCCCATCGGCGGCGCTCGGCGGTGTGCGGCGCAGTCCTGGCCCGTCGAGCGTTTCCTGGCGATCAAGAAGGCCGCCGGCGTCACCCTCAACGATGTGGTGCTGGCGGTGTGCGGCGGTGCCCTGCGGGCCTATCTGCTCGAACAGAACGCGTTGCCGGACAAGCCCTTGATCGCGATGGTTCCGGTTAATCTCCGCGAGGGCGAAACCACCGGCGGCAACGAGGTGGGATCGTTGCTGGGCAATCTCGGCACCGATCTGTCTGATCCGGCGGAACGCCTGCGAGTGGTCAACAACTCCATGAACAACAACAAGGAAGTGTTCAGATCACTGCCGAAGGTTCAGCAGGTGGCGCTGTCGACCTTCAACATCGTGCCGATGATGGTGGAACTGCTGCCGGTGCTGCGAACCACGGCGCCGCCGCCGTTCAACATCGTCATCTCCAACGTGCCGGGGGCCCGGCAGTCGATGTACTGGGGCGGCGCCCAACTGGACGGCAACTACCCGATGTCGATCGCCCTCGACGGCCAGGCGCTCAACATCACGCTGACCAACAACGGCGACAACCTCGACTTCGGCATTGTCGGTTGCCGCACCAGCGTGCCGCACCTGCAACGGCTGATCGGGCATCTCGAGGATTCCCTGACAGACCTCGAGAAGGCGACCGGAGTGACGGCGAAGAAAGCTGCGCCGCGCAAGCGCGCCTCATCCTCCGCCAAGCCCCGCTAGGGGCAGGTCACCGCGATCTCGAACGGTTTGGTGATCGGCTGCATCGGATTGGCCATATCGACCCCGCTCGCCGTGCCGCTGATCGTGTAGCGCTTGCCGTCCCTGGTGGCCGACGCGCTGCCTCCGGGGGTCATGTCCTGGAACCCCAGCACCACACCGTCGACATTGCCCAACCCGACGGAGGTCACCTTCGAGGCGTCTTCGGCCATGACTACTGCGATCCCGGTCGTCTGCTGGCCGAGAGCGATGGTGAGATTGCCGCCGGCGGTGGTACAGACCACCTGACCGGTCATCTCCCGCGGATTGCCGTCGATGGTCACCGTGGCGGTGCCAGAGCCCGCCGACGCCGACGCCTGCGCGCTAGCACTCGTTGTCGTGCCTACAGAACTGTCCTTGCTCGAACAGCCGGTCAAGCCGGCCACCAGTATCGTGGCGCCTCCGACGGCCACCACCAGACCTCGTATCACTGACCACCACACTTTCGTTGCTGTGACCCACCGGAGGGTCGACTGGTCCTGAGTATCGGCCCGGGTGGTCCGGATGGGTATGGGTACTTCGGTCCATGGTCGGACTACCCGACTTGGTTAGATGGCGTGCGTGAGCGATGGCGCGTACTTCACCGTTGAGGCCGAACTTCCCAACGGCCGCGGACGCAGCGGTGTCATCAACACCCCGCACGGTGAGATACGCACCCCGGCCTTCGTCGCCGTCGGCACCAAGGCCACGGTCAAGGCGGTGCTGCCGGAGACCATGGCCCAGGTCGGGGCTCAGGCAGTGCTGGCCAACGCTTATCACCTCTATCTGCAGCCGGGTTCGGACATCGTGGCGGAGGCCGGCGGTCTGGGCGCCTTCATGAACTGGCCGGGCCCGACGTTCACCGACAGCGGCGGCTTTCAGATCATGTCGCTGGGGTCGGGCTTCCGTAAAGTCCTGATGGAGGATCCGGGACGGGAGCAGGCCGATGACCTGATCGCCAAGGGCAAGCAACGTCTGGCGCACGTCGACGAGGACGGCGTCACCTTCACCTCCCACATCGACGGCTCGTCGCATCGGTTCACTCCCGAGGTGTCCATCGGGATCCAGCACGAGTTGGGCGCCGACATCATCTTCGCCTTCGACGAACTGACGACGTTGCTCAATACCCGCGGCTACCAGGAGGAGTCGGTGGCCCGCACACAGGCTTGGGCGCAACGCTGCCTCGATGAGCACCGGCGGCTCAGCGCGCTGGAAGCGGGTGTGAAGCCGGCGCAGGCGCTCTTCGGTGTGGTGCAGGGCGCGCATTACGAAGATCTGCGCCGCCAGGCCTGCCGTGGCTTGGAGAGCACCGCCGACGAGAACGGCCGCGGGTTCGACGGCTACGGCATCGGCGGGGCGCTGGAGAAGCAGAACCTGGCCACCATCGTCGGCTGGTGCACCGACGAACTGCCCGACACCAAACCCCGGCACCTGCTCGGGATCAGTGAGCCAGACGATCTGTTCGCCGCGATCGCCGCGGGTGCGGACACCTTCGACTGCGTGTCACCGTCCCGGGTCGCCCGCAATGCGGCGCTCTACTCGCCGGACGGCCGGTTCAACATCACCGGTGCGCGTTACCGCCGAGATTTCACCCCGATCGATCCGGACTGCGACTGCTACACCTGTGCCAACTACACCCGCGCCTACCTCCATCACCTGTTCAAGGCCAAGGAGATCCTGTCGGCGACGTTGTGCACCATCCACAACGAACGCTTCATCATCCGGCTGGTCGACCGCATCCGCGATTCGATCGCCGCCGGTGAGTTCGACGAACTGCGCGACGAGGTCCTGGGCCGCTACTACAGCTGATTCAAGGCGAGGCTGATTCAACGCGCGCGAGGGCGCGGGGAAAAACGAAAAATTGAAGGATCGAAAGCCGCAGCCTCTGTGGTCCTTCGGATAAACCGCCCGAAAGCGGGATCCGCGCCCTCGAGGTGAATGAAACACCGGCAGTTGGTGTCAGCGCAAGTTCTTCATGTTGACCAGCGATACCAGGCCCATCTCGGTGTGAAGTGTCCGCGGTGGAATAAGCCGGAACCCCTTGAGGCCCGGGCGCCCGGTGGCGGCCTGGACGATCTTCCGCGCGATGCGGAAGTCCAGATCTTTGAGCACTCCTCTGTCGGTCGTGGTGTCGAGAAGTGCGGAAAGGCCCGGAACGGCGAACGGGCCCGCGGCGTCGAGCATCACGTTCGCCGTTGAAACCAGGTGCGCCGCACGTTCGGTGACCGGTAGCGACCGCGCCGCCCCCGCCGCCCCGTCGATCCGAGCTGCGAAACGCCCCATGAAGCGGCGCAGCCGATGCGGACCCACCGTGATCGCACCGGCGTGGCTGACGGAAAGTCCGAGACAGTCGATCCGGTTACCACCGCGGTAGGCGGGGTCCTCCATTGATGGCATCCCGGTTGCGCTCAGCGCAGTCCGGCACTCCTTGGCTAGCTTGCGCCTGACCCCGAGGCCACCGAGTACGGAATCAATTCGGGCGTCAGCCTCATGCATCATCGCCAAGTCGGGATGAGCCACCAGGAAGTCGTCGTTGTAGCGGGCGTAGAAAATTCCCTCGATCTCCTGGATCGCCCGGTCCATCGGCAGCACCGCAACGTTTGAGAGGACGGGGACCACCGGGGTTCCCATCGGTACACCGTTGAGTCGGGTGAACTGGGCGCCGTCGGCATCCATGACAACGGGCCGGACCAGCGCGGTGATGAGCCTCCAAGCATTTTCCGACAGGTGACCATTCGGGCTGCCCAGCGCGGCGACCTCTCGGAGGATGGGCCACACCGCGGCATCCGGACCCACCGGCAGACCGTCCCCATAGTGATCGAAATCAGACTGCATGACATACACCGGCGGGCCGGTGTTACCGACTCTTCTTCGATGCTCGCGCACGAAGGCGGCGAGCGCCCGCATCGCGGTGGCGTTGGTCAAGCCGGGGAGATAGGAGTACACGCCCGGAAGGCCGTAACTCCGTGCGTTGTGGGTGAGGAGTTTGTAGAGAGCTGAACCGACGATGTGGTCGGTGAATCCCGGCATGTGGGCGGCGCGGACCTTGCCCTTGCTCTCCAGGAACCAGAGATCGACTGGCTTGGGCTGATAATCGCCTGCGGCAACGGTGTGCGCGATGGCACGCGCCAGGGTCTTCCGCTTGGTAGCGGTGTCGAAAAAAGTTACACCGCAGTCGGTTTCGGTCTCGGTAAAGGCCTGACCCCGCTGCTGTTTTTTGGTGAAGATTCCGAGGATGACCTCCTCATAGGTCTGGGGATCCTGCAGGCACGTATCGATGTCGACGGGTTCAACCATGGCGCGTGGCCCCTCCCCGAGCGGAGCTCTCCGCCTCGAGGGTTCCGGCATCGAGATTCCAGGCCCGTATGGAGTCACGCCAAGTTCGCAGTTGGTCCGGTTCGGGCTGGGCCGGTAGGACGAAGAGAATCCGCAGGGTTCCTCTCCAGTACATCGGGGTCAGCCAGCGGTTCGGCGCCAGGACCATGTCGCCGCCGTCATCGATACCCGCCAGCACCATCGGTAACGCGCCGGCCAGAACCTCGGGGTCGAGTCCGCGCATCGCGGTGGCACCGTCGAGGTTCTCGGTGTTGAAGACGATCCCGTCGGAGAACAGCCTGCGGAACTCCCCGGTCAGAGCGGCCAGATCGCGCGGTTGTCCCGTCATTGCGCCACTCGGGGAAAACCAACTCCTGCTTGCGAGGGTGTGAAGTGCCGCGCGGCCGTTGGGGCCGGCCTCTGGCATGCACCAGCCGCGACTGGCAGCACCGCCTGTCATGGCTTGTACTGCCAGATGGACCCGGCTACCGGAGTCACCCCGTGAGCGCTCGTAGTAGACAAGCTTCGTAGCCGATCCGTAGGCGAAATAACCATTGCCCGCAAGTGTTTCCCGTATCGCCATGACCGCTGCCGACTTTTGCCTCGGGGTGATCGCCGCCCCGATGGTGACTGTTCCGGCCACGACCGGACCGGGTTCGCCGGCCAATGACCGCATCCAATCCCGAAGCGGTATCAGCGTGGGCAGTGCCGGATCCCGGCGGTCCCGGAGGTGCTGAACATTGATCAGCACCAGAAGCTGGATGATCATCGCGGCAGTGATCTGGATGAGATCACCTGCGGGGTTGGGATTCAGCCAGACCAGCCAGAGCAGCACGGCGAGTAGCAGGAAGGTCATGATGTGGGTGCGGAAGTGCCCTTCGGCGAACAGCCGAATCTGATAGACCCCGATCAGGCTGCGCACCAGGAACATCGGGATGAGCGCCACTAGGAATCCGATGGGAACGTCGTGCATGACAAACAGACCCAGGGCGGCGGCCAGGGCCCAGAAGTAGAGCGCCACCAATGGTGCCGCCCACAGGATTTTCCGGAAGAACAACAGTTGCAGATCACGGATTGCCGGCATGGTGCGTAGCCGGACGAGATCGAAATAGAAGATCGCCGCACTCTCGTAGGTACCCCGAAACAGCGGCAGGATCAGATAGAAGAACTGGAACGCGTCGATCCGTTGCCAACTCGTCAGTCCAGCGGTGAGGTCGAAGGTCCGCGTATTCGTCCCGTAGAACCCGACCAGGGCCAGCACCAGGATGGCGTCGAGGCGCAGGCTGAACCCCGAGAAGGTCGTCTGAATTCCCAACCGGAGCGGGATCGACGGAAGCTGACGCCAGAAACGAAGGTCACCGGGCCACCAGTTCGGATGCAGATCCATCAGCCGATACACCTCGAAGCAGAAGTGCAAGGTGATCCAGATGGCGAGCGCATTGCAGGCGATGATCGCGATGATGATGGCCGCGGTCGGATAGAAGAAGAAACCGGCCCCCAAGATCAGCAATTGCACAACGGTCGGAAGGAACATCGACCAGGCCGGTTTATAGACGCGCCGGGTCGCGTAGATGCCGGAGTGCAGCACGCGAACGGGTAGGTCGATCGCAAACTCGACGACGACGAGGAACGCGTAGACACGAGCGATCGGATCGGTGTCGGCCTGATGCAGTACCAGCAGTGCGATCGCGCCGGCCACGGTGGTGATGACCGCCAAGAGTGTTGCGAGCACCAGCCAGCGGCCGATCTCGTTCTCGGAGGCATCCCGTTGGCCGGACCGCGCGAATATCCTCAACCGTTCGCGCATGACCTCCAACAGGCCCCACCAGCCACCGGCGACGAACAGGCTGCCGGCCCGGAGCATCATCACGGTGAAGGCCGCCACTCCGCCCAGGCTGGAGAGCAGGATGAAGAACTCCGCGACGTGTACCGCGAATCGCACGGTGGCCACCAGTAACGGGTAGCGCAGCCGATAGCTCAGGTAGTGCACAACCCGGCCGGTCAGCAGGCTCGGGTAGAGCGCGACGGGCGGTCTACTCCTGCGAGCCGTGCGTTCGAACCAGCGATCAATGTCGTTCACTGGTGGTATCTCCGAGTCATCAACGGTCCTGTTCGATCAACCGTATGCCGCGGCGCGGCACGGCGAGTGCTGAAACCGCTAGCCAGCCGGAGCGCCGCGCTGTTGAATGGCGAATCATGAAGCGGGGCGACGCGACGGTGATCGCGATAACGGCCGGCCTGACGGTGGTGGTGGTCAGTGCTGTCGCCTTCAGCCTGCTCGTCCTCGATCGCAACCCTCGGCCTACCGAGGCGGCCGCAAACAGTAGTTCGAGCCTGCTCGTGGTGACCTGGGGCCCCAGCCTGTGCAGGGTTGAGCCCTCCAACTCGGGGTGCAGGTCCGGGCACGTCGGCAGTTTGGGGCAGACCTTCGTGCTGCACGGGCTGTGGCCGCAGCCATCCACGGAACAGTATTGCGATGTGCCGAAGGGAACTCCAGATCGGGACCGCACCCCCGTCTCATTACCGTCGGATCTCCAGGCGAGTCTGAAGACGATGATGTCGGACTCCGCGCTCATGACGACCCATGAGTGGTACGCGCACGGAACGTGCTCCGGAGTGGCGCCCCCGGACTATTTCGGTGTCGCCGCAGCGCTGGCCGATCAGGCCAGCCGGGTGCTTGACCCGATGTTCCAGAAGGCCGCCGGTAGGTGGTTGTCGGCGCGGTCGGTGCGCGAGGCCGTCGATACACAGTTCGGTGCGGGCACCGGGAAGCGCGTCGGGCTCAGCTGCCGCGATGCGTCGGGAGCGGGCAGCATCGTCTACGAAGTTCGGTTCTCACTCCCGCCGATCACCCAACTTCACCGCGACGCGCCCTCGCTGGCCGAGGCGCTCACCAGAGGGCCGACCGTTGCCCCGGGGTGCGGACAAGCCGGCGTTCCCTGACTGCGGGCACACTGAACCCATGACCGCTGACCCACAGGCAGGGCTGCTGCAACTGCTCGACCCGGCCAATCGCGCCGACCCCTACCCGATCTTCCGGGACTTGCGCGAGGCCGGGCCGCTGCAACTGCCTGACGCGAACCTGTGCGTGTTCGCCGGCTTCGCCGATTGTGACGAGGTGTTGCGTCACCCCTCCTCATGCAGCGACAGGCTCAAGTCGACTGCCGCGCAGCAGGCCGTTGCGGCCGGTGCGCAGGCACGGCCCTTCGGCACGCCGGGGTTTCTGTTCCTCGATCCGCCCGATCACACCAGGCTGCGCAAACTGGTCAGTAAGGCGTTCTCGCCCAAGGTGGTCCGGGGGCTGGAGTCCGACATCGTCGGGCTGGTCGATGGACTCCTGGACAAGGTGGCCGACTCCGGCCGCTTCGAGGTGATCGGCGACCTGGCCCATCCGTTGCCGGTCGCGGTGATCTGCCGGCTGCTCGGTGTTCCGGCCGAGGACGAACCGAAGTTCAGCTGGGCCTCGGAGTTACTGGCCCAGGGGCTGGACCCGTTCATCGCCTTCACCGGCCAGCCCCAGGGCTTCGAGGAGCGGTTGGAGGCAGGTCTCTGGCTGCGGGGCTATCTCCGAGAGCTGTTGGAGCACAGGCGATCGGATCCGGGCGAGGACCTGATGTCCGCACTGATCGCCGTGGAAGAGTCCGGCGACCAGCTCACCGAGGACGAGATCGTGGCCACCTGCAACCTCTTGCTGATCGCGGGTCACGAGACGACGGTGAACCTCATCGCCAATGCACACCTGGCGATGCTGCGCCGCCCGCACTACTGGGCCGCTCTTGCCGAAGACCCCACCCGGGTGTCCGGCATCGTCGAGGAGACGCTGCGCTTCGACCCACCCGTGCAACTGGTGGGCAGGGTCGCCGGCGATGACATGATCATCGGCGCGCATCAGACCCGAATTCCCAAGGGCGACACGATCATGCTGCTGCTGGCCGCTGCCCACCGGGATCCTGCGGTCGTCGAGCGGCCTGATGACTTCGACCCGGACCGGCCGGCGATCCGACACCTGGCCTTCGGGCTGGGCCCGCACTTCTGCCTGGGCGCGCCGCTGGCCCGGATGGAAGCCGCTGTGGCGCTGTCGGCGGTCACCAGGAGATTCCCGCAGGCGCGGATGTCGGCGGAGCCCGCCTACAAACCGCACGTGACGTTGCGAGGCCTGGCCAGTCTTGACGTGGCGCTCTAGCCACCCGCCCGGAAGACCCACGGATCGCGCGGCAGCCGCGCGGGATCAAACCGCTGCAGGAGATCCGCGGTGTCGGCGGCCGGTGTACCGAGTGAGTCGGTGATGAGGGCGAAGGCCCGCTCGACGCCCAATTCGGCCAGGGTCACCGCGCCGTCACGTTTCGCCAGCCGCTTGCCCTGCTCGTTGAGCGCCAGCGGGACGTGCGCGTAGACCGGTTGCTCGTAGCCCAGCAGCCCGGCGAGGTACGCCTGCCGCGGGGAGGAGGGCAGCAGATCGTCACCCCGCACCACCTGATCCACTCCTGAGTGGGCGTCGTCGATCACGACGGCGAGGTTGTAGGCGGCAACCCCGTCGCCGCGGCGCAGCACGAAGTCGTCGACCACCCCGGTGTAGTCGCCGTGCAGCAGATCGGTCACGGTGAACTGATCCACGCCGGCACGCAAGCGCAACGCGGGTGGGCGGCCCTCGGCCCGTCGTTCAGCGCGTTGGTCGTCGGTCAGGTGACGACAGGTGCCGGGGTAGGCGCCCTCGGGGGCATGCGGTGCACGTGGCGCGCTCAGGATGTCCTTGCGGGTGCAGAAGCACTCGTAGACCAATCCACGCTCGGCCAACTCGTCGACCACCGCGTCATAACGGTCGCGGTGGGCTGACTGCCACTGCGGTTCCTCATCCCAGGTCACCCCGATCTCGGCGAGATCTGCCAGTTGGTGTCGGGCGATGTCGTCGTGGGCGCGGTCATCGAGGTCCTCGATGCGGATCAGAAAACGTCGGCCGGTGCCGCGAGCGAAGAGCCAGGCCAGGACCGCGGTGCGCAGATTACCGATGTGCAGGTCCGCTGAGGGGCTGGGGGCAAAGCGCCCGGTGCCGACCAGTTCGCTGCTCACAGGGAGCAATCTATCGACATCCCCGGATCAGCTCTGACGAATCGGAACACCACCGAGGCGGTCACGAACCGGGTTCAGAGATTGTCAGCGCCGCAGCACCAACCAGTCACGTTGCCGAGCAAGGAATTCCGCATCCACGGCGGCGCCGTGGCCGGGCACGTAGCGGGCGTCAGGGCCGCCGAGTTCGAGAAGCCGCTCGATGCTGGCCGGCCAGGAATCGAGGTGTGAGCCCGCGTCGATGGCGGGGTCGGCTGACTCCTCGATCAGGTCGCCGCAGAAGACGACTGGCCGGTCGCCGGGTTCGGCTGCGGGCACCAGCACGATCAGATCATGGTCGGTGTGCCCGCGTCCGGGATGGTCGACGGTCACCACCCGGCCCCCGAGCTCGATGCGGGCATGCGTGACGACATGGTCGGGGACCCGCAGGAGCCCGATCGCCGCATCGACGTCGTCTGCGGTGGCGCCGTGTCGCACTGCCTCGCCGCGTAACCAAGCGGTGTCTTCCGCCAGGACCCGCGCCACCGGCTCGGCCGCGTACAGGACGGCGCCGGGGAATCCCGCTGAGCCCAGGACGTGATCGAAGTGGTGGTGGGTCATCACGATGTCGGTGACGGTGCGGCCGGTGAGTTCCAGCGCGTCGATACAGATACCGGCCGCCTCCGCGAGTGTTGTGCCGCAGTCGATCAGTAGAACCCGGCTGTGGCCGGCGACCAGGCCCACAGTGACGTCGAGGAATGGCAACCGGCAGCGGTGAACGCCGGTGGCCAGCAGTTCCCAGTCGTACCGCACCGCTCGACGATACCCACACCAAGCCTCCGGCCGAGCTCCTACTACCTGCGCCGGCGCAGGCCGGGGACGATCGCGTCGAGGCTGACGGTGGCGGGCACATCAAGCTGATCCAATGTGCACGACTGCGGGTCGCGGTCAGGACGCCAGCGGTTGAATTGCGCTGTGTGACGGAAACGTTCGCCCGCCATATGGTCATAGCGGACTTCGACGACACGCTCCGGTCGTAGTGGCACGAACGACAGATCTTTGCCCGCGTTCCAGCGAGAGACCTCGGCGGTGTTGGCGTCCGCGCGCTGCCAGGGGTGTCCGGCGGCGAACGTCGTCACCAGCGGTTGCAGCTCCTCGAAAAGAAGGCGGCGCTGCGTCATCGGGAAGGCGCCGATCACGCCGACCGGCGCGAGCGTGCCGTCGGTGCGGTAGAGGCCGAGTAACAGTGAACCGATCGCGTCCTCGCCGGATTTGTGAACGCGGTACCCGGCGACGACGCAGTCAGCGGTCCGCTGGTGCTTGATCTTGAACATGGTTCGCTTATCCGGCTGGTAGCCGATCGAGAGCGGTTTGGCGATCACACCGTCAAAGCCCGCACCCTCCAGTTCGTCGAACCACCGCTGTGCGGTCACAAGATCGGTAGTCGCCGGGGTGACATGGAATATCGGCCCGGAACCAGCGAGGGCCTCGAGCAGCGCAGCACGACGCACCTCGAACGGTTCGGTACGAAAGTCCCGATCGCCGAGCGCGAGTAGGTCGAAAGCGACGAAGGAGGCGGGAGTCTCCTCCGCGAGCATCCTCACCCGCGAGGCTGCCGGGTGCACCCGCTGCTGCAGTGCGTCGAAGTCCAAACCGGTGTCGGTGGCGATGACGATCTCGCCGTCGAGGACGCACCGCTGCGGCACTTCAGCCCGTGCCGCCGCCACCAACTCGGGGAAGTACCGGGTCAGCGGGCGTTCGTTGCGGCTGCCGAACTCGACCTCCTCGCCGTCGCGGAAACAGATCGATCGGAAGCCGTCCCATTTCGGTTCGTAGGACCCTCCCGGCGGGATCGCCGGGACCGACTTCGCCAGCATCGGCGACACCGGGGGCATCACGGGCAATTCCACCGGTTCATTGTGCCTGCTCATTCCCACGCACTGCGCGTAGTTTTGAAGTGTGATCGGACAGCATTCTCGAGCGGGGCGGTTGTGAGCGGGGCTGCCGAGGAGATCGACGTCGAAGGCGTTGCGGTCCGAATCACCAACCGGGACAAGGTGTTCTTTCCGCAACTCGGCGCCGACGGCACCAAGGGCACGCTCATCGACTACTACCGTTCGGTGGCGTGCGGCGCTGACGGACAGGGGCCGTTGCTTGCTGCCTTACGCAACCGACCCACCCACCTGCAGCGCTTTCCCGACGGTATCGACGGCGAGCAGATCTTCCAGAAGCGGGTCCCCGAGAAACATCCCGACTACCTCCAGACCTGCCGGGTGACTTTCCCCTCCGGTCGCACCGCCGATGCATTGATGCCCACCCATCCGTCGGCGATCGTCTGGGCCGCGCAGATGGGCACGATCACACTCCATCCCTGGCAGGTTCGCTGTCCCGATACCGACCACCCCGATGAACTGCGGATCGACCTGGACCCGCAGCCGGGTACGGGTTTCGCCGAGGCCCGTGCCGTAGCCGTCGACATACTGAAGCCGTTACTTGATGAGCTCGGTCTTGTGGGCTACCCGAAGACCTCCGGTGGCCGTGGTGTGCACGTGTTCCTGCATATCGTCACCGATTGGGACTTCGTCGCCGTCCGACGGGCCGGCATCGCACTGGCCCGTGAGATGGAGCGCCGCGCGCCGGAATCGGTGACGACGTCATGGTGGAAGGAGGAGCGCGGCGCGCGAATCTTCATCGATTACAACCAGAACGCCCGCGATCGGACCTTCGCAGCGGCCTACGCGGTACGGCCCACGCCGATCGCCACGGTGTCGACACCGTTGACATGGCAGGAACTGGCCGCGGCCGAAACACCCGATGACTACACGATGGCGACGGTGCCGGGCTTGCTCGCCGAGCGCGGTGACCCGATGGCCCAGATGGACGCGATAGCCCAATCGATCGCACCACTGTTGGTGATGGCGGATGAGGATTCCGACCGCGGTCTCGGCGATCTGCCCTATCCGCCGAACTATCCGAAGATGCCGGGCGAGCCCAAGCGGGTGCAGCCGAGCCGGGACAAGGATTTGAAGAGGGGCGTCAGCGCTGACTGACGGAAGTTATCGGCGACCGACCCCGACCGGACCGACCGGACCCAGGATCGGATCGACACCGACCGGGCCGACGACTCCGCCGACACCGACCGGACCGACGGGCCCCAGCACTGGATCGACACCGACCGGGCCGACGACTCCGCCGACACCGACCGGCCCGACCGGGCCCAGGACCGGATCGACGTAGGGCACGCAGTTGAATGCGACCGGGTCCCACACCCAACCAACTTCGCAGTCGGCGAGATTGACCGGATTGCCCGACGGTGAGGCCAATACCGCGAGCGGGATCGCGCCCGACACAAGGGCGAACCCGGCGACCGCCACTGCGCGGCGCACCCAGCGGTGCCGAACCTGGGAATCGTCGATGACCGACATTGCTGCCCACCTTCTGTATGCCCCGGACCGGTGACCGGAATCGTTGGAAGAACGGCGAACGTAGCACGTGGTCCGGCCGGCCGTCGACCGCGCGTTCAGGATTTTTCACATCTTCGTCAGTTGACCCGAATAACGCCTGGATACCAGCTCATGGGGCATAGTTGAGGGTTAGCGGGCCCGACCCGCTCACAGGAATCTGTGGTAGACATTCAGGAAACATTCAGGCAGGAAAAAAGGGGTCAGCCATGTCGCACGCAGCGCGCAAGCATCATCGTTTGCGTCCCTATGCGTGGCTGGGCGCCGGCGCGGTCACTCTCGGAATGGGCGCCGCGATGGTCGGCGGCGCCGCGATCGCCTCGGCTGATCCCGGCGCCGAGGCCGACAGCACCTCGGCAGCCTCCACCAGTGCGCCCGCCAATTCGACCGCGACATCGACCCGTCGGGCACCCCGGAGCACGCGCAGCGGAGCGACCGCCACTTCAGCCAGTGCCGCTGCGGCTCGGCCCGAACGCGCCGCACGTGCGGCGGTACTCAGCCCAGGGCCCACCCCGGTGCCCACCCAGGTGATCCCCGACATCGCCGCGACGGCTCCGACGGCCACCGCCGGTTCTGCGCCGACCGCTGCAGCTGCGGTCGCGCCGAGATCTCGGGGCGCTCATCGCGCCGCCGCCACCACCGCGCCTGCCGACCCCGGGGCGGTCACACCTACTCCCGCCGCCACGCCTGCCGCGGCAGTGGAGCCCACCGATCCGCCGTTCATCCCGAACAACATCGTCCCCGGGCAACACGTCACTCTGGCACTTGCTGAGATCGCAGCCGGCCAGGCGTCGCTGAATCAAGCAACCTGGGGGGCCGGCGACCTCGCGGCGGGCATCGCGGCGATCGTCCCGCAGCTGTTCATGGCGGAAGCTTCCCTGTCGCTGACGCTGTGGCAGAACAACATGCCCGGCGCCCAGCAGTTGGTGGCCGCCACGGTCGGCGTCCCGATCATTCACCAGCTGACCGAGATCAACCTGTTCATGACGGCCACCTTGCCGACATTCGCCCAGTTCGGCCTCGGCGGCGCAGCGCTGTTCCTCCCGCTGGTGAGCCTCTTCGGTGCGGCGACCGCGCCGACTGAGGAGTTCATCAGCCAGGCCCGCAGTAACGGCCTGGTCTACGCCGTTGTCCCGGTGCAGATGAAGTACGTCACCGAGCCGATCGTCGGGGCCTCAATCGCAGGTGGTCCCGCGGTGCCACTGCTGGTCGACACCGGCTCATCAGGTCTGGTCACCACCCTTGATCGGCTGGGAACCGACTACGTGGCAACCGATCAGACAGGCACCATCACCTACAGCGGCGCCAGCTCGACGCCGTTCAACTATCGGGTCTACCAGACCACCGTCGACTTCGGCAGTGGCGCCGTCGCCGACACCGCCTACGTTGATGTCATCGAGGACACCCCCGCGCAGGAGGCCGCGTTCAAGGAGTTCGTGGCGTCCACCGGATCGGTCGGAATCCTGGGCACCGGCGCCGCCGCGGTCGGTCCCGGACCGGGGTACATACCGACAGCGCAGTTGCCCGGTGAGCTCAGTGACGGATATCTGCTCAACCAGAGTCTGTTCGGCTTCGGCCTATTCGGTGTGATGATCTTCGGACCCAACCCGTTCCCCGCCCGGGTCAGCGTTCCCGGCTCCCCCTACGGACAGCTTCAGGTTCAGATCGGCAGCAACCCACCGCAGTCCGTCACCGACGCCATCATCGACTCCGGCGGCGTCTACGGAACGTTGCCTGCCTCGCTGTTCACTGATCCGGTGATCTATTCGACGGTCCCGGCGGGCACCAAGATCTCGGTGTACACCGAGGACGGTCAGACCCTGCTGTACTCCTACATCACCACCGCTGCCAGCGGTCCGACGATCGTGCCGGATGACCCGCTGGGAATGGACGTCAACACCGGCAATATCCCGTTCGGCCAGCAATTGATTTACACCGACTACAGCTCCGCGACGTACCCGAACGGGGCGACGGTTTTCAGTTACGCCTGACTCCGGAATTGCCTGAGGGAAATCTGACATTAGCCTTTGCCTAGCAGGCGAAGGAGGCTACTCTCCGCAAAGGTCCACTGTTGCTGGAGGGAAATTTCATGGGTGCTTCGCAGTTCGTCGGTCGAGTCGGTGGTTTGGCGGTAGCACTCGGAGTGGGTGTCGCCGTCTTCAATGGCGTGGGGGTCGCCTGGGCCGATTCGGGTTCGGCAGATTCCGGTTCACGCGGCGCGAGCGCTGCCCACTCGGACTCCTCCAATGCGGGTCCGACCCGCGCTCGACGCGGCGGCGCGGCCACCGCTGCTGCCAGCAGGAGCGTCAAGAACAGCGGTGCGCCCGCGATCTCCGCGGTGGCCGTCGACGTCACCCCGGCTCCCGCCGGCGGTGCAGGCACCGGCTCGTTGCCCGGCGGCGATTCGCTGGCGTTGACGGCGTTGGCGGTGGCACGACGTCAGCCGAGCGCGGCTGTCACCGCGTCGAGCACCGCACAAGCGACCAGCAGTACGGCCATCACGGTCACCTCCGGTGTCACCCTCGTCGACGGTATCTTCAATGGCGCGATCACCGCCACCAGCACCACCGGCAATCCCCTGACCTACGCCGTCGTCGGCAACAGCTGCGGCACCAACTGCGGCGTTGGCAGCAGCGGGGGCAAGATCACCGCGACCGGAACGGCTGGCAGCGCGAGGACCTATGCGATCCTCCCGTACGCCAATTGGCTCGACGGCGCGGCCAAGGGTTCCCAGACCTTCCAGGTGCGGGTCACCGAGACCACCCAGTTCGACGCGATCGTCACCAGCATCCCGCTGATCGGCACGCTCGCCGCGCCGATCATCGGTCTGCTGCAGAAGACCCCGTACCTGGGTGATCTGCTCGCGCCCATCATCGGTGCGTCGGTCCTCGTGGACCTGACCGCCGATGTCGCGACGGACGCTCCGGGTGACACCCCGGTCGGCTTCACCTACAAGGTCGCCTCGTTCGACGGTGTCGAGATCAGCACGAACTTCTTCCCGGCCGCCGGGCTGGCCGCCGGCCAGACCGCCAACACCGTTCTGAACGGCCCCGGCCTGGGCGCGGCGGGTAGCACCAACCCATATGAGACCAACAGCGCAGCCGGCTCAAGCCCCGGAATCGTGCTGCTGCGCAATTCCCAGCAAGCCGGTGACGTCGCCTACAACGTCATCACCTGGGATCCGCGTGGTGAGTTCCAGTCCGGTGGCATCCTGCAACTGGACAACCCGATGTATGAGGGTCGCGATGTCTCGGCGGTCATCGACTGGGCGTCCACCGACACCCCGGCCAATCTCAACGGACCCAATGATCCGGTGGTCGGCATGGTCGGCGGCTCCTACGGCGGCGGCATTCAGCTGGCCACCGTCGACCCGCGTCTGGACGCCCTGGTTCCTGCGATCAACTGGAACTCCCTCAACGAGTCGCTCTACCCGGACGACATCTTCAAGACCGCGTGGGCCGCCACCCTGGGCCTGTCGCTGCTGACCACCGGAGCACGTGTCAACGGCGAGATCTATCCCGCACTGCTCTCCGGCATCCTCGTCGGTGCCATCCGCGAGACCGCGCAGGCGGTGCTCGGCAGCAGCGGCCCGGCCGCCCTGCTCACCCAGTTGCAGGCGCCGACACTGCTTCAGCAGGGCACCGTCGACGCACTGTTCCCGCTGGTGCAGTCCATCGAGAACGCACAGGACATCCTGGCCAACCCGTACGGCACTCCGGTCAAGATGATCTGGTTCTGCGGCGGGCATGGCGTCTGCCTGGATCAGACCCAGGAGCAACTCGTGGCGCAGGCGACGACGATGTTCGCCTACGACAAGGCGTGGCTGAACAAGTACGTCAGCGGTGTGCCGATCCCGGATGCGTTCACCCCGAACTTCCAGTGGTGGGATCAGACCGGAACGCGCTACACCTCGGACCTGTATCCGTTCTCCGACGGGTTCAACACCAGCACCCCGCTGACGGTCAACAGTGACGGCGGCACGCTCGGCATCCTGCCGTTCGCCATCGGTGGTTCGGGACCGAACTCCACGTTCTCCTTCCCGCTGAACGCGGTGTTCGCGACTCCGGCCGGCAACGCGATCAACGTCCCGATCACGCCCACCGCCGGCCAGCAGGTCGTCGGTGCGCCGACGGTGAGCTTCACCTACAGCGGCATCGGCACCGCCAAGGCGGTTTACGGGCAGATCATCGACAATGCAACCGGCCGGGTGCTGGGCAACATCGTGACGCAGATTCCGGTCACGTTGGACGGCCAGACGCGCACGGTCTCGGTGCCGATCGCTGACATCGCCTACACCGCGGGTAGCTCGCCGTCGCTGACCTTGCAGATCACCAGTTCGGCAACGCTGTACTGGAACTCATCGTGGGGCGTCGCCAACATCTCAGACGTCACGGTGAGCCTGCCCGTGAAGGCCTAACGCGAAGGTCGCCTACGTCGCCGCCGAGCGGCGAAGTGGCTTGCGGCTCTTGCCGGTCGGCCTCTTATTGAGGAGGCCGCCGGTTGGTTCGTCGGATTCCTCAGCGGCATCGGCTTCGGAACCCTCCGGTGTCGCCTCAGTGGTTTCGGTTTCCGGCTCGGATAGCGGCGACTCGGATTCGGCGCGCTTGCGCTTACCGCGCGGCTTCTTCTCCTTGGCGGGCTTGGGCGGCTTGGGTGCCGCCGCCGGCTGTTCGGCGATGAACGACAGATAGAACGCAAGAACCGCCAATATCGCGATCGCGCCGGCCGCGCCGTAGACGGCGAAGAGCCACGGCCCCGCTGTTTCGAGGTGCACCCATACCTCCGCGACCGCAGTCACCGCGATCAGCACGCCCGCAACCACATGCAGGACACCCGACCACGCACGCAATCGCAGAGCGATCTCAGGTATCGCGTTCTCCGGCTTCAGCGACTGCTGCAGGAAGAGCACCACCGGGATGGCGGCCAGGGCGATCGGCAGTCCGGCGGCGATTCGCCCGACGGTCGCCAGCGTGGTGGGGAACGCACCCAGTAGCACCCACCACCGGGGGATGACGAAGACGAAGTACAGGACAGCGCCGATCAAGGACAGTGCGAGGTGCAGTGCTGTCGCAGGGCGCCGGCCCATGAATCTCCTTGAGATTGAGGTCGGGGGTGCGATCCGAAATCGGATCGCACCCCGGACTGCTGCGGAGGATAGGGGATTTGAACCCCTGAGGGCTATTAACC
>NZ_JBPCSX010000211.1:0-69039 GCF_051006775.1 Mycobacterium sp.
CTACCCGCCTTCGGCGGCCAGCTGTCCACACGCGGCCGCTATCTCCCGACCCCGGGTGTCCCGGACCGTGCACGTCACCCCTTGCGCGCGCACCCGTCGCACGAACTCCCGCTCGACCGGTTTCGGGCTGGCGTCCCACCGGCTGCCCGGCGTCGGATTGAGCGGGATCAGGTAGACGTGGGCCAGCTGCCCCAACGCCTGATGCAACTTCTTGCCGAGAAGGTCAGCGCGCCAGCCCTGATCGTTGATATCGCGAATCAGTGCGTATTCGACCGACACCCGCCTGCCGGTGACATCGGCGTAGTACCGGGCGGCATCGAGCACTTCGCCGATCTTCCAGCGGTCATTGACCGGCACCAGGGTGTCGCGCAACTCGTCGTCGGGGGTGTGCAGTGACACCGCCAGCGTCACCCCGAGCCGTTCGTCGGCCAGCTTGCGGATGGCCGGCGCAAGGCCGACGGTCGACACCGTCACCGAGCGGGCGGAGATCCCGAAACCCTCCGGCGGCCCCGCCGTGATCCGCCGGACCGCGGCCACCACGCGGGCGTAGTTCGCCAGCGGCTCCCCCATCCCCATGAAGACGATGTTGGACAGCCTCTCGCCGTGAAGGTCACGCAGTGTGACCGCGGCGGCGCGGACCTGTTCGAGAATCTCGGCGGTACTGAGGTTGCGGGTCAGCCCACCCTGACCCGTTGCGCAGAACGGACACGCCATCCCACAGCCGGCCTGCGACGAGATGCACACCGTGTTGCGGTCGGCGTAGCGCATCAGCACACTCTCGAAGGTGGCTCCATCGTTACCGCGCCACAACGTCTTTCGCGTCTCCCCTGCGTCGCACTCGACGTCACGGACCACCGAGAGCAGGGGTGGGAACAACGCCGCGGCCACCGTGTCGCGAACAGCGGCGGGGAGATCGGTCATCAGCGCAGGGTCGGCAACCAGCCGACCGTAGTACTGGTTGGCCAACTGATTGGCGCGGAACGCCGGCAGGCCCAGTTCGGTAACCGCGGCCACCCGACCATCGGTGTCGAGGTCGGCGAAATGCCGCGCCGGCATGCCGCGTCGGGGCGCTTCGAAAACCAGGTCCTGCTTCACGCGTTCAGTATCAGGCCAGCAGACTGAGGACGATCCAGCTGGCCACCGCAGAGGGCAGTGCCCCGTCGATCCGGTCCATCAGGCCACCGTGCCCGGGCAGCAGCGTGCCCATGTCCTTGATGCCGAGGTCACGTTTTACCTGCGACTCGACCAGGTCGCCCAGGGTGGCGGTGATGACGAGCATGATCCCCAGCGGCACCCCGACCCACCACGGCCGGTGCATCAGGAAAACCACCGCCAGCACGGCAGCCGTGGTGCCGATGATCAGCGAGCCGGCCAGACCCTCCCAGGACTTCTTCGGGCTGATCGCCGGCACCATCCGGTGCTTACCGAACAGCACCCCGGCGGCGTACCCGCCGATATCAGAGAACGCCACCCCGAACATGAAGGTCAGCACCCGAGCCCAGCCGTCGGGCGGGTACACCAGTAGCGCGGCGAACGCGGCGAACAGCGGAATCCAGGTGGCGAGGAAGATGGTGACAGCGACATCGCGAAGGTAGTTGACCGGCTGGCTCTGCAGGCCCTGGCTCAGCAGCCGCCAGATCAGGCAGACCAGTACCGTCCCGCCGTATCCGCCCAGCGCGCCGGCTGCGCCGAACGGCCAGGTCAGCCAGATGATGGCCTGCCCACCCAGCAGCAGCGGGATGAGCGGGATCGAATACCCCGCTTCGCGCAACCGCTTGACGACCTCATGGGTCGCGATTGCCATCGCCACCGACAACACAAGCACCCAGCCGCGGGGCGCGAACACCAATGTGCCGATCACCAATGCGCCGAGCAGCACACTGACGCCGATAGCGGCGGGGAGGTTGCGGCCGGCCTTGGATGTCTTCGCCGGCGGGGATTGGCTCTGTGGAGGGGTGTGCGCCACGGTGATCGTCTGCCGGGTCCTCAGACCTCCAGCAGCTCGCCTTCTTTGTGCTTGACGAGTTCGTCGATCTGCGTGGTGTAGGTGTGGGTGCTCTTATCGAGTTCCTTTTCGGCGCGGCCGACCTCGTCCTCGCCGGCCTCGCCGTCCTTCTTGATGCGAGCCAGCTCCTCCATCGCCTTGCGGCGGACGTTGCGCACCGAGACCTTGGCGTCCTCACCCTTGCCTTTGGCCTGCTTGACCAGGTCCCGGCGACGCTCCTCGGTCAACTGAGGGATCGACACCCGGATGATGTTGCCGTCATTGGTCGGGTTGACACCCAGGTCGGAGTTTCGGATCGCCTCCTCGATGGCACGTAACTGACCGGCCTCGTAGGGCTTGATGACCACCATCCGGGCCTCGGGCACGTTGATGCTGCACATCTGCGTGATCGGGGTGGGGGACCCGTAGTAGTCGATGACGATGCGGGAGAACATACCCGGATTGGCCCGACCGGTCCGGATCGAGGCCAGATCGTCGCGGGCGACGGCCACCGCCTTCTCCATCTTCTCCTCGGCATCGAAGAGTGCCTCGTCGATCATTGGCGCGGCTCCATCGGTTCTCCCGTCAGGTGGTGAGCGTCAGCTCGTTACCAGTGTCCCGATCTTCTCACCCGCGACGGCCCGGGCGATATTCCCGTTCGTCAGCAGGTTGAAGACCAGGATCGGCATTCCGTTGTCCATACAGAGGCTGAAGGCGGTGGCGTCGGCGACCCCGAGCCCGCGGTCGATCACCTCCCGGTGGCTGATCTCGGTGATCATCGTGGCGTCCGGGTTGGTCCGGGGGTCGTCGGTGAACACCCCGTCGACCGCCTTGGCCATCAGCACCACTTCGGCCCCGATCTCCAGGGCGCGCTGCGCGGCGGTGGTGTCGGTGGAGAAGTACGGCAGGCCCATACCGGCGCCGAAGATGACAACCCGGCCCTTCTCCAGGTGACGACGGGCCCGCAGCGGTAGATACGGCTCGGCGACCTGACCCATCGTGATGGCGGTCTGAACCCGGGTCGCAATACCTTCCTTCTCCAAAAAGTCCTGGAGCGCAAGGCTGTTCATCACGGTGCCGAGCATGCCCATGTAATCCGACCGGGTCCGCTCCATACCGCGCTGCTGCAACTGTGCGCCGCGGAAGAAGTTACCGCCGCCGATGACGACCGCGACCTGCACACCGGTGCGCACCACTTCGGCGATCTGCCGGGCAACCTGGGCGACGACGTCGGGATCGAGGCCGACGGCCCCGCCGCCGAACATCTCCCCACCCAGTTTCAGCAGCACCCGCGAATACCCGGGCCGGGATTGCGGTCCGGTGCCGTTGATCGTCGGCTCGCCCATCGGACTCCTCACCATCGTCGGGCTGGCGGCATCTCGGGGATGGCTCGCATCCCGGAGAAACCTCCGGAACAGCAAGATCATCCTGCCTCATCGGGCCTGCGGCCGGTCGCGGGGGTTCACCGATTCGCCATGGGGCTAGTCTGAGGATTGCACTCGGGGGACCTAATGCGGTCTGCAAGCTACGGTCTGCAAGCTACGGTCCGCGAGACTGGGAACGGGAGTTGAGCAAGGGTGGCACTGCAAGCCCGCGCTGAGGCAACGCGTCGCAAGATCATCGAAACAGCCGTCGAGTTGTTCGGCCAGATCGGCTACGGCGAAACCGGACTCGCCGGTGTCCTGCAGCGGGCCGGGGTCAGCAAAGGCGCGTTCTACTACCACTTCGACTCCAAAGAAGCCGTCGCCACGGCGATCATCGACGAGTTCAACAACCGGACCGTGACCGCCGTCGAGGAGAATTTCGATGCCGCCGCACCGACTCTGGACGGCATCATCGCATCGACGTTCGCCGTCCAGGGCCTGATGCATCGCGATCCCGCCACCCAGATCGGCCAGCAGCTCGCCCAGGCCCTCAATCAGGTGAGCAGCGCCGGGTCCCGGGTCTACACCGGGTGGACCGCGGCCTTCGTCGAAATGGCCGGCGGGGTCGCACGGGCCGGCGGGCTGCGCCCCGATGTCGATCCCGTCGATGTGGGCGAAGCGATCTGGGCCGGCATCCTGGGCTCACACCTGGTCTCGGCGGCCTGCGGCGACGACCCCTACGTCCGGCTGGCCAGGTCGTGGCGGATGCTGGTGTCATCCATCGCACCCCACGATGAGGTGAGCCGTCTGCACGAACTGCTCGACGACATCGTCGATAGGTACCAGGCCGCCGTCTAGTCCTGAATCCCCGGCCACGGTGCGGCCGATTCGAGTTCGTAGGACAGCTCCAGCAGCCGGCGTTCGTGACCCAGGGGCGCGGCGAACATCATGCCGACCGGTAACCCGTTCGCCGATTGCGCCATCGGCAGCGACACGGCCGGCTCCCCGGTGGCGTTCTGCAATGGCGTGAACGCGACCCATTCGACGAGACGGTCGATGACTTGCTGATAGTCCGCGGTCGGATCGAGGTGACCGATCCGAACGGTCTCGTCGGCGAGTGTCGGTGTCAGCAGGATGTCGTGGTCGCGATAGAAGCGGTCGGTGATCTTGCGTAACCGGCTCAACCGGGTGATCGCCATCGGCAGGCGGTGCAGGTTGCGGGTGGCGTGCCGATCCAGTCCCAGCGTCAGATTGTCCAACCGGGAACGGTCGAAGGACTTGCCGAAGCTGCGCCGTCCGGTGCGCACCAACGCCATCGCCAGCGACGCCCAGTAGACCAGGAAGTCGTCGACGAAGGAGTCCGGGACCGGGTTGTCGTCGAGATACTCGACGCGATGGCCGAGGCTCTCGAGCAGGGTGGCGGTTCGCAACGTGTGGTCCCGCATGACCGGGCTGCAGTCCCGTCCCACAGAGCGGGTGACCACGGCGATCCGCAACCGGTCGACGCCCGGACCGGTGACCGCGCCCACCGGCGGCAGAGCCCGGTTGCGCCAGATGCGTTCACCCTCGCGGTAGAACGCCGCGGTGTCGCGCACCGAGCGGGTCAGCACACCGTCGTTGACCAGCCGCACCGGCATCTGCCGGGACATCTTGTCCAGCGGGAGCCGGCCGCGGGACGGTTTGAGCCCGACCAAACCGTTGCAGGCGGCCGGGATCCGGATCGACCCGCCGCCATCGTTGGCGTGCGCGATCGGGACCACACCGGCGGCGACGAAGGCACCCGAGCCCGAGGACGAGGCCCCCGCGGTGTAGTCGGTGTCCCACGGATTGCGAACCGCGCCGAGACGCGGGTGCTCGGCGGCGGCACTGAAGCCGAACTCCGACAGCTGCGTCTTACCGATCGCGATCAGGCCGGTCGCCAGGAAGAATCTGGCGAAGTCACCGTGTCCGGGTTGCGGGCGGGCATCCCAGGCGTCGGCGCCCTGTCTGGTCGGCATGCCCTCGACGTCGACGTTGTCCTTGATGAAGGTCGGCACCCCGTCGAAGTAACCACCCTCGCGGACGCCCGCACGGATGCGGGCGCGCGCGAAGTTCTCATGCGCCAAGCCGTTGAGGACCGGGTTGACTTTCTCGGCGCGCGCGATGGCCGCGTCGACGAATTCAGCCGCCGAGACCCGGCCGGTGCGCATGGCATCGACCATTGCCACGGCGTCGAGATCGCCGAGTGCATCGTCTCCGAAGGCGTTGACGCGCCGCATGATCGGCCGGCCCGCTAAGCCTGCCCCACCTCGAAGCGGGTGAATCGGGTGACGGTCACGCCCGCCTCGTCGAGCAGAGCCTTGACCGATTTCTTGTTGTCCGACACCGACGGCTGCTCGAGCAGCACGACATCCTTGAAGAACCCGTTGACGCGACCCTCGATGATCTTCGACAGCGCGGCCTCGGGCTTACCCTCGGACTTGGCGGTCTCCTCGGCAACCCGCTTCTCGGCGGCCACCAGATCGGCGGGTACCTCGTCACGGGTGAGGTACTTGGCCTTCAGCGCGGCGATCTGCAGGGCCACCGCATGGGCGGCATCGGTGTCACCGCCCTCGAACTCGACCAGCACACCGACCGCCGGCGGCAGATCGGCGGCCCGCTTGTGCAGGTAGGTCTCGACCTTGCCGTCGAAGTACTGCGCACGGCGCAACTCGAGTTTCTCGCCGATCTTGGCCGACAGCGCGGCGATGGCCTCTTCGACGGTGTGGTCGCCGATCTTGGCGGCCTTGAGCGACTCCACATCGTTGGCCTTCGACGCCAGGGCGGCATCGACGACCTGATCTGCCAGTGCCTGGAACTCGGCGTTCTTGGCCACGAAGTCGGTCTCGGAGTTGAGCTCGATCAGAGCGCCGCCCTTGGCCGCCACCAGACCCTCGGCGGTCGCGCGCTCCGCACGCTTGCCGACGTCCTTGGCGCCCTTGATGCGCAGCACCTCGACGGCCTTGTCGAAATCGCCGCCGGTCTCGGTCAGCGCGTTCTTGCAGTCCATCATTCCCGAGCCGGTGAGCTCACGAAGCCGCTTGACGTCGGCTGCGGTGTAGTCCGCCATCTCAGCCTTCCTCGACGATCGTGACGGTCTCGGTGACCGACTCGGAGGCCACCGGACCCGCCTCGGTCGGGGCGGCCTCGATGGCCGCACCGGCGAGCAGTTCCTGCTCCCACTCGGCCAGCGGCTCAGCCGCGGTTGCGTCGGAGCCGGACTTGTCGCCGGCACCGGCACCACCGCGGGCCTGCAGACCCTCGGCCACCGCGGAGGCGATCACCTTGGTGAGCAGGGCGGCCGACCGGATCGCGTCATCGTTACCCGGAATCGGGTAATCGACCAGATCGGGATCGCAATTGGTGTCCAGGATCGCGATGATCGGGATGTTCAGCTTGCGCGCCTCGGCAACGGCGAGGTGCTCCTTGTTGGTGTCGACGACCCAGACCGCCGAGGGCACCTTGTTCATGTCCCTGATACCACCGAGGGACCGCTCCAGTTTGTTCTTCTCGCGGGTCAGCATCAGGATTTCCTTCTTGGTGCGACCCTCGAAGCCACCGGTCTGCTCCATGGCCTCCAGCTCCTTCATCCGCTGAAGGCGCTTGTGCACGGTGGAGAAGTTGGTGAGCATGCCGCCGAGCCAGCGCTGATTCACGTACGGCATGCCGACGCGGGTGGCCTCTTCGGCGATCGATTCCTGCGCCTGCTTCTTGGTGCCGACGAACATCACCGAGCCGCCGTGCGCGACGGTCTCCTTGACGAACTCGTAGGCCTTGTCGATGAAGGTCAGCGTCTGCTGCAGATCGATGATGTAGATGCCGTTGCGGTCGGTGAAGATGAACCGCTTCATCTTGGGATTCCAGCGTCGGGTCTGATGCCCGAAGTGGGTGCCGCTGTCGAGCAGCTGCTTCATTGTTACGACAGCCATGTCGTGTATTCCTTTATGTCGGTTGTCGCACGGCTTCGTGTGAAGCCATGCCCTGGCGTCTGCGCGCATACCAACCCGCCGGAACGGGACCAACTGGCATGCGCGGGCAGCTGTCGCTTGGCGACCCTGCCATCAGGCGCGCGAAGTCAATCCGCTGACGCGAATTGCGTGCCTGAGTTTACACACAGCCACCTGCTGATACCCAATCGGCGAGCACCATGACGGCATCTCCGGCGCAGGGGTGCTGAACTGACCCGATGCGGTTGGTGGCGGCGGTACTGAGTGTGCTCCTCGCGTTGTCTCCGACGTGCCGGGCTGACGCCGGGCGCCTGGCGTGGCCGCTTCGGCCGGGCACCCCGCAGATCACCCGCCCGTTCGATGCCCCGACGCCGGACTGGCGGCCCGGCCATCGGGGTGTCGACCTGGCCGGTTCCCCAGGTCAGCCGGTGTATGCGGCGGGCCCGGGCGTCGTGGTGTTCGCCGGGGTGCTGGCCGGGCGGCCGGTGATTTCGGTGGACCATCCCGGCGGACTCCGGAGCAGCTACGAGCCGGTCGAACCGTCGGTTCGGCCCGGACAGCGGGTGGACGCCTCGACCCCGTTGGGCCGGCTGCTCGCCGGGCATGCCGGCTGTCCGGTGCCGGCCTGCCTGCACTGGGGCGCCATGTGGGGACCTGCGGCGCGGGCCGACTATGTCGACCCGATGGGCCTGCTGACGGTGACACCGATCCGGCTCAAGCCGCTGGCCGGCCGGGGTTCCGGTTAGGCCCGCGGGTGCGCCTGGTCGTGCACCGCGCGCAACCGCGCCACGGTCACGTGGGTGTAGAGCTGGGTGGTGGCCAGCGAGGAGTGCCCGAGGATCTCCTGCACCACCCGCAGGTCGGCCCCGCCCTCGAGCAGGTGGGTCGCCGCGCTGTGCCGCAGACCGTGCGGACCCATATCGGGTGCGCCGTCGACCGCGCCGATGGTCTGATGCACGACCGTGCGGGCCTGCCGTGGATCCAGCCGGCCGCCACGCGGGCCCAGCAGCAGCGCCGGTCCCGAATCGACGGCGACCAGTTCGGGTCGACCGTCGCGCAGCCACGACTGCAGCGCGCTCAGCGCCGGGGTACCGAACGGGACGGTCCGTTGTTTGTTGCCCTTGCCGAGCACCCGGATCACCCGGCGGCCGGTATCGACGTCGTCGATGTCAAGCCCGCACAGTTCGCTGACCCGGATGCCGGTGGCGTAGAGCATCTCGACGATCAGCCGATCGCGCAGCGCCAGCGGATCGCCCTGCTGGGCGCCCAGGTCGGCGGCGTGCAGTGCGGCCAGCGCCTGATCCTGGCGCAGGACGGCGGGCAGCGTTCGACGCGCTTTGGGCATCTGCAGCCGGGTCGCCGGATCTGCCGCCATCAGGCCGCGGCGGCTGGCCCAGGCGGTGAAGGTCTTCACCGCCGAGGTGCGCCGGGCCAGGGTGGTGCGGGCCGCGCCGCCGGCTGCCTGCGCCGCCAGCCAGCCGCGCAGGACCGGCAGGTTCAGCGCGTCCAGGCCCGCACCCGGCGCCCGGGTCTCGAGGAAGGCGAACAGCGAACGCAGGTCGGTCAGATACGCCCGGCGGGTGTGTTCGGAGCGGCCGCGTTCCAGGGCGAGATGCTCGGCGTATTCCTCAAGCACCGCTGCGAACCGGTCCGCTGCGTCAACATCGGCGTCCACTCCCCTACGGTCGCAGAAATTCCGGCCTAATCACCATTGCCACACCGACATGTCCCCGGGCGGGTACTGATCGCAGACGTCGGTGGCGCGCGCCGCAACGCCTTTGTTGTTGAAGAACAGTTTCGCGTGGTTGGGCCACTGAAAGACCAGCGGATCGGAGTAGATATCGGTCGCCATCTCCTCTGACCAGGCCCTGCGCTGTTCCGGGGTTTTCCCGAAGAAATCGTGGATGAAGTCGCGGGAGGCCTGCTGAATCTCAACGGACTTGTTGTTGTAGTCGATCATGTAGCGCTCGTAGTAGACCGGCCGCACATCCCGGACCGCGGCCATGATCTGTTCTGCCGTACACGCCGTGACGATGATCCGGTGCGGGATCGGATAGTCGTCGGTGGCGTCGGCCCTGGCCACACCGGGAGTCGCCCCGGCGAACAGGGCCAGGGCCAGGGTCATTCCGGCGCCGGCGGGCGATCGCATCAGCCCTTCTTCCGGAACAGGCTCCACCGTCGCGGCGGTAGTTCGTCTTTGGAATGACCGCCGCCGCACCAGTCGGCGGCCGGCACGCTGCGCCGGACCATCTCGACATGCTGTCCGCAGCCGGCCCAGGTGGTCTTACCGCAGACGCGGCACTTCGTCGCACGACACATGGGGTTTCCTCTCCTAAGGGTCGATTCCAGCATACCCCCTTGGGTATTCGCATATACCATGGGGGGTATGGTATTACTAAGACGTGATCGAACGATGAAGACGTACCTCAAGTCCCTCGTGGGCCTGCTCAAGCGGTTCTGGGTTCTCGCGATGGTCACCGTCGCCGTCCTCGCCTCGGCCGCCGTCGTCGCCAGGCTGCGCACCTTCTTCGACTCCGACAAGCCCTATGTCGAAGCATCGCTTCCGGCCGACGTCCCCAAGCCGATCAACGTCAAGCGGGTGACCTATGAGATCGTCGGGCCCCCCGACGCAACCGGGCGGGTCAGCTACCTCGATGTCACCGGCGAGACCGTGGAAGCGGGATTCACGGCGTTGCCGTGGTCGGTGACTGTGAGCACCACCGATCCCGGCGTGCTGGCCAATGTGGTCGCCCAGGGTGATACCGCCGCACTCGGCTGCCGCATCCTGGTCAACGACAAGCTGGTCGCCGAAGATCAAGCCGAGGGCCGTGACGCCCAGGCCTTCTGTCTGGACAAAGCCGCATGAGCGCCCACGGCAAAGGTTCGGGCAGCGACTCCCGCACGTTCGTCCCCCGCACCATCCGCGCTCTGGCGGTTCCCCTCATCCTCATTTGGGTTGCCTACACCGCGGCGGTGAATCTGCTTGTCCCGCAGGTGGAGAAGGTCGGTATGGCCAACGCCGTGTCGATGTCGCCCCAGGACGCACCGGCGGTGATCGCAGCCAAGCGGATGGGCGCGAAATTCCAGGAGTCCACCTCCGACAGCATCGCCATGGTCGTTCTCGTCGGCGCCCAACCGCTCGCCGAGGACGCGCATCGGTATTACGACACCCTCGTTGCCAAGTTCGAGGCTGACACCGAGCACGTGCAGCACGTCCAGAATTTCTGGGGCGACCCGATCACGGCCGCCGGCGTGCAGAGCAGCGACGGTAAGGCCGCCTACGTCCAGCTCAACCTGGCTGGAGACCAGGGCAGCACGCAGGGCAACAAGTCCGTGGATGCGATTCGCGAAGTCATCCACGAAACCCCGCCCCCGGCGGGACTGCAGGCCTATGTCACGGGCCCGGCCCCGCTGACCACGGACTCACTCGAGGCCAGTGACAGCGGCATGATCAAGATGACCGTCGTCACGATGATCGTCATCACCATCATGCTGTCCATCGTCTACCGGTCGGTGAGCACTGTTCTGCTCATTCTGGCCATCGTGGGCATCGAGATGGGCTCCGCCCGCGGCACGGTCGCGGTGGTCGGCAAGCTCGGCCTGATGGACTTCTCGACGTTCTCGGTTCCGTTGATGACGGCACTCGCGATCGCCGCCGGCACCGACTACGCCATCTTTCTGATCGGCCGCTACCACGAAGCCCGCCAGAACGGAGAAGATCCGGAATCGGCCTATTACACCGCGTTCCACGGCGTCGGCCATGTCATCCTCGGCTCGGGATTGACCATCGCGGGCGCCATGCTGACCCTGCGGCTGACCCGGCTGTCCTACTTCAACTCACTGGCCTACCCGTCGGCCCTGGCCCTGATCATCGTGGTGGCCGCCGCCATGACCGTCGCGCCGGCAATTCTCGTCGTGGGCAGCCGGTTCGGGCTGCTGGATCCCAAGCGGATGATGAAGACCAAGGGCTGGCGCAAGGTCGGCACGGCCACAGTCCGTTGGCCCAAACCGATCCTTGCCGTGGCGACCTCGGTCGTGCTGCTGGGCATCC
Source organism: Mycobacterium sp. (assembly GCF_051006775.1). GTDB lineage: Bacteria > Actinomycetota > Actinomycetes > Mycobacteriales > Mycobacteriaceae > Mycobacterium. The sequence continues at coordinate 11,365 of NZ_JBPCSX010000211.1, forward strand.
TGGCCATGATCGGCTACAAGACCAGTTACGACGACCGGCGCTACATTCCCGCCGACGTCCCGTCCAATCTCGGTTACACCGCGGCCGAGAAGCACTTCAGCACCGCGCGCCTCAATCCGGACATCCTCACCGTCGAGGCTGACCATGACATGCGTAACCCCACCGACATGATCGTGCTGGATCGAATCACCAAGGCGCTGTTCCGGATCCGGGGTATCGCAATGGTGCAGGGCATCACCCGGCCACTGGGCTCGCCGATCGCACACAGTTCGATCCCGTACCAGATCAGTATGTCCTCGGTGCCGATCACGCAGAATCTGCAGTTCCTGAAGCAACGTGTCGGTGACATCAGCGGAATGTCGGACGATCTCGGCGCGATGATCGGATCGATGACCGAGATGCAGAACCTGATGACCCGGATGTCGGGGGCGATGAACGCAAGCGTCGAGTCCGCCAATGGGATGGTGGCTTCCGGTCAGCGCAGCGTCGCGGACATGACTGTGATGAAGTCGACGCTGGATGAGATGCGTGACCGCGTCGCTGATTTCGACGATGCGGTGCGTCCGATCCGGAATTACTTCTACTGGGAACCGAACTGTTTGAACATCACGGTGTGCGAGGGCATCAAGGCCGCCTTCGACGCCACAGATGGCGTCTCGAAGTTCAGCGACAACATGGCATCCCTGCAGACCGACATGACCGCGATGATCGGTGGCATGGATCAGATGGTCGGCGGAATGGGCGATATGAACTCCCTGTTCCCGAAGATGGTCGCCCAGTTTCCGCCGATCATCGCGACTGCGACGATGATGCAGGGGACCCTGCAGACGATCCACAGCAGTTTCGACGGACTCATCGAGCAGATGCAGCAGATGACCGACACCGCCACCGCGATGGGTCAGGCGTTCGACGCGTCCAAGAGCGACGACTACTTCTATCTGCCGCCGGAGGTGTTCGCCAACCCCGACTTCCAGAAGGGTCTGAAACTGTTCCTGTCTCCGGATGGCAAGGCGGCACGACTGATCATCACCCACGATGCGAACCCTGCTTCCGAGGAGGGAATCGCGGTTGTCGACGACGAACTCGTCGCGGCGCATGAGGCGGTGAAGGGAACCTCGCTGGCAGGCTCGCAGATCTACCTGGCCGGGACCGCGGCCACCTACCGGGACATCCAGTCCGGCGCCAAGTACGACACCATGATCGCGGCCTTCGCCGCGCTGACGCTGATCTTCATCGTGATGCTCGTCATCACCAGGGCCCTGGTGGCATCGATGGTGATCGTCGGAACCGTTGTGATTTCACTGGGCGCCGCATTCGGCCTGTCGGTGTTCATCTTTGAACGAATCGTCGGGATCGAACTCAACTGGATCGTGCTGGCGTTCGCGGTGATCATCCTGATGGCCGTCGGCAGCGACTACAACCTGCTCTTGGTGTCGCGATTCAAGGAGGAAATCGGCGCCGGCATCAACACCGGCATCATCCGCTCGATGGGCAGTACCGGAACTGTGGTCACCGCCGCCGGTCTGGTGTTCGCAGTCACCATGGGGTCGATGATCTCCGGCGACCTGCTCAATGTCGGCCAGGGCGGTATGACGATCGGGATCGGCCTATTGCTCGACACGCTGATAGTGCGCTCCCTGATGACGCCGTCCATCGCGGCCATCCTCGGCCCGTGGTTCTGGTGGCCACTGAAAATCAGGTCTCGTCCGTCCTATTCCGAACGGATGAATCATGTGACCGGATGGAACCCGGAGCGGATTCCGGACGTCTTCAACCCGGTCCGTGACGAGGGCGGATCACCGGACGACGGGTTGGTCCCGGCGGGTCAGACCTAGACGCGGGTACGGGTCAGCCGCCACCTCCCGTCCCGGCATTCGATCAGGCCGGCGATCTCCAGCATCGCCAGCGGACCCAGCACGGCGGTGGGAGGCAGACCGGCCGCCACCGCGATCTCGTCGGGCGTGCGCGCCCCGCGGCCGGGCAATGCCTCGTAGACCTTGAGCTCGGTGTCGGTCAGCGCGTCGAGGGGCTGAGTCGGATGCGGCTGCTCGTCGGCGAACTCACCTGCGCGGCCGATGATTTCGATGATGTCCGCGGCCCTGGTGACAAGCTCTGCACCGGAGCGGATCAGCGTGTGGCAGCCCGCCGAGGCGGTGGAGGTCACCGGACCCGGGGTCGCGCACACCACCCGGCCCAGCGCCCGGGCCCATGCCGCGGTACTGGCCGCACCGCTGCGCAGACCGGCCTCCACCACCACGGTCGCCGACGACAGCGCGGCGACCAACCTGTTGCGGGTCAGGAACCGGTGCCGCGCCGGGCGGATACCGGGCGGATACTCACTGATCAGCAACCCTTCGCGGCTGATGCGGTGCAGCAGTGCGGAATGGCCCGCCGGGTACAGGATGTCGACACCACCGGCCAGCACAGCCACCGTCGCACCGTCGGCGGCCAGGGCTGCGCGATGCGCTGCCCCGTCGATGCCGTAGGCGCCACCGGAGATCACCGCGACATCACGCTCCACCAGTCCGGCCGACAATTCCGCGGCGACATGATCGCCGTAGGCGGTTGCGGCCCTGGTGCCGACGATCGCGGCGGCCCGTTCGGTCACCTCATTCAGTCGGAGCGGACCGATGGTCCACAGCGCCAACGGCGGGCGACCCTGCGGCTTGTCGCGCACCGGTGCTCCACCGAAGGAGATGAACGACAGGACCGGCCATTCGTCATGGTCGGCGGTGAGCAGTCGGCCACCGCGGCGGTGCAGCAATTCCAGATCCTGGGCGGCACAGTCCAGTTCGCGACGGCCCTCGGTTCTGCGGGCCAGCTCCGGACCGACCGCGCCGCGTCGGACCCGCTGCGCTGCCTCCTCGGGACCGATGTCGGCGACGAGGGCGGCGAGTTCAGCGCAGGGCGATTCGGTGACCCTGGAAAGGTAGGCCCAAGCCTGCAGCCGGACGTCTGTACTCACGGTGTGACCCCGGCCTGCCGGAAGCTGAGCGCTATGGCCACGTCGTCGCGATTTGGCGCGGTGCGACCCCCGAGATCAGCGAGAGTCCAGGCCATCCGCAGGGACCGGTCGACCCCGCGGATGCTGATGATTCCCCGATCCAGGGAGGACTTCAGCGGCGCCATCGTGGCCTCGCCGAGGCGGAAGTGCCGGCGCAGCACCGCTCCGGTGACCTCGGCGTTGGTGCTGACCCCATGCGGGAGCCACCGCTCGGTGGCGGCGGCGCGGGCCGCCGCCACCCGCGCTCTGACCTGCGAACTGGGCTCGGCGGCCTCCGGTGCGAAGGCCCCGGCCCGTGCGGTGTGCATCTGGACTCGTAGGTCAACCCGATCGAGCAACGGACCCGAGAGCTTGCCGAGATAGCGCCGCCGCTGCGGCGGCGAACAGATGCAGTCCTGCGGGTTGGCCGGCGCGCACGGGCACGGGTTGGCGGCGAGCACGAGCTGGAACCGCGCGGGGTAGCGCGCCACCCCGTCCCGGCGGGCGATCCGGACCTCGCCGTCCTCCACCGGTGTTCGCAGCGCCTCCAGCGCGCTGATCCCCATCTCGGCGCACTCGTCGAGAAAGAGCACACCGCGGTGCGCCCTGCTGACCGCCCCGGGCTTGGCCATCCCCGCGCCGCCGCCCACCAGGGCGGCCACGCTCGACGAGTGGTGCGGAGCGATAAACGGAGGCCGGGTGATGAGCGGGGTGCGCGACGAGAGCGTGCCCGCCACCGAATGGATGGCCGTCACCTCCAACGCCTCGCTCTCGGTGAGATCGGGCAGCAGACCCGGAAGTCGTTGGGCAAGCATGGTTTTCCCGACACCCGGGGGTCCGGTCAGCATGAGATGGTGGGCCCCGGCGGCAGCGACCTCAACGGCGAAGCGGGCCTGACTCTGCCCCACCACGTCGGCCAGGTCGGCGACTTCCTCATGGGCCTGCGGCGGCATTCCGACCCGTGGATCAAGACCTGCGCCGCTGTCCAGCCAGTGCAGGAGATCCCGCAGCGTTCGCACGCCAAACACCTCGATGCCGTCGACGAGGCCCGCCTCGGCGAGGTTGCCCACCGGGACGATGATCACCGGCCACCCCTGCGCCTTGGCGGCCAGCACCGCAGGAAGCACGCCGTGGACGGGACGCACGCGTCCGTCGAGTGCGAGTTCGCCCAGCAGCACCGTCTTCTCCAGTCGCGGCCACGGCGCCTTGCGCCCCGCCGAAAGGATGGCCGCAGCCAAAGCGATGTCGTAGAGCGATCCGGTCTTGGGCAGCGTCGCCGGCGACAGCGCCAGCGTCAGCCGCGACATCGGCCAACTACGACCGCAATTGGTGATCGCCGCCCGAACCCGGTCCCGGGACTCCTGCAGTGCGGCGTCGGGCAGACCGACCAGATGAACACCGGGGAGACCGGAGGTGATGTCAGCCTCGATCTCGACGATATCGCCATCCAAGCCGCGGACCGCAACCGAGAACGCTCGCCCCAATGCCATCAGCGGACCCGCGCCATCAGCCGACTCCCCGCAGGTGCAACACCTCAGGGTCGCGCTGTCGGCCCGTACGTACCCCGATGACATCGAGGCGCACCTGCGCCCACCCGCTGTCCTGACCGGCGAGCCACAGCCCTGCCAGCCGCCGCAGCCGCCGCACCTTCGCCGGCGTCACGGCCTGCTCGACACCGCCGAAACCGTTGCCGGTGCGGGTCTTGACCTCCACGAAGACGACGGTGTCCGAACCGTCGGCTGCGATCACGTCCAATTCGCCGTAGCGGCATCGCCAGTTGCGCGCCACGATCTGCAGACCCAGGCTCTGCAGATACTCGACGGCGATCTGCTCGCCCAGCGCGCCGAGTTCAGTGCGTGTCGTCATGCGATCACACTGGGCCGGATGACCGACGGACCGGTTCAGTCGGGCGTCAACATGCCCGGACCATCCCCAGCGCGCCGTCGATGCACAGCTACTCGGGCAGCCGCAACTCCGGCTTCTCGACCTCTTCGATGTTGACGTCCTTGAAGGTGATCACCCGAACCTGTTTGACGAATCGGGCCGGCCGATACATGTCCCACACCCAGGCGTCGGCCAGCCGCAACTCGAAGTACACCTCGCCCTCGGTGTTGCGCGGCACCAACTCGACACTGTTGGCCAGGTAGAAGCGGCGTTCGGTCTCCACGACGTAGCTGAACTGTCCGACGATGTCCTTGTACTCGCGGTACAGCGACAGCTCCATCTCGGTTTCGTACTTCTCGAGATCCTCGGCACTCATCAGCTCAGCTGTCCTTTTTGTCCGGTCATATCAAACGGCGTACTTCCATCATGGCCCACTGCGAACCCGACCACCCGTCGGACGTTGATGAACGACTGCCGATGCTGGGCGCAGGCGCCTCGCTCGGCCAGTGCCGCACCATGGGCCGCGGTGCTGTAGCCCTTATGCACGGCGAATCCGTAACCAGGATGTTCGTCGTCCATCGCGACCATGATGCGGTCCCGGCTGACCTTGGCCAGCACGCTCGCCGCCGCGATACAGGCCGCCGCCGCGTCCCCGCCCACGACCGGCAGCGAGGGCATCGGCAGCCCGGGCACCCGGAAACCGTCGGAGAGCACGTACCCGGGCCGCAACGACAGTCCGGCGACCGCACGCCGCATACCCTCGATATTGGCCGCGTGCACCCCGCGCCGATCCACTTCGGCGGCCGGGATCAGCACCACGTGGTAGGCCAGTGCGTAGCGGCGGATCAGCGGGAAGAGTTCCTCGCGGGCCTTGGCGGTCAGCTTCTTGGAATCGTCGAGCGCGGACAAACTCTCGAACCGGTTCGGGCCCAGAACGCAGGCGGCGACCACCAGTGGGCCCGCGCAGGCACCCCGACCCACCTCGTCGACACCGGCGACCGGGCCCAACCCGCTGCGATAGAGCGCCGACTCCAGTGTCCTGAGCCCCGACGACCGCCGGATGACGGTGCGAGGCGGCCACATGGTCACATCCGCCTTCCTGGAAGGCATCTCAACCCTGCTGGGGGTCGACCGACGAAACACCACCCCAACGCGACGGCGGCCAGGCGATGAAGCGGGCCTTACCGATGACGTCGTCCACCGGGACGGTGCCGGCCATCGGGTCACCCGTGCAGATGATGCCCTTCTGCGCATCGGCGGGGGTGCTGGTGCAGCGCGCCCGGGAGTCCGCGGAATGGGTGCGGTTGTCCCCCATCACCCACAGCCGCCCGTCGGGAACCTTCACCGGGCCGAACTCATTGCCGAGGCACGGGTAGACGACGGGGTCGGCCATCATCGTGGTCTTGTCGATATAGGGCTCTGTGAGCTCCTTACCGTCGACGGTCAGCCCGGTGTCCGCGCGGCACGCAACGGTCTGACCACCTACCGCGATGATCCGCTTGACCAAGTCGTTCTCGTCGGGCGGGACGAAACCGACGAACGACAGCGCGTTCTGCACCGCCCGGATCGCCGGGTTGTCCGAACGGATCGACTTGTAACCGACGTTCCAGTTCGGCGGACCCTTGAACACGACCACATCGCCGGGTTCCGGGGAGCTGAACCGGTAGGTCACCTTGTCAACCATGATCCGGTCACCGACGCAGCCCTTGCAGCCGTGCAGGGTCGGTTCCATCGACTCCGACGGAATCAGATAGGGCCGAGCGATGAAGGTCAGCATCACGTAGTAGAGGACGAGCGCGATTCCGACCAGAACCGCGCCCTCCCGAAGAGCCGACTTCTTCTTGGGAAGCTCCGGGGCCTCCGGGGCCTCCGAGGACTCCGTGACGGGCTTGCGCTCGTCGTCGGATTTCGGGGTGGAGGTCACGCGATCAGCGTAGCCAGCGGGGCGCCAGGATCAACCAGGCACCGCGCTTGTGGCAGCGGCATGTCGAAGCTCAGCGCTTCTCTTTGATCTTGGCCTTCTTGCCCCGCAGCTCGCGCAGGTAGTACAGCTTGGCCCGGCGGACGTCGCCACGGGTCAGCACCTCGATGTGGTCGACATTGGGCGAGTGCACCGGGAACGTGCGCTCGACGCCGACCCCGTAGCTCTCCTTGCGCACGGTGAAGGTCTCCCGGACGCCGCCACCGGAGCGACGCAGGACGACACCCTTGAAGACCTGGATCCGAGACTTGTTGCCCTCGATGACCTTGACGTGAACGTTGATGGTGTCGCCGGGCCCGAATTCCGGGACGTCGTCGCGCAGCGACGCCTGGTCGATGAAGTCCAGAGTGTTCATCTCGGTGACACTTCCTCTTGCGGTCGAGCTGCGGGCGGAGGTCCGGGCATGGACGCCTGACATCGCCGAGCTGGTGGTCGGTTGTTTGTCGCAGCAGGCGGATTCCTCCGGCCCGCGCAGGCAACTCCCCAATTGTGCCAGATGCGCCGCGACCGACGAAATCGCACGACCCGCCGAGTGGGTGTGTGACTGATTCGAGCAATTGTGCGGTCTACTGAGACCACCGCTACCCTTAGCCGACCGGGCTTCGACTGGGGTGGCCCTAATCAGCTTGCCGCCAAGTCAGGGAGGGGATCATGCGACGTCGTCGCTCGAAACTCCTCTCGGGATTGCTCGCCACACTGGCTGTGCTCCTACTCGGCGCATCCTCCGCCCAGGTCAGCGGTCGAATCTTCACCAGTCACGCCGAGCCGGTGTCGTTGCTGGCAGCCCGCCCGACCGCCGTGACCAGCGTTCCCGCGGTCGTCACCCCTCCGCCCGTGAACTTCACCGCGCTGGCCAACAAAGCCACCGCCGCGGCCCAGGTGAGCGGCGCCGATATGAGCCTGGCACTGCTGGACCGCCAGACCGGCCGACTTGTCACCAGCGGCGATAAGGCCCCCTTCCCGATTGCCTCGGTGGCCAAGCTGTTCATCGCCGATGACATGCTGATTCAGGCGGCGCAGCGCAAGAGTCCCCTTACCGCCGGCGACAGGCATCTCCTCGAGACGATGCTGCGCTCCTCCGACGACTGGGCCGCCGACGAATTCTGGTCCCGGGACGGCGGCAACGCCGTCATCAAGCGGGTGGCCGCCCGCTATCACCTGACCAGCACCACCGTGCCCTACGACGGCAACTGGTGGAACACCATGAGCACCACCACTGACCTGGTGCGCTACTACACGATGCTGCTGGACGGTTCCGGCGGGCTCCCCCGGCCGCAGGCTGACCTGATGCTGGCCAACCTGGCCGCATCGTCGCCGCTGGGCGCCGACGGCTACCCACAGCGGTTCGGCATCCCCGACGGGCTGTTCGCCGAACCGGTCGCGGTGAAGCAGGGCTGGATGTGCTGCTGGAACGGACCCAACTGGCTGCACCTGTCCACCGGCGTGATCGGTGCGGACCGCCGCTATGTGATGGCGGTCGCCTCCATGCAGCCCGTCGATGACGCCACCGCGCGCAACACCGTCACCCAAGCCCTCAAGACGATGTTCCCGGCCGGCCGGATCTAACCGGGCTCAATCCCCCAGCAGGTCGGGTCGGCGCCGCCGAGTGCGCTCCATCGCCTGGTCGTATCGCCACTGTGCCACCTTGGCGTGATCCCCGGAGAGCAACACCGGTGGGACTTCGAGATCGCGCCAGACCGGCGGTCGGGTGTAGCTGGGCCCCTCGAGCAGCCCGGCCGTCGAGTGCGAATCATCCTGGTGCGAGAGCGGATTGCCGATGACGTTCGGCATCAGCCGCACGATCGCCTCGATCATCACCAGTGTTGCCACTTCACCGCCGGACAGGACGTAATCGCCGATAGAGACCTCCGCGACCCGCATCCGTCGGGCGGCATCGTCGGCGACCCGCTGATCGATTCCCTCATAGCGCCCGCAGGCGAACACCAGATGTTCCTCGCCGGCCCACTGCTCGGCGTCGGCCTGCCCGAACAACCGGCCGGCGGGGGTCGGAATCACCAGAAGCGTTTGCGCAGAACAGATCTCGTCGAGCGCGGCACCCCAGACCGGAGCCCTCATCACCATTCCGGGACCACCGCCGTACGGCGCGTCGTCGACAGCACGATGCACGTCATGAGTCCACCGTCGAAGATCGTGGACGGCGAAGTCGACGATCCCGGCCTCAATCGCCTTGCCGGGCAGAGATTGCCGAACCGGATCGAGATAGTCGGGGAAGATGGTGATGACGTCGACACGCATCACAGCGACTCCAGATCCAGCAGTCCTTCCGGCGGATCGATCACCACGACCCCGTCGGCCAGCGACACCGATGTGACGATCGCGCTGACGAAGGGCACAAGGAGCTCGTCGCCGGATTCCTTGCGCACCGATAGCAATTCGCCGGCAGGGGTGTGCAGAACCTCGAGGACTGTGCCGACCGGTGAGCCGTCGACAGTCTGTACTGCCAAACCCTCGAGCTGGTGATCGTAGAACTCGTCCGGATCTTCAATCGGCGGCAGATCGGCGGAGTCGACGACGAACAGACACCCGCGCAGGGCGTCAGCGCCGTCCCGATCGGTCACACCGGGCAGCCGCACCAGCAGGCGCCCACCGTGCGGACGCACCGATTCCAGGACGACGGCCGACTCCGACCCGCCACGGGGTCGCTTGAGCCGCAGAGTTTTTCCCGCGCCGAAGCGCTCGTCGGGGTCGTCGGTGCGAACATCGACCACGAGCTCGCCGGTGACCCCGTGTGCCTTGGCGATCCTTCCGACCACCAGCTCCACTACTGGTCGGTGTCCACCACGTCGACCCGGATACCGCGGCCGCCGATCCCGGCGACCAGGGTGCGCAGGGCGGTGGCGGTGCGGCCACCACGGCCGATCACCTTGCCGAGGTCCTCGGGGTGCACGTGCACCTCGACGGTCCGGCCGCGACGGTTGGTCACCAGATCGACGCGAACGTCATCGGGGTTGTCGACGATCCCGCGAACCAGGTGCTCGACGGCATCGACTACCGCAGCGCTCATTCTTCGGTGGTCTCAGCGGCCGGCTCGGCAGCCTCTGCAGCCGGCTCAGCAGCCGGGGCCTCTTCGACGGCAGCCGGAGTCTCCTCGGCGGCCGGGGCCTCCGCGACAGCCTCGTCGGCCTTCTCGGCCCCCTCCTCGGCCTTATCAGCCTTCTTGGCCGGAGCCTTCTTCTTCTTCAGCTGGGAGGCCTCACCGGTGGGGGCGCCGTCAGCGGCGGCCAGCGCGGCGTTGAACAGCTCCAGCTTGCTGGGCTTGGGCGCCTTGACCTGCAGCGTGCCCTCAGTTCCGGGCAGGCCCTTGAACTTCTGCCAGTCGCCGGTGATCTTGAGCAGTTTGAGCACGGGCTCGGTCGGCTGAGCGCCGACAGACAGCCAGTACTGGGCCCGCTCGGAATTGATCTCGATCAGGCTCGGGTCTTCCTTGGGGTGGTACCGGCCGATTACCTCGATCGAGCGACCGTCCCGGCGATTGCGGGCGTCAGCGATAGCGATGCGGTACTGGGGATTGCGGATCTTGCCAAGCCGAGTGAGCTTGATCTTGACAGCCATGAATGAACTACTCCTCTAGTCTCACGCTGCAATTCAGCGATCACCGGCGGGATGCCGGAATCCGGTTTTGCCTCGCGTGGCCAGGTCGGATTCTGCCAGACCAGGGGCTGTTGCCGGAAATCGCCTAGAAGATCTTGTCCATGCACTTGGCCTCCACCCGCCGGGTCATCCGCCACCCGTCGGCGGTGCGGACGAACTCGTCGTCGTACCAGAGCGCGCAGAACATGATCTGGCCGTCGGTTTTGACTCCCGAGTCGCTTCGCTCCTGCCCCCGAGGACCCGAGAGCTTCATCGGGTTGAAGCACATGGTCCGGCCAGTGGCGGTGTCACCGGACAGCCGGATGTCGAAGTTGCCGATCAGGTGGTAGTAAGCCGGGAAATTCGGCAGAACCTTCGCCAGCCAAGCCTTGACCTCGGGAAACGGGCCCTCGATACCGCCCATTGCGGTGTAGTCGATATGAGCGTCGGGAGTGAAGATCCGGTCCAGGTCGTCGAATCGGCGCTGGTCGATGGCCGTCGAGTAGTCCACCAGCAACTGCTGGATCTCCAGCCGGTCAGAGATTTCCGCGAGGCTCAGCATGGGTCAACATTCAACACCGATCCCGGCGCCGGAGCACCCGGGTTAGGGTGACCGCCATGGCACGGCTTCTCTGCGCCCTGGCGGCGACGCTGACGATCAGCGCGACTTCCGCGGTTCTGGCCACCCCGGCCGGCGCCGAGCCCAATATCCAACCGGTCGGCTCGGTGAGCATCCCCGACGGCCCCGCGGCAACCTGGATCGTCGCCGATATGGACACCGGCCAGGTACTGGCGGGCCGGGGTATGTACGAACCCCATCCCCCGGCCAGCACCATCAAGACGCTACTCGCGCTCACCGCGCTCGATGAGCTGAATCTGGACTCCACGGTGGCGGCCTCCCCGGCCAACACCCATGTCGAATGCAGCTGTGCGGGAATCAAACCCGGCCACGTCTACACCGCGCGCCAGCTACTCGATGCCACCCTGCTGGTGTCCGGCAACGATGCGGCCAACACCCTGGCCGACATGCTCGGCGGGTTTGACGTGGCCGTCGACAAGATGAACGCCAAGGCCGCTGCCATCGGGGCGAGTAACACCCACGCCACCAGCCCCTCCGGGCTGGACGGGCCCGGTGGAGCGGGCTGGACCACACCGCACGACCTGGCCGCGATCTTCCGGGCCGCCATGGCCAACCCGGTATTCGCCCAGATCACCGCCGAGCCGGCGGCACCGTTTCCCACCGACACCGGTGAGCGGCTGCTGGTCAACCAGAACGAACTGCTGGCGCGCTACCCCGGTGCGATCGGCGGTAAGACCGGATTCACCGACGCCGCCCGGAAAACCTATGTCGGCGCCGCCGACCGCGACGGCCGCCGCCTGGTGATCGCGATGATGTACGGCCTGGTGCACGCGGGCGGCCCCACTTACTGGGATCAGGCCACAATGCTGCTGGACTGGGGATTCGCCCAGAACCGCTCGGAGTCCGTCGCCGCGCTCTAGACCCGATGCGGGCGGTACCCCCGGTGCGACCACGGCACCGGCCACCGACACCGTGAACGATCGGTGACGCCCGCCCGGACGGGGATGATTCGCCTCCAAAAATCCGTGCTCGACAGTATCTTTTCCCTTGGTGGGATAAAAACGGGGTCTGGGTTTCGTCGACACACGACTTTGAACGCCTTCCACCAGAGACCGGCCCGCCACGTCCCCCCTTGTCGTGGCGGGCCGGACCTCGTTGTTTACCGGATGTCGAGTTCGCCGCTCAACGGAGACCGCATCGACACCGCGAATCGTTAGCCTCGGCGGAATGGGGTTACGCCACGCAGCAGCCGTCGCCGTGGCCGGGCTGCTGACAGTTCTCTCCCCTGCCTTCGCCGGAGCCGAGCCTGACCTGCAGATCGCGGCGGTGAACGCACCCAGGGGTCCGGCGCCGGCCTGGCTGGTGGCCGACATGGTCAGTGGCCGGATCCTCGGCGGCCAGGACGCCTACACCCCGCTGGCACCCGCCAGCACGATCAAAGCACTGCTGGCGATGGTGGTCCTCGACCAGATCAACCCGGCGGCCGCAGTGCGAGCGACATCGTCGAGCACCGACGTCGAGTGCTCCTGCGTGGGGTTGGTGCCCGGCGCCGTCTACACCACCCGTCAGCTCCTCGACGCTCTGCTGATGGTCTCCGGCAATGACGCCGCCAACCTGCTCGGCGAGATGCTGGGCGGCACCGCGGTGGCGGTGCAGAAGATGAATCTCAAGGCAGTCCAGGTCGGCGCGCGCGCCACCCGGGCCGGGTCGCCGTCAGGTCTGGACGGACCGGGCTGGGAGTCGGTGACCACCGCACAGGACCTCGCGGTGATCTACCGGGCCGCGCTGAAATATCCGCTGTTCGCTCAGATCATTCATCAGTCGTCCGCACAGTTCCCGAACGGCTCGGGCGGCTTCAAGACGATAGCCAGCCATGATCGTCTCCTACCCAGCTACCCCGGCTTCATCGGCGGCAAGACCGGCTACACCAATCTCGCCCAGGAGACCTACGTTGCGATGGCGCAGCGCGACGGCCGGCTACTGGTCGCGGTGATGATGTACGGCAAAGACGATCTGTGGGATCAAGGCCGGGCGCTGCTGGACTGGGGCTTCAGTCAGTAAACGCGACCGCGCAGGATCACCCGGTCCGGCCGGGACAGCACCTGCGGCCCACCGCGCGGATCATCGATGAAGCACAACAGGTCTGCAGGTGCACCATCGGCTAATGCCGGACGCCCCAACCACTTTCGAGCATCCCAGCTGGCAGCACCGAGAGCCTCCGTCGGAGTCATCCCGATCCCGGCGAGCGCCGCCACCTCCTCGGCGATACGCCCGTGCGCGATATTGCCGCCGGCATCACTACCGGCATAGATCGGCACCCCGGCTTCGCGGGCCGCGCCTATCCGGCCCGGACACCGCGTGTAGAGATCACGCATGTGGGTCGCATAGACCGGGTACTTGCTTGCGGCATCGGCGAAGTCGGGAAAGTTCTCGATGTTGATCAGCGTGGGCACCAGTGCGGTGCCGTGCTCGGCCATCAGCGCGACGGTGTCCTCGGTCAACCCGGTGCCGTGTTCGATGCAGTCGATACCGGCCCTGATCAGACCGGGCAGTGCGTCCTCACCGAAGACGTGCGCGGTGACTCTGGCTCCTTCGGCATGGGCGGCTGCGATCGCCGCAACCAGGACGTCATCGGACCACAGTGGAGCCAGATCGCCCACCGAGCGGTCGATCCAGTCACCGACGAGTTTCACCCATCCGTCGCCACGGCGGGCCTGCTCGGCCACCGCATCGGGAAGCTGCCACTCGTCTTCCAGTTCGATGGCATAGCCCTGCATATACCGCTTCGGTCGGGCCAAATGCCTTCCGGCCCTGATGATTTCGGGTAGATCAGCGTGTCCGTCGAGACTCCGGGTGTCGACCGGTGAACCACAGTCGCGCAACAGCAGCGCGCCCACATCCCGCTCTGTCTCGGCCTGGGTGATCGTCTCGTCGAAATCGATGGCCCCGTGCGGCCCCAGGCCGACATGGCAGTGCGCGTCGACCAGTCCCGCAATGATCCAACCACCGTCGAAAATCGTCTGTGCTCCGGCAACCCGCTCGGACGTGAGGATTCCGTCGGCGATCCACCACTCAACCGGCTCGCCATCGGGAAGTCCGCGACCGCGGACGTGCAGAACGTGCATGGGGGGCTTAGCTCTTGGGGAACTTCAGCTTCGACAGGTCGAAGCCGGCCAGACCAGGCGGCAGTTCGTTGAGGCCCTCGGGCAATTGCGACAGATCGGGGAAACCGTCCGGCATGCCGCCACCAAGCAACGGATTGCGGGCCTTCGGCGGCGTCGGCCCCCGTCCGCCCTTCTTGCCCTTCTTGCCCTTGGCGCTCTTCTTCGACGATCGCCGGCCGAATCCCATTCCCATCGCACCGGCCATCTGCGACATCATCTTTCGCGCCTCGAAGAACCGGTCGACGAGCTGGTTGACCTCCGAAACGTTCACCCCCGAGCCGTTGGCGATTCGCAGCCGCCGGGAGGCGTTGATGATCTTCGGGTCTGCGCGCTCGGCAGGCGTCATGCCGCGGATGATGGCCTGCAGCCGGTCGAGGTGGCTGTCATCGACGGCGGCCAGGGCATCTTTCATGCCTGCCGCGCCGGGAAGCATTCCCAGCAGGTTGCCGATCGGGCCCATCTTGCGGATCGCCAGCATCTGCTCGAGGAAGTCCTCCAGCGTCAGCTCTCCGGAGCCGATCTTGGCGGCGGCCTCCTCGGCCTTCTGCGCATCGAAGACCTGCTCGGCCTGCTCGATGAGCGAGAGCAGATCGCCCATCCCGAGGATGCGGCTGGCCATCCGGTCCGGATGGAAGACGTCGAAATCCTCGAGCTTCTCGCCGGTGGAGGCGAACAGGATCGGTACGCCGGTGATCTCCCGCACCGACAGCGCCGCTCCGCCGCGGGCATCGCCGTCGAGCTTGGTCAGCACCACGCCGGTGAAGCCGACGCCGGCGCCGAAGGCCTCGGCGGTGGCCACCGCGTCCTGGCCGATCATCGCGTCGAGGACGAAGAGCGTCTCGTCGGGTGTCACGGCATCCCGGATCGCGGCGGCCTGGGCCATCAGCACGTCATCGATACCGAGGCGGCCGGCGGTGTCGACGATGACGATGTCGAAATGCTTGGCTTTCGCTTCGGCCAGGCCGGCGGCGGCGACGGCGACCGGGGCATCCACTCCGGCCGCATCGCTCTCGCTCACATCGGCGCTGGTCCCGGGGTGCGGGGCGAACACGCTGACTCCGGCGCGCTCACCGACGATCTTCAGCTGACTGACCGCGCCGGGCCGCTGCAGGTCGCAGGCCACCAGCAGCGGGGTGTGGCCCTGCCCCTTGAGCCACTTGGCCAGCTTCCCGGCCAGCGTGGTCTTACCGGCGCCCTGCAGACCGGCCAGCATGATGACCGTCGGCGGGGTCTTGGCGAACGCCAGTTGGCGGGTCTCGCCACCGAGGATTCCGACCAGTTCGTCGTTGACGATCTTGACGACCTGCTGGGCCGGGTTGAGCGCCCCGGAGACCTCGGCGCCCTTGGACCGCTCCTTGACGCGGTTGATGAAGTCTCGGACCACGGGCAGCGACACGTCGGCCTCGAGCAGCGCCAGCCGGATCTCGCGGGCGGTCGCGTCGATGTCCGCGTCGGTCAGCCGACCCTTGCCACGCAGGCCGGCCAGCGCACCGGTCAACCGGTCGGAGAGCGATTCAAACACCCGGCAAGCCTAACTGTGAGCGCGACCGGCGCGTTTAGCGGATAGCTCAGCCCGCTTCCTGGGCCGGTTCAGCACGCGGCGGGGTGGGCAGCACCGCGTACAGCTCACTCTCCAGCGCCTCACGGGCCGCGTCGGACGCCGGCGCGGAGATGGCGAACACATCGATCACCGACGCACCCAACGTGGTGATCTTGGCCCAGTCGATGTCGACCCCGGCCCGCTCGAACACCGCCGTCAGGACCGCCAGCAGACCCGTTCGGTCACTCGACCGCACCTCGACGAGCGGACGGTCGGGCCCGGTGCCCTCGTGCCAGCGGATCAGCGGTGGCGCCACCGGCGCTGCCGGTACTGCCGGATTGTGTTCACCGACGCGGCCGGTGCCGTACTGGGCGGCTTCCCGGTCGCGCTTCTCCAGCGCTCCGATGACGTCCAGCCCGCCGTTGAGGGCCCCGATGAACTGCTGGCGCAGCAACTCGGCCACCGGCGGCTCACCGAACTGCGGCGACACCACGAAGGAGTTGATGGCCGAGGCCCGATCGGAGAGCAGGGCGCTGTTCACCGACGCCGAATGCACCGCCAGCGAATTCAGCGCGAGCACACCGGCCGCCTTGGACAGCAGACCGCGCTGATCCGGCGCGATCATCGCGACCTCGTAGGTGTGCGGGCACTCACCCGGCTTCATCTCGACGTGCACGGTGCCATCGCCTGCCAGCGCGAGGAGTTCATCGGCGATCGGCTCGGGCTCCAGGTCGGGCTCACCGCCCATCACCATCCGGCAGCGACGCACCAGATCGCCGATCAGCGCCGACTTCCAGTCGCCCCACACCCCCGGCCCGGTCGCCAGGGAGTCGGCCTCGGCAAGCGCATGCAGCAGCTCCAGCAGCACAGGATCGCCGCCGAGTGCCTCCACAACATCGGCGATGACGCCGGGATCCTGCAGATCGCGCCGGGTTGCGGCGGTCGGCAGCAGCAGATGGTGACGCACGACCGCCGAGAGCACCCGGACGTCCGACGGCCACAGGCCCAGCCGAGTGCCCACCCGCTCGGCGAGTTCCGCTCCGATCACACTGTGATCGCCGCCGCGGCCCTTGCCGATATCGTGCAGCAGCGCACCAAGGACAAGAAGGTCGGGGCGCGATACCCGGGTGGTGAAAGCGCTTGCCCTGGAGACTGTTTCGACCAGATGACGGTCGACGGTCCAGGTATGCACCGGATCCCGCGGCGGCAGATCGCGCACCGCCCCCCACTCCGGGAAGATCCGACCCCACAGGCCGGTCCGGTCCAGTGCCTCGATCGTGGTCACCGCGGTGGGACCGGAACTGAGCAGCACCAGCAGGTCTTCGAGCGCGTCGCGCGGCCACGGCGCGCGCAACTCCGGCGCGGTGTCGGCCAGCCTGCCCAGTGTGGATGCCGCGATCGGGATGCCGGTGCTCGCGGAGGCCGCAGCCACCCGCAGTGTCAGACCGGGGTCGCGCTGCGGACGCGCGTCACGCGCAAGAACCACCTCACCGGACTGCTCGACGACACCCTCGTCCATCGGCCGCCGGACCGGCCGCCGCAGCGCGGAAAGGCCCCGCTTCGGAAGCGCGTTGGCAGCCGTGCGCAGTCCGGCCTCCACGTAGTAACTGATCGTCCGGGCGGAATCCGACAGCATCCGGGCCAGATCGAACCGGTCCCCGATACGCAGCGCCGCGCCCACCTCGTCGGCGAACTGGGCCATCAGTTGGTCACGGCCGCGCTTGGACACCCGGTGTAGTTCGGTGCGGACATTGAGCAGTGCCAGATGCGCGCTGGCCAGGGACCCGGCCGGCGAGTCCGCAGCAAGGCTCGGATAGACATCGGCGAGTTGGGCGATCGCCAGCGCATTGAGAAGTTGGACGTCGCGTAGGCCGCCCATCCCGCTCTTGAGATCGGGCTCGGCGCGGTGGGCGATCTGCCCGCTGCGCTGCCAGCGAGCTCGGTTGTGTTCGACCACCTCGTCGAAACGCGCGGCGATACCGGCGCGCCACTGACGACGGGCGCCGCCGATCAGCAGTGAGGACAGATCACTGTCACCGGCGATGTGCCGCACTTCCAGCATGGCCATACCCGCCGAGATCTCGGTGGCGGCCACCTGCAGAGCCTCCGAGACCGTCCGCACGCTGTGGTCAAGCCGAATATTGGCGTCCCACAACGGATACCACAGCGATTCGGCGACCTGACTGACCACATCCGCGGGCTGGTTGTCATGCAGCAGCATCAGGTCGAGATCCGAGTAGGGAACAAACTCCCTGCGTCCCAGGCCTCCGGTGGCCACCAGAGCGAAGCCGCTCCCCGGTGTGATCCCCAGTTCGGCAGCCTTGGCGGTCAGCCACAGTTCGTGTAGATCCAGCAGTGCCTCGCGTAGTTCAGCGGCATCGAGATGGCGCTGACTGCCGTTGAGCAACTGGCGGTTGGCCGCCGCGAGGTCGGTGGCGGGGTGCTGTGACCCCGCCACCGAACCTTCCGTTCGCTTTGTCATCTGGCGTCCCCTCGCGTGTCGTGACGTACGCGGCCCGCCTGCGCGGCCGGACCTAGATCGCGTCGGTTCCCCGCTCCCCGGTCCGGACTCGGACGATGGTCTCCACCGGGCTCACCCAGACCTTCCCATCACCGATCTTGCCGGTGCGGGCAGCGGACACGATGGCGTCGACCACCTTGTCCACCGCGGCGTCGTCCACGATGACCTCGACCCTGACCTTCGGGACGAAATCCACCGAGTACTCCGCGCCGCGGTAGACCTCGGTATGGCCCTTCTGACGTCCGTAGCCCTGGACCTCGCTGACCGTCATACCCAGGACACCCATCTCTTCCAGGCCGGTCTTGACGTCCTCCAGCGTGAACGGCTTGATGATCGCAGTGATCAGCTTCATAACCCTTAAACCTCCGAGCCTTGACGTGGGAAGACGGAACCGGTGGACGTGATCGCGAAGTCGTACGCGGTTTCCGCGTGTTGGGCTTCGTCGATGCCACCCGCCTCGTCCTCGCGGTCAAGCCGCAGTCCGATGGTGAATTTCAGGAGCAAGGCCAAGATAGCCGTGACAACCGCCGAGTACCCCAGAACCGCGAAGGCGCCTACCGCCTGTCGCCACAATTGGTCGGTGCCGCCACCGTAGAAGAGGCCGGCCACCGCAGCGGGAGCCTGGGGAGCCGCGACCAGACCGATCATCAGGGTGCCGACCAGACCGCCGACGAGGTGTACGCCGACAACGTCGAGAGAGTCATCGAAGCCGAACTTGAACTTCAGACCGACCGCCAGGGCACAGAGCACACCTGCGGTGGCCCCGATGACCAGAGCGCCGACGACATTCACTGACGAGCAGGCCGGAGTGATGGCGACCAGACCGGCCACCACACCCGAGGCCCCACCCAACGAGGTGGCATGACCGTCACGAATACGCTCGGTGAGCAGCCAGCACAGCATTGCAGCAGCGGTGGCGATCGTGGTGGTGATGAACGTCGTGCCCGCCAGACCACCGGAGGAGACCGCCGAACCGGCGTTGAAGCCGTACCAGCCGAACCACAGCAGGCCCGCACCCAACATCACGAAGGGCAGGTTGTGCGGACGCATCGGGATTCCCGGCCAGCCCGCGCGCTTACCGAGAATGATGGCCAGCACGAGACCGGCGACACCGGCGTTGATATGCACCGCGGTGCCACCGGCGAAGTCGATAGCCTTGAGTTTGGTGGCGATCCAGCCACCGGTCTCGGCGGTGACGCCGTCGAACGCGAAGACCCAGTGCGCAACCGGGAAGTACACGAACGTGGCCCACAGTCCGGCGAAGACCAGCCAGCCGCCGAACTTCAGTCGGTCAGCCACCGCGCCGGAGATCAGGGCAACGGTGATGATGGCGAACATCAACTGGAAGGCCACGAACACCGTCTGCGGAATCGTGCCGGCCAGTGGAATGCCGATCGCTTCGACCGCCTCAATGCCGGCACTCGGATCAGCGATCACCTCAACTACGGCGTTACCGCCGATCAGTCCCTTGAGCCCGAAATACTGGCCTGGATCGCCGAAGAGATTGTTGACGTCATTGCCGAAGGCCAGCGAGTAGCCGTACAGCACCCAGAGCACCGTTACGACACCCATGGCGCTGATGCTCATCATGATCATGTTGAGCACGCCCTTGGCGCGCACCATGCCGCCGTAGAAGAATGCCAGGCCCGGAGTCATCAGCAAGACCAGCGCGGCGCTCGCAAGCAACCACGCGGTGTCACCGGTGTCCGGGGCTCCCATTACCGGGAATCCATCCACTCGCTGTCCCTTTCCTTCGCGTCGCGGCCTAGCACCGACGACTTAGACCAGACAATGCGCAGTGGTTGTATCCGTGGGACTGCCTTGGTGTTTCGCTGATGTGAACGGATTGCCGGCTTAGGTTGCCGTTGTGTTACACGGGTCAGCCGAGCAGGGCGTCGACGAACGCCGCAGGCTCGAATGGGGCCAGATCGTCGGGACCCTCGCCGAGCCCGACCAGCTTGACCGGCACGCCGAGTTCCTGCTGAACGCGGAAGACGATGCCGCCCTTGGCCGTTCCGTCCAGCTTGGTGAGCGCCACCCCGGTGATGTCGACGACGTCGGCGAACACCCGGGCCTGAGCGAGTCCGTTCTGACCGATCGTCGCGTCCAGGACCAGAAGCACTTCATCGACCGCGGCGCGCTTCTCGACGACCCGCTTGACCTTGCCGAGTTCGTCCATCAGTCCGGTCTTGGTGTGCAGCCGCCCGGCCGTATCGATGACGACGACGTCGGCACTGATTTCGATCCCGCGGTCGACGGCATCGAATGCCACCGACGCCGGATCGGCGCCCTCCGCGCCACGCACCACCTCGGCGCCGACCCGCGAAGCCCAACTCTGCAATTGGTCGGCGGCGGCGGCGCGGAAGGTGTCGGCCGCACCGAGTACGACGCGGCGCCCGTCGGCCACCAGCACCCGGGCCAGCTTGCCCACCGTGGTGGTCTTACCGGTTCCGTTGACGCCGACCACCAGCAGCACCGACGGCTTCTCCGCGTGCGGCAGGGCCTTGATCGAACGGTCCATCCCCGGATTGAGCGCTTCGATGAGCACCTCGCGCAGGATGGCACGCACCTCGGCCTCGCTGCGAACGTTGCCACTGGCCAGCTTTTCCCTTAGGTGGGCGGTGATCGAGGTGGTGGCGGTCGGCCCGAGGTCGGCGATCAGCAGGGTGTCCTCGACCTCGTCCCAGGAGGCCTCGTCGAGATCGCCGCCGCCGAGCAGGCCCAGCATGCTGCGACCGAACGCGTTCTGGGATTTCGCAAGGCGGCCCCGCAGTCGCTCCAGCCGGCCGGCCGGGGGCGCAATGGCGCCGACATCAGACACCGGAGGCGCAATGGCGCCGACATCAGACACCGGAGGCGCAATGGCGCCGGCATCAACGACAGCGGGCGCGGCAGCGGGCTCCTCGATGACCGGGGGCTCGGGAAGGTGGACCTGCGCTATCGGCCGCTTGAGCGAATCACGCGGGATGGCGGCGTCGTCACCGACTCCTGGCAAACCGGTGGTGTCGAGCTTAGCGACCGGCTTGGCGGCCGGCGAAGGGACCGGCGAAGGTCCTGACGATTGTGTGAAGGATATGCCTGAGGAGGCGGTATACCCGCCGGACCTGTCCACCGGTGTGGCAGCCTCGATGGCATCCGGACCACGGCGCAAGCTAACCTGGCGCCGCCGGTACAGCAACGACCCGATGACCAGCCCGACGACAATGAGGACAGCGATGACCGCGATAGCGATCCAGAGACCCTGGGACACGTCGCCATTGTTTCAGGGTCCACGATGAACGCCGACAACCGGCTCAGCGCCCGCAAACTCCGTCATATCGACGCCTGCCTGACCGGTCCGGTCGACCACGGCACGCTCACCACGGGCTTCGAACGGTTCGACCTGCCGTATAACGCGCTTACCCGGACCAGCCTGGCCGCCGTCGATCTGAGCACCCGCTTTCTCGGCGTGCCGATGCGGGCCCCGGTGCTGATCGGCGCCATGACCGGCGGGGCTGAACTCGCCCGCACCATCAACCGCAACCTGGCCGAGGCGGCCCAGAAGCTCGGGGTCGGCATGATGCTGGGCTCTCAGCGGATCATGCTCGGTGATGCCCCCGCCGCAATCGCCGCGTCGGCTAGTTTCGAGATCCGCGACCTGGCCCCGGATGTGCTGCTGATCGGCAATATCGGGCTGGCCCAGGTGTCGGCGGCGATCACCCCCGCACTCGATGCCGCACTGCGCGTCGTCGGCGCCAACGCACTGGCGGTGCACACCAATCCGCTGCAGGAGGCCATGCAGCCCGGCGGCGACACCGACTTCACCGGGTCGGTGGACCGGCTGGCCCGGCTGACGGCAGACCTTGACTACCCGGTGATCCTCAAGGAGGTCGGTCACGGGATCGGTGCGGCCGCCGCAGAGCAGCTGCGCGGCCTGCCCATCGCCGCGGTCGACGTGGCCGGCGCGGGCGGCACGTCCTGGGCGCGGGTGGAGCAGGTGGTGCGCTACGGCGAGGTGCGTAACCCGGCGCTGGCCGACTGGGGCGTGCCGACCGCTCAGGCCCTGATGGAGGTGCGCGCGACTCTGCCCGGGATGCCACTGATGGCCTCCGGCGGAATCCGCACCGGCATGGACGCCGCCAAGGCGATCGCCCTGGGCGCCGATGTGGTGGCGATTGCCCGGCCCCTGCTGGCGCCGGCGATCGAGTCGGCGGCAGCGGTCGTCGACGTCCTGGGCGGATTCATTGAGGAACTGCAGATCAGCCTGCACTGCGCGGGCGCGTCCGATATCGCTGAACTCCGCCGGATCAGCCTCACACCGATGCGTCCGGACTAACGAACGCCCCCGGCGGCGAGCGTCGGGATGACCACCGGCATGGCGCCCAGATTCAAGGTAAGTACCGAGTCCGACTCTGCCGGTGCGGTGGGCGTGGCCGGCGCGATGACTCCGAAATCGGTCCCCGTTGGCAGATGGAGGTCCGGGATGTCGAAGGTGTGTGGACCCACCGGATGCGGAACATTCTGCGGTGTGACCGGCGGCACCCACACCGGTGGCTTGGTGCCCGGCGGGGTGAACTCGGGCTTTGCCGACGCGGGGGCTGCGGGCGCGGGTGCCCGAACCTCGGGCGCGGGAGCATCGGTTAGGGGGGCCGTGGCCGCGGGCACGTCGGGCTCCGAAGCAGACGACGTCTGCAGCTCGGGTGCCGGGGCGGCGAAAGCGCGCGAGGGCACGGCTACCGGCGATACGACCCGTGCCGTCGCTGCCGCGGTCTTTAGCGGGGCCGGTGAGGACGGCCGGATCGGGACGGTCTCGATCTCGGGCTGCGAGTTCACGAAATTCGTCACGGGCTGGCTGCCGTTCGTGGACATTGGCGGGAGTGCATCTTCGTTGTTCATCACGGTGAACAACAATCCGGAGACCGCAGCCGCGGCAAAGCCCGCGACGATTCCATAGAGCAGCGTCGCCCGGTGGGACCGCGCCGCTGACGGCGATTCGGCGGGGTCCGCCTCCGGCTCCGTGTACCGCTGGTGTTCCTCACCGGTGTACTGCAGCGGCTCGGCGGCGCTGTCGTCATCCTGCGACCACGCCAACGCCCTGAAAGTCGCCGACTGGGTATCTTCTGCACGCTCCGCGGCCCACGCGCTCGGGTTTGCGGCTGTTGAATCGGCCGTTTGATCTGTCATGGAAAAGCTCATCCTGGGGTTCTCCTGTGCCTGTTGGCAGCCCCGGTTGGGCTGCTTTCACAGGTAGGTGCAACCAAGGAGTGCTACTCGCACGCTTTTTTGGGCTTTTTCACCCACGCTCGGACCCCGGCTGAAAACAGCTGCTCAAGCGACCGGAAAAACATTTCCGAAAAAGTGTGCGATTCGTGCGGGGTTCGTGCACCTACCTGTGAAAGCAGCCCAACCGGGGCTACGAAGACGAATAAGGAGAACCCCATGACCACCACCTCGATCCTTGCCAAGGTCGCCGCGATGACCGCCGTCGTGGCGGCCCCGGCGATGTTGTTCCCCGGAGCGGGTACGGCGCAGGCGAGCATGAACGCCGGTGCCAATCCCAGCCCCGGCGGCGTGGACGTCATGGTCACCACCTGGCCGAACGCCGCAGGAGAGTCCGCACCCAGCGGCTGGTGCCTGTTCAACTCCTCGGTGGTGGGCAACCCGATCGGCAAGCCTCTGCCGGCGATCAACGTCCCGTTCTACCTGCCGGAGAATGGACCAGGGGCCGTGAGCCAGTCCCGCCTGTGGTTCCCCAGCTTTCCCACCCACTCGACCTGGAACATCACCGTCGAGTGCCCCAATGCGGCACCGCAAATCTCCCAGCTCGTCTGGTGAAAGCACTGCGGTCCGGTATCGGCGGGCGATGTTCGCTGGTACCGGACCGGGTGCGGGTTTACGCTATTTGGAAGCAAAGTCGGACAGGGGGTCCGCGTCATGACCGAGGCACTCGAGTTGCACACCGGCGTCAGCGATGGCGATCTGGCGCGCGCGGCCGCCGATGGCGATCGACCGGCATTCGCTGAAATCTACGACCGCTACGCGGACCGACTCTATGACTTCTGTGTCGGACTGATCGGGGACCGCGACGCCGCAGCAGACTGCGTGCAGGATGCCTTTTGCGCCGCCGCGACGGGACTCACAGGTCTGCGCGAACCCGACAAACTTCGCCCTTGGCTGTATTCGATCGCCCGCCATCATGCGATGCGCCGTCTTCGGCATCGCTACCGCGAGGAGGTCTCTGATGAATTGCCTGACATGGTCTCTCACGATGCAAGCCCGGAAACACTCGCCGGACAGAGCGAATTAGCCCGCCTGGTCGCCGATGCTGCGGGGGGACTTTCAGATCGCGACCGCGAACTGCTGGATCTGTCCTACCGGCACGGCCTGGACGGCCCCGACCTCGCGGAAGCCCTCGGCGTGACGCTGACGAGTGCGAACACCATGATGTTCCGGCTGCGCCAGACGGTCGAACGTTGTCTGGGCGCCCTCTTAGTGGCCCGCAATGCGCAAGCCGATCCCAATGCGTGCCCCGAGTTGGCAGTGATCCTCAAAGGCTGGGACGGACAGTTCTCCGTTCTCATGCGCAAGCGCATGGCCCGCCATATCGACTCCTGCGCAACCTGCGAGCAAGAACAGAGCAGGCACGTAAACCCCGTCGCCCTGCTCGGCGGATCCGCGGTCTTCATCCCTGCCCCGGTCTGGCTGCGTCATCAGACATTGGACCGCGTGCAGCTGACCTCCGCGAGTTCGGCCCTGGCCGAGGCGTCCGGCCACGCCGCCGAATCGTCCGGTACTTCCGGGGCTTCCCCGCAGATCGGAAAGCGGGTCGCCATCGTCGGCATCGCGCTGCTGTGCCTGAGTTTGGTGATCAGCTGGTTCGCGCGGCCTGAGGACCCGGCTTCCAAGGTGGTCGACGTCGGCACCGATTCGAGTGAAGGACCGCTTCCGGTGATACCGCGGGCCGTCAATGCCCCTCCGGCAGTTGGCCGTTCGCAATCGGTGCCGGTTGCCGGCACGGTTCTGCCGGCGGTGCCGACCCAGCAGGCCGCGCCGACTCGCAGCGGCGCGATACCCGGCTCGGCACCGGTGCATGTGCTTCCGAATACCGATCCGGACGTCGCTCCGCCTCCTGCCCCAATCGGCTCGGTGATGGTCCCGGAATCGGATCCGAACGGCGCCGCCCCTGACCCCCAGGTCGACACCGCGCCCGTCGTCACCGCCCCCACGAGGATCGTCGATGCCCCCGCCACCCCTGGCGGCCCGATCAACCTCGATCCCCTTCCAGGCCCGGGTCCGAAAATCGTTTCGCCCTCCCCCGGTACGTTCACCGGGACCGTTTCGAGTCCTACCGACAAGATCCCCACCAACACCAACACCAACACCAGTACCAATACCAGCACCAACACCAACACCAACACCAACACCAGCGGCGGCGGCAAAACAACCACCGGCGGGACAACCACCGGAGGTGCGGGCAGCACCAACGGAAGTAGCGGCACCACCAGCGGGGGCCAAACCACTGGCGGGACCACCAACGGCAGCGGGGGCACTACCAGTGGCAGCGGCGGCACGAATACGAAGAACTCGACCTCGACGTCCAAATAGCCTCACACCGAAACCGACCTGAGGGCTGCGCGCCGAGGCGGCCACCACAACCGTGATGTCGATCTCGGAGGGTTAGACCCCAGCGGCGAGATTCTCCCCGCGCATCCGCTGCGAGATCACCGCCGAGATCCCGTCACCCTGCATGCTCACGCCGTACAGCGCATCGGCGATCTCCATGGTCGGCTTCTGGTGGGTGATGACGATCAGCTGGGATTGCGTCCGCAGCTGCTCGAACAATCCGATCAGCCGGCGCAGGTTCGCATCGTCGAGCGCCGCCTCGACCTCATCCATGACGTAGAACGGCGAGGGCCGGGCGCGGAAGATCGCCACCAGCATCGCCACCGCGGTCAGCGACTTCTCGCCACCGGAGAGCAGCGAGAGTCGCTTGACCTTCTTGCCGGGCGGGCGGGCTTCGACTTCCACACCGGTGGTCAGCATGTCGCTGGGATCGGTCAGCAGCAGGCGGCCTTCGCCGCCGGGGAACAACGTCGCGAACACCTGGGAGAACTCACGCTCGACGTCGACGTAGGCCTGGGTGAAGACCTCCAGGATCCGGTTGTCGACTTCCGCGACGACGTCGAGCAGGTCCTTGCGGGCGGCCTTGACGTCCTCGAGTTGGGTCGACAGGAAGTTGTAGCGCTCCTCCAGGGCGGCGAACTCCTCGAGTGCGAGCGGATTGACCCGCCCGAGTTCGGCCAGTTCCCGCTCGGCTCGCTTGGCGCGGCGTTCCTGGGTCGCCCGGTCGTAGGGCATCGGAGCCGGCGCGCTCACCTGCTCGCCGCGTTCACGGGCCTGCTCGTACTCGGCCATCTCCAGTTCCGAGGGCGGCAGCGTCGCCTCGGGACCGTACTCGGCGATCAGGTCGTCGGCCGCCATGCCGAACTGCTCGAGCACCATTGACTCGAGTTGCTCGATACGCAGTTCGGCCTGCGCCTTGGCGACCTCATCGCGGTGCAGGGATTCGGTCAGCGTGGCGATCTTCGCGTTGAGCGCAGTGACCTCTTCGCGAGCGGACGTCATCCCGCCGGCACGCTGCAGGCGCTCCGCGGCCAACTGATCGCGCACCCTCGAGGATGCCGCAACGACTCCGCTCAGATGGCTTGCGACCCGATGCCCTGCCTCCGACACCGCCGCCGCCACCTCGGCGGCATGCTGACGGGCGGCACGTGCCGCACTCGCGCGTACTCGCGCATCACGCTCTGCGGCAGCCGCGCGGCGCAGCGAATCAGCCTGTCCGCGAACAGCATTGGCCCGCTCTTCGGCGGTGCGCACGGTCAGCCGTGCCTCGACCTCGACGCCGCGGGCGGCTTCTGCCGCGGCCTGGATCTGCTGGCGCTCACCCGGTGAGGTCTCGACGCCGGAGTGCGTCTCCTGCGCCGCGTGCAACCTGTTCTCCAGACCGGTGAGCTCCTCGACGGTCTGCTCACGTCCGGCCTCGAGCTCAGCGCGCTGGGTGTGCAGACGCCGCCACTCCTCCTGTGCCACCCGGGTGTCCTGGCCGAGCCTGCCCAGCTGTTCGTAGATCGCCGAGATGGTGGCGTCGGACTCGTTGAGCGCTGCCAGCGCCTCCTCGGCGGCGTCCTGGCGGCTGGTCTGCTCGGTGACCGCACCGGCAAGTGCGGCGTTGAGCTCAGAGACCTGGATTTCAGCCGCGATCAGTTCGGTTTTGGCCTTCTCGATCTCGCCGATGATCTCCAGCGTGCTCGGCTTGCGATCCGAGCCGCCGTCCACCCAGCCCGCCCCGACCAGATCGCCGTCGGCGGTCACCGCACGCAACTGTGGCCGGGCGGCCACCAGATCCAGTGCGGCTTCCAGATCGTCGACGACTGCGACACCGGAGAGCATCGCGGTCATCGCACCGCGCAACCGCGGTTGGGGCTCGACCAGGTCGATGGCCCAGTGCGCACCTGCCGGCAGGACGCCATGGTCGCGGCCGGGCGGTGCCGGCCAATCGGCCAGCACGATCGCCGCGCGACCACCGTCGGCGTCTTTGAGCGCGCGTACAGCCGAACGCGCGGATCCGGAACCGTCTGCTGCCACCGCGTCGGCCGCGGCACCGAGCACCGTAGCCAGCGCGGTCTCATAGCCGGACCTGACCTTGATCAGGTTGGCAAGCTTGCCGAAAAGTCCTGCACTGCTGCGATTTTCGACCAGCCAGGCAGCGCCGTCCTTGCGGTCCAGGCCGACGGAGAGGGCCTCGATACGGGCCCGCAGTGAGGCAACCTGCCGTTCGGCGGCGCGCTCGGCGGTCTGCAACTCCGCAACCCGGGCGTCGGACTGGCGCAGCGCGGTGATGGTGCGATCGTGGTGCTCGTCGAGGCCGAGTTCGCCCTGGTCGAGTTCGTCGACCTTGCTCTGCACGATCTCGAACTCGGCCTGCGCCTGCTGCGCGCGGGCCGAGGCCTCCTCGATGGCGGTGCTCAGCCGGGCGACGCCTTCGTCGATGGACTCCACCCGTGCGCGTGCGGTCTCAACCTGCCCGGCCAGCCGGGCCAGACCCTCGCGTCGATCGGCCTCGGCTCGCACCGCGGCCAGATGCGCACGCTCGGATTCGGTCGCCGCACTCTCCCGCGCGGCCAGTTCGGTGCGGGCGGAATCCAGCCGGGACCGCGCCTCAGCGAGTTCGGCGACCAGTTGGCGCTCCTGCTCGGCCATCTCGTCGGCCTGCAGATCGAGCTCATCGGGGTCGGGTCCGGTGGTGGCCGCCGGCTCGGTCTCCAGGTACTGGGCGCGCTCGGTGGCGATGCGGACGGTGGCGCTGACCCGCTCGGCCAGGGCCGAGAGCCGAAACCAGGTCTGCTGCGCGGCCTCGGTGCGCTCCGAGAGTGAGGCCACCGCGGCCTCATCGGCGGCCAGCTGCTCGGATGCCTGCGCCAACCGGGCAACGGCCTCGTCGTGCTCACGGCGCAGGGTGGTCTCGATATCGTCGACGCCGGTGAACTCGGCGCGACGCGCCACCAGGTCATCGGCGGCCAGCCGCAGCCGGGCGTCCCGCAGGTCGGCCTGGATGGTCTGGGCGCGGCGCGCCATCTCGGCCTGGCGGCCCAGCGGCTTGAGCTGACGACGCAGTTCGGTGGTCAGGTCCGTCAGCCGGGACAGGTTGGCCGAGGTGGCGTCGAGCTTGCGAAGCGCCTTCTCTTTGCGCTTGCGGTGTTTGAGGACGCCGGCGGCCTCCTCGATGAAGGAGCGGCGATCCTCGGGACGGGACTCCAGTATCTGGGCCAGCCGACCCTGACCGACGATGACGTGCATCTCCCGGCCGATACCGGAGTCGGAAAGCAGTTCCTGGATGTCGAGCAGACGGCAACTCTGGCCGTTGATCTCGTACTCACCGGCGCCGTCGCGGAACATCCGCCGGGTGATCGATACCTCGGAGTACTCGATCGGCAGCGCGTTATCGGAGTTGTCGATGGTCAGGGTGACCTCGGCGCGGCCCAGCGGGGCACGCGAGGAGGTGCCGGCGAAGATGACGTCCTCCATCTTGCCGCCGCGCAGCGTCTTGGCGCCCTGCTCACCCATGACCCAGGTCAGCGCGTCGACCACATTGGACTTACCGGAGCCGTTGGGGCCCACGACGCAGGTGATACCCGGCTCGAAACGCAGAGTCGTCGGCGATGCGAAGGATTTGAAGCCCTTCAGCGTCAGACTCTTGAGGTACACGTCGCAGAACCCTACCGGCGAGCGGATCAGCGCTCGCGGAACCCCTGCAGCGGTTCGCCCGGATCGCCGAGTTCGGCCACCACGGTGTCCACCGAACCAGCCGTGTCCCCGCCGCGCAGCAGGCTCAACAACTGCTCGCAGGCCGCCCGGTTGCCCTGCGCGACGACCAGCACCCGGCCGTCAACCTGATTGGCCGCGTAGCCGGTCAGCCCCAGTTCAAGCGCCCGGGACCGGGTCCACCAGCGGAAACCGACGCCCTGGACGTGCCCGTGAACCCAGGCCGTCAGCCGGGCCTGGTCGGTCACCGGGCGGTCTCCACGACCTCCAGGGTGACCTCAGTGCCGGATTTCAGCGTCCGGCCGACCGTGCAGACCTGCTCGATGGCCCGGTTGACCACCAGCAGAAGCCGGTCCTTCTCCTCAGCTGTCAGCCCGGACAGATCGATCTCGAGCCGCTCGGCCAGCAGTGGGTAACGCTCGGCGTCGCGGTCGGCATCACCGGAGACCCGGATGACGGCCGGGTAGTCGTCCCCGAGGCGCCGGCGCAACGGCTGGTCGCTGGACAGCCCACTGCAACCGGCCAGGGCGATTTTGAGCAGCTCGCCGGGCGTGAAGACGCCCTCGTCGGTATCCGAGCCGATCAGCACCTGCGCACCCCGACTGCTGCGCCCGGTGTAGCGGCGAATCCCGGTGCGCTCGACCCAAAGCTCCGTTGTCATGGCTTTGTTCTACCCGCCCGCGTTCCACCCGCCCGCGGCCGGGGCTGGCAGACCGGGCAGTAGAACGACGACCGGTTCATGAACTTCTCCCGGCGGATCACAGCGCCGCAGCGCCGGCAGTTGCGGTCCTCGCGACCGTAGACATTCAGTGAGCGGTCGAAGTAGCCGGACTGGCCGTTGACGTTGACATAGAGCGAGTCGAACGAGGTGCCGCCCTCCCGCAGCGCTTCGCGCATCACGTCCGCAGCACTGCCGAGCACCTCGCCGAGCTGACGCCGGGTGAGCTTCTCGGCGATGCGCGCCCCGTTGACCCCGGCCCGCCACAGTGCCTCGTCGGCGTAAATGTTGCCGATTCCGGACACCACGGTCTGATCCAGCAGTTGCCGCTTGATCTCAGAATGCTTGCGGCGCAACACATTCACCACGGATTCACGATCGAAAAGGATGTCCAGCGGATCCCGGGCGATATGGGCCACCGGCTCGGGCACCCGATTTCCGTCTACCGTCACCACCTCCGCCAGCTGCCAGCCGCCGAAGGTGCGCTGGTCGACGAAGCTCAGCGCGGTGCCGTCATCGAGGGTTGCCGCGATGCGCAGATGCTCGGTCCTGGTGATCGGACCGAGCAGCATCTGACCGCTCATCCCGAGATGCACGACGAGTGCGGTGTCACCGTCATCAAGGTTCAGCCACAGGTACTTCCCGCGCCGGTCGGTGCCGGCGATCCGGGCGCCGAGCAGTCGTGCGGTCAGGTCCGCAGCGCCGGGCTCATGCCGACGGACCGCGCGGGGATGATGCACCTGCAGCGCGGTGATGGTCCTACCCGCGATATGTGCCTGCAGTCCGCGGCGCACCACTTCGACCTCGGGAAGCTCAGGCAAGCCTAGGCATCCAGGTCGGCGGTGTGCGGAAGAGATTCGGCGTCCAGAGCGGTCCAGGCCTGAGCGGCGGCGTCGGTCTCGGCAGCCTTTTTCGACTTGCCCTCCCCGCTGCCGTACGGCTCACCGCCGACGTAGACCACCGCATTGAACCGGCGGTCATGATCGGGACCTTCGGCGCTGACCTCGTAGCGCGGCACACCCAGGCCGCGTGTCGACGTCAGTTCCTGCAGACTGGACTTCCATTCCAGGGCGGCACCCAGCGTCGGCGCGGTCGCCAGCAGCGAGGAGAACAGCCGCAGAATGACCGCCCGGGCTCCACTGAGTCCGTGCTGCAGGTAGATCGCACCGATCAGAGACTCCAGGGTGTCGGCGAGAATGCTGGCCTTGGCGTGACCGCCGGTGTTGAGCTCCCCGCGGCCCAGTAGCAGGTACGCGCCGAGGCCCTCGTCGGTGAGGCCCCGGGCCACCCCGGCCAGCGCTTGGCTGTTGACGATGCTGTTGCGCAGCTTGGCCAGGTCACCCTCGGAGTTCTCCGGATGGCGCCGGAAGAGTTCCTCAACGATCACCAGGCCCAGGACCGCGTCGCCGAGTAACTCCAGGCGTTCGTTGGTCGGCAGACCGCCGTGCTCGTAGGCATAACTTCGGTGGGTCAGCGCCAGGGTCAGCAGGTCGCCGTGCAACTCCACGCCGAGTGCGTCCAGCAGGTTCTCCCGCGGCGCGGTCATGGAGCGGGGCTCTCCGGGTCGGGCGGCAGCATGTTCGCCAGCTTGGCCCAGCGCGGGTCGATCTCATCGTGATGATGGCCCGGCTCGGCCGCCGCCAGGGCGACGCCGCATTTCGGACACAGTCCCGGGCAGTCCTCCGCGCACACCGGCGCGAACGGGACGGCCAGGCCGACGGCGTCGACGATGGGCTGGGTGAGGTCGACGGTGTGGTCGATGACGTGGCCGACCTCGTCGGACTCGGTGGTGGACTCGGTCAGACTCTCCGGGTAGGCGAACAGCTCGGTGAGCTCGATCTCGATGTCACCGGTGACCGGGCCCAGGCAGCGCGAGCACTCCCCGCTGGTGGCGCCACACACGGTTCCGGAGACGAGCACACCTTCGGAGACCGCCTCGAAACGCAGATCGAGGTCGATGTCATCACCGGGCTGGATCGCGATGAGGTCCAGCCCGATTCGGGCCGGACTCTGCACAGTCTCCTGCACCACCATCATCGATCCGGGGCGCCGTCCGAGCCGGGAGACATCGAACATCAATGGCGATTGCGGAGTTCTCGGGTGCGTCGCCATGGGGGGATTCTACGGCGAGCGACGCACCCGAAAGGTCAGGGCCGACGCGGGTCAGTGCTGCACGTAGTCGTGGGTCCCCGCAGCGGTGCGCAGCTGATGCCGGCCGCGGCTCACCGAGCGCAGGGTTCCATTGAGGTATTCCTCGAACTGGGCCAGCTTGTTGTCGACGTAGATATCGCACTCACCGCGCAGCCGGTCGGACTCGGCGTGAGCGGTGTCGATCAGACGGGTGGCCTCGGCGTTGGCAGCTCCGACGACCTCGGTCTGCGAGACCAGCCGCTGCTGCTCCTTGATGCCCTCCTGGACGGCCTTCTCGTACGAGATGTTGCCGTTCTCCACCAGGCGGTCGGCCTCGGCCTTGGCCCGGCTGGTCGCCGCCTCATAGTCACGCTTGGCGGTCGTGGCGAGCCTGGACGCCTCTTCGCGGGCCTCACCGACCATCTGCTCACTGTGCGCGCGGGCCTCGGAAACCATCCGGTCGGCCTGGGACTTCGCGTCGGCCAGCAGGCGATCGGCCTCGGCGCGGGCATGGCTGAGCAACGACTCGGCCTCGGCGTTGGCGCCGCCCACGGTCGAGTCAGCGTGCTCCCTGGCCTCCTGCAGCACGGAGTCGCGCGAGTCCAGCACGTCCTGGGCGTCGTCGAGCTCGCCCGGGATGGCGTCCTTGATGTCATCGATCAGCTCGAGCACATCGCCGCGCGGGACCACGCACCCGGCGGTCATCGGCACGCCACGGGCCTCTTCGACGATGGCGCTCAGTTCGTCGAGCGCTTCAAAAACTCGGTACACGGCGCCCTCCCGGCGGTTGTTGGTAGTGACCAGTGTGCCTGGTGTTACGCCTGTGAATGCGATGGCGGCGCGGTGTGTCGCCGATCAACCTCGGGGGAAGTCGAGGCTCAGCGACCGGAGAGCTTGGCCTGCAGGCGCTTGTTGACGGCCTCCGGCAGCAGAGCCGAGACGTCACCGCCGAGACCCGCCACCTCTTTGGCCAATGACGACGAGACGAAGGAGTACTCCGGCGCGGTGCACACGAAGAAGGTGTCCACGCCGGCCACATGCTTGTTCATCTGGGCCATCTGCAGTTCATACTCGAAATCGGTCCCGGTACGCAGGCCCTTGACGATGGCGGTGAAGCCGCATGACCGGACGAAGTCGACCACCAGTCCCCGACCACGCTGGACGCGCAGGTTGGGCAGATGGCCGGTGGACTCCTCGATCATCGCGATGCGTTCGTCGACGTCGAACATGCCCGACTTGTTGGGGTTGAACAGCACCGCGACG
Organism: Mycobacterium sp.; assembly: GCF_051006775.1. GTDB lineage: Bacteria > Actinomycetota > Actinomycetes > Mycobacteriales > Mycobacteriaceae > Mycobacterium. The sequence goes on from NZ_JBPCSX010000211.1 coordinate 45,021, forward strand.
ATGACTTCGTCGAACTGTGCGGCGGCACGCTCGAAGACGTCGATATGTCCCAGCGTCACCGGATCGAAGGACCCGGGGCAGACCGCGCCGCTCATGACGGTGAACGCTAGCAGGAAGCCGCCTCGATGCGGGTGTCCCCGTAGCGACGCTCCGGCCAGACCGTCCAGCCCGCGGGCCAGGCCAGTACCGGCGAGGCGGCCGGTCGCTCCACCATCACCACGCTGCCGGCGGCCACCCATCCGTTGCGGTCCAGCAGCGACAGCACCGCCTCGACCTCGCCGGCCGGGATGTCATAGGGCGGATCGGCGAGCACCAGATCCATCGGGGTTCCGGCGGCCGCCAGGGCGGTGGCGACCGCGCCGCGCCGGACCACCGCACCGGGCAGGGCGACGGTGGCGATATTGCGCGTGATGACGTCGGCTGCCCGGCGGTCGCTCTCGACGAAGATCACCGATGCGGCGCCGCGGGACAGCGCCTCCAGTCCCAGTGCCCCGGAGCCCGCGTAGAGGTCCAGCACCCGCACTCCGCCGAAATCCATCCGGGCCGACAGCACGTTGAACACGGCTTCTCGCACCCGGTCGGTGGTGGGCCGGGTGCCCCTGGGAGGCACGATCAGGCGGCGCCCGCCCGCTGCCCCGGCGACGATCCGCGTCACGGTTCTAGATGAGGGTCGACCAGTAGTCCCAGAACCGGACCAGGATCTCCAGGATCACCGCGGTGAACCACAGCGCCACGAGCGGCCAGCGCCAGTCGTACAGGGTGCGAGCAACCCGGTTACCGGCGAGCGGTTGCAGCGCGATCGAGGTGGCCACCACGAACAGCGGAATGGTCACCGCCCAAACCACCATGCAGTACGGGCACAGCGCCCCGATCTCGTAGAGCGTCTCGTACTTCAGCCACTGCACGAACGCCGTAGCCAGACCGGTGCCGATCATCAGGCCGGTCCAGTACCACCGCGGCAGCGCCACCTTCGCCACCGCCAGCACCCCGGTCACGATCACGACGGAGAACGCCGCGACACCGATCAGCGGGTTGGGTGGTCCGAACACCGAGGCCTGCGGGGTGTTGATCACCGATCCGCAGGCCACCACCGGGTTGATGCTGCAACTCGGCACGAACGTCGGGTCCTTGAGCATTGCGATCTTGTCGACCACAAGCGTGACCGATGAGATCAGGCCGATCACTCCGGCGGTCAGGATCCACCACGCGCTGGCGCGCGACACCCGCGCACCCGTGTCGTGCACCGACCCCGCGGGCCCGGACTGCTCGTCCGCCGCGGTCACCGTGCTCACGGTTTCGGCGCGGCGGGCGCCGGCGCCCCGGGGGCCGGCGATGCGCCTGCGGGCGCGGGAGCCTTCAGGGCCGGCACCGGTCCGACGATCTGGGTGATCTTTGCGATCAACTCCTCGGGCGTGGCCGGGCTGATGTCCTGGCCGTTGAGCCGGATGGTCGGGGTGGCGGTGATCTTGGATGCGGCCGCGAGTCCCTTGGCCATATCCGAGTACTTGCCCTTGTTGATGCAGTCCGCGACGCCCCCGGTGACGCCGGCCTGCCGGGCAGTCTCGATCAGCGCGGTGTTGTCGGGTCCGGTGCCGGAACCTTCCTCGGGCTGCTGGGCGAACAGTGCGGAGTGGAACCGTACGAAGGCGTCCTTGTTCTCATCGGCCACGCAGTACGCGGCGTTCGCGGCCCGTGCGGAGTATCCGCCGTTGGACTTGTTCAGGATCGCGACCAAGTTGTAGTCGACGGCCGCCGCGCCGCTCTCGACGATCTTGTTGATCGTCGCGCCGAAGGTCTTCTCGAAGTCCCGGCAGTGCGGGCACTGGAAGTCCTCGTAGATGGCCAGCACTGCCTTCGGCTCGGTGCTGTCGGGCTTCTTGATCAGCGCGGCCGACGAGATCTGCACGGCCCGGGAGTCATCGGCATTGACCTTCTCGCGGCCCATGACGATGTAGAGCACCAATCCGACCGCGAACAGGACGACGACCGCCGTCAGACCCAGCCGGACGGCCAGGTCACGCTTGCGGGTTTGGGCGTTCAGGTCGTAGCGGGGTGCGCTTTTCTTATTGCTGGCCACGGCTCGGCTGATCCTCGCTGTCGATGGTTACGGGCGCTTCCAGAGTACCGGCGCGTCCCGTAGCGGCCGGAAATGCCTGGGTCAGGCGCGTGCCAGGTGGGCCCGCAGCGCGGAGATCATCCGGGCGTTGGCGTCGGCCACCCCGCCGCCGAGCACGTTGAGGTTCAGGAAGGCGTGGGTCATCCCGGGTGCCCGGCGCAGATCCACCGTGACCCCTGCTTCCTGCATCTTCGCCGCATATTGCTCGCCTTCGTCGCGCAGCGGGTCGAAGCCGGCGGTGGTCACCAGCGCCGGCGGTAACCCCGACAGGTCAGCGGCCAGCAGCGGCGACACCATCGGGTCGGTGACGTCCAGACCGGATTTCTCCAGGTAGGAGTCCTGGAACCAATCCATGTCGGATTTGGTCAGCAGGAAGCCGTCGGAGAACATGCTCCGCGATCGGCTCCCGCCGCGCATATCGGTGACCGGATAGATCAGCCACTGCAGCGTCGGCAGCGGATCGCCGGCGTCCCGGGCCATCCGGCTCACCACGGCGGCCAGGTTGCCACCGGCGCTGTCGCCGGCAACCGCGACCCGGTCGGGGTCGGCGCCGAGTTCCTCGGCGTGGGCGCGCGCCCAGAGGTAGGCCGCGTGCGCGTCATCGGCGGCGGCCGGGGCGGGATGCTCCGGAGCCAGCCGGTAGTCGATCGCCAGCACCTGCACCGCGCCGTCCCGGCAGATCAGCCGACAGGCCGCGTCGTGGGTGTCGAGATCACCGAAGACGAACCCGCCACCGTGGTAGAAGACGACCAGCGGCGGCCGCTCACCGTCCGCGGTGTGCGGGCGGTAGTGCCTGGCGCCGATCGGCCCGGCCGGTCCCGGGATCGTGATATCCCGGATCTCGGCGACCCGCAGGCCGGGCTCATCGAGGCTGGCGGTGAGTTCACGATTCTTCAGCCGGGTGGTGACCGCATCGCCGGCGACGACCAAACCGTTGATACCGGTGGCACGCTGCGCGGCCAGCATCATCTGAATGGACGGATCCAGGGTGTTGCCGTCCAGCGTCACCGCCTTGCCGCCGGAGAGCAGTCGTTTGACGGCGTTGGGGAGGCGCGGAATCAGCTTGACGCCCAAGCGGTTTCCGACGGCCAGGGCCCTGTCCTTGACTGTCACGGTCATCTCCTTCTGGTGCGGATCAGGCGAGTCACGACGCGGGGAGCGCAGGCGCTGACCAAATCTATTTCCCGCTGGGTACTATCGCACCCGAATCGGTGACTCGAAGATTCACCGTAAACACAGGTAGGTGACATGACGACGACGGCCGCGATTCCCACCGTCCCGCTCAACGACGACCATGCGATCCCCGCCCTGGGGGTCGCTGTCGCCGACCTGCCGCCGGCCGAGGTCGAGGCGGCGGTGGCCGCAGCGCTGGCGGCCGGCTACCGATTGATCGACGCCGCCGCGGGTGGCGGCAATGAGGAGGCGGTCGGACGGGCTGTCGCGGCGTCGGGCATCGCGCGCGAGGAGCTCTACATCTCCTCCACGATGGCACCCGCCGATCAGGGTTTCCAGTCCTCCCAGGATGCGTTGGCGGCGAGCCTGGAGCGGCTGGGCCTGGACTACGTCGATCTCTATCTGGTCGGCTGGCCGGTCGAGGAGAACGGCAAGTACATCGACGCCTGGGGCGGGATCATGAAGTCCAAGGAGGTCGGACTCACCCGCTCGATCGGGGTCGCCAACTTCACGCCCGAGCACCTCGCTGACCTCATCGACCTGACTTTCTTCACCCCCGCGGTCAATCAGATCGAATTGCATCCGCTGCTCAATCAGTCGGCGTTGCGGGCCGCGAACGCCCAGCACAGCATCCTCACCGAGGCCTACGCCCCGCTGGGAACCGGCAAGCTGCTCGACAATGCGGTGATCGCGTCAGTGGCTGCGGCGCACGGTAAGTCGCCGGCGCAGGTGCTGATCCGCTGGAGCCTGCAATTGGGCAATGTGGTGATCCCGCGGGCCTCTACTCCGGTCCGGCTGGCCGAGAACCTCGACGTGTTCGACTTCGCTCTGACCGATGCGGAGATGGACACCATCAACGGACTCGACGACGGCACCCGGTTCCGGCCGAGTCCGTAGGCGTTCCGGAACCGCCGGGGTAATCACCACATCAGGGGGCCACACCATGCACATATCCCGACATTCGTATCGCACCGCAGCGGTGGCGGTGATCGGCGCCGGCGCCATCGCCCTGGGACCCGTGCAGCCGTTGACCGCGAGGGCCGCCCCGATCTTCGCGGCACCCTCGACTCAGCCCGTCAACCTCGTCGCGGCGTTCGACCCGATCACCCCGTGGGTGCAGACAGTCCAGACTGCCGCGGCCAACCTGTCCGGTCTGTTCGCAGCCTGGTCGGCGACGCCGTTCCCGATCGCCGAACAGGTCATCACCAACCTCGGCGTGTACTTCTCCGAGCTTCCCGACATCGGAACGATCCTCGAGCAGGTAAGCGCCAACGCGTCCAATGCCGTCAACGCACCGGCCGCCGCCGATATCAACACCCTCGACCTGACGCACCTGACCGCGTACGGACTGCTGTCGCAATTGGCCCGCTTTCCCCAGCTCGACTTCACGACGAGCTCGGCCAGCGGCTTGTTCATGGGATTCCTCGGCCCGGTGATCGGCCCCGCGCTGGCCCTGCAGCGCAGCATCAGCAGCGCTGTCGCGGCGTTGCAGACCGCCGATTTCATCGGCGCACTCAACGAGGTGATCAACATTCCGGCGGCCATGACAAATGCGTTCCTCAACGGCGGGCAGACGATCGACCTGACTTCACTTGTGGCCCCGTTGATTCCGGCTCCCTCGACGCTGATCAGCGCCGGAATCTCCGTCGGTGGCCTGTTGAGCACCGGCTCCTCGCTCTTCAACGCCCTGGGACTGGATGCCCTGGTCGTAGTCGACCCGTTCCTGCCGGCGGTGCCCGTCTACATCGGTGCCGGGCCCGGCCCGGGCATCGTGGGCTCGATGATCGCCATGACCAACGCCGTCGCCACCGCGATCGCCGTGACACCGGTCGTGCCGGCCGCGGGGAAGATCCCGGGCCGGGCCGCAGCGACCCGGAAGGCAGACCGCAGCGGCGCCGCGACCATCGCCAAGAGCCCCGCAAAACGTGCTGCCGGTTCGGCCACCGCGTCGCGCCGTGCGGGCTGATTCAGCCGACCGGGCAGCTACCGGCCGCGTCGCGCAACCGGTGGACTGAAAGCTCCTCCACCGCAAGGCGATACCCGCGGATCACCGCGATGAACGCCATCGCGTACTGACAGTGAAACGCGGTGTTGGGCGGCATCCACTCCCCCGGCGGCAGATCGCCCTTGTCCTGATTGGCCCGTCCCGCCACCGCCAGCAGATTGGCCGGATCGTTGGCGAACCGCTTGCGCATATCGTCGGTCCAGTCCCGGGCGCCCATATCCCACGCATAGGCCAGCGGCACGATGTGGTCGATCTGGACCGCGGCGCCGACCTGATTGCCCCGGGTGAACGCGATGGTGGCGTTGGTGTACGGGTCGCGCAGCGACCCGCTGGCCACCGCCTGCGGGCACCGCTTGGTGACGACAAAAGCCTTATCGGTCAGATCGCGGTCGAGGATGTCGTCGCGGGTGTCACAGCCGTTGCGCCCACCCGGCGCGGTCGTGTTGTCGTCCCACGCGTCGCCGAACGCTGTCCGCCGGTAATCACCGCCGCGCACCCGCTGATCAACCGTCGCGACCCCGGCCAGAACGTCGGTGCCGGGGCGCACGGTCGGGGGGCCGGTGACCGGATCGGATGAGGCGGAACGGCTGCGCTCGCCGATGAGCACCTGTGCCGCGACGATCACGGCGATCGACGCGACTGCGGCCAGCAGGAGCAGCGTTCCACGCTTCACGACTTGTCCAGGAAATCGATCCGGTCACTTCCGGTGAACTGCTCGGACAGAACGGCCAGTCCCCGGTCCTGCGGGCTGACCGGGTAGACCGACTCGCACAATTCCCGGGCGGCGAGGATCACATCGAGATGCTCTGCCAGCGAAAGGAACCGCAGTGTGATGGGACGACCGGACTGGCTGTGCCCCAGAACATCTCCTTCGCGCCGCTCGGCAAGATCAAGATCCGCCAGGGCGAAACCGTCCAGGGTGCGGGCCACCGCCTTGAGTCGCTCACCGGCCTTGGAAGACTCCGGCAACTTGGTGGCGAGCAGGCACAGGCTTGGATGGGACCCCCGGCCGATCCGGCCGCGCAGCTGGTGGAGCTGACTGATGCCGAACCGGTCGGCGTCCATCACCACCATCACAGTCGCATTGGGTACGTCCACCCCGACCTCGATCACGGTGGTGCACACCAGCACGTCGATCTCGCCGGCCCGGAAGGCGGCCATCACCGCGTCCTTCTCATCGGCCGGCAGGCGCCCGTGCATGAGCCCCAGCCGCAGACCCGCCAGCGGCCCATGCCGAAGATGCTCGTAGAGGGTGGTGACCGGAATCGGCGGCGGCCCTTTCTCTTCCGCCGATTCAGCAGTGTCTTCCTTATCGGATTCGTCGATGCGCGATGCCACAACGTAGGCCTGCCGCCCGGCGGCGACCTCCTCTGCCACCCGCTGCCACGCCCGCGGTAGCCACTGAGGCTTCTCCCTCGCGAAGATGACGTTGGTGGCGATCGGCTGACGACCGCGCGGAAGCTCACGCAGCGTCGAGGTCTCCAGGTCACCGAACACTGTCAACGCGACGGTGCGCGGGATCGGGGTCGCGGTCATCACCAACAGGTGGGGCGTCAGGCCCTCGGGGGCTTTGGCACGCAGGCGGTCTCGCTGCTCGACTCCGAAGCGGTGCTGTTCATCGACGACGACGAGGCCGAGCCGGTGGAATTCGACGGCATCCTGGAGCAGTGCGTGCGTGCCGATCACGATGCCGGACGCTCCGGAGGCCACCTCCTCGCGAACCTGCTTCTTCTGCGCCGCCGACATCGACCCGGTGAGCAGACTCACCCGGGTGGCGGAGTCCGCACCGCCGAGCTGACCGGCCATCGCCAGCGGACCGAGCACATCGCGGATCGACCGGGAATGCTGGGCGGCAAGAACTTCGGTGGGCGCCAGCAGGGCGCACTGGTATCCCGCGTCAACCATCTGCAGCATGGCCAGCACCGAGACGATGGTCTTGCCGGACCCGACCTCGCCCTGAAGTAAACGGTTCATCGGCCTGGCGGTGCCAAGTTCGCCCGCGATGACATCGAGCACCTCGTGCTGACCCGCGGTCAATTCGAATGGCAGGCCATCCAGCAGCGCCGCTGTCAGTCCGTCGGCACGCCGCGGCGCTTGGGGCCCGGACTGGGACAGCTCGCTGTGGCGCCGGCGCGCCAGCGCCCACTGCATTCCGACGGCCTCGTCAAAAGTCAGCCGCACTCTGGCGCGATCCCGGTCGACCTCCTTCTCCGCGATATGGATGGCCCGCAGCGCGGTGTCCTCGGAGACCAGATCATGTTCTGCAACAAAGGATTCCGGCAGCGGATCATCGATGGGGTCGAGTACCTGGAGGACCTGGCGGATACAGGCGTAGATATCCCAGCTCTGCAATTTGGCGCTGGCCGGGTAGATCGGAAAGTAATCCCGCTCGAACACCGACATGTCGAATTCGCCGTCGTCGCTCTGCGCCGTCGCGGCGATGGTGCGCAAGGATTTGGTGCCGCCGATGCGGCCCGACGGGGCATTGAGCACCAGGTACCCCGGGTGAGTGAGCTGCATCGTGCTGCGGAAGTACCCGACCTCCCCGGACAGCATCAACCGGGTGCCCTCCACCAGTTGCTTCTTCAGGTATTTGGCGTTGAAGAAGGTGGCGGTCACCTTGGGCCGGCGATTGCTCAGCGTGACAACGAGGTACTCCCGCTTCGGTGTGCGGTTGGTCCAGCGCGCCTCGGCCTTCTCGATTTCGCCGACGAAGGTGATGTGCTGGCCCTCTTCGGGCAGTTCGTCGTCCTCGCCCCGCACCGTCATGCCCTGGCTGTACTTGCGCGGGTAGTGACGAAGGAGATCGCCGACGGTGCGGATGCCGAAGACCTCGGCCAGCGCCCCGGCAGCCTTGGCGCCGAGCAACCCGTCGAGCCGATCGGTGAGAGTCGCCATCGCTACTCGACCCCGATCAGCAGGACGTCGCCGCGGTGGCCGGTGCGGTAGCTGGTGAACTCGGTTCCCGGATGGCGGCGGCGCAGGTGTTCGGCCAATGCGTCGGCAACGGCCAGGTCGGCACCGGCGCCCATGAGCAGGGTGACCAACTCACCACCCGAGCCGAGCAGCAGGTCGGTCAGCCCGATGGCGGCAGCGCCGACGTCGTCGGCCACCACCAGCACCTCGTCACCGGCAATACCCAGCCCGTCCCCGGGTTCGCAGGTGCCGGCCCAGGTCAGTGCCTTCTCTTCTGCCACCCGTACCGAACCGTGCCGGGATCCGGCGGCGGCCCGCGCCATCGCGTAACCGTCGTCGACGGCCTGCCGGCTCGGGTCGTGGACCGCCAGTGCGGCCAGGCCCTGCGCCATCGACCCAGAGGGCACCGGTACGACGTCGATCCCCCAGCCGATGCCGGCGGTGCAACCGGCCACCAGATCCTCGGCGGCGACATAGCCGTTCGGCAGCACCATCACCTGCGCCGCGCCGGTGTCGACCACCGCCCGCAACAGTTCGGCGGCGCTGACCCCGTTGGCCGGGTCCACCAGATCGGCGTCCGGGCGCACCACGAAGGCGCCCTCGGATCCGAACAATTCGGCGGCGCCATCGCCGTCGACGACGGCCAGCACAGCCCGCTCCCGGGACCAGCCACCCGGCGACACCCGGCCACCGGTCAGTGCCGAGACTCGGATCCGGCTGACCGCCCCGGCGGCCATACCGGCCTCGATCGCGGCCCCGGCGTCGTCGGTGTGGACGTGCACCGAGTGCCGTCCGGCCGCGGCCGCCGCGACCGCGACCGAATCGCCCAGTTCCTCCAGTGCGCCGCGCAACCGGGTCAGCGCATCGTGATCGCACTCGCCGACCAGATACATGACCTCGAACTCGGGCGCCTGTTCAGCCGCGCCGACCCCCTCGACGGCGTGCGGGATGCGCGCACCGGGATAGACCCGCCGGTGCGGGACGTCCCCGGTGACGGTGGCTGTGAGGGCGTCGAGCAGCACCAGTAGCCCCCGTCCGCCGGCATCCACCACGTTCGCGTCGGCCAGCACGTCGAGTTGTTCGGGGGTGTGGTCCAGGGCGGTGGCGGCGGCCTCACCCGCGGCCACCAGGGCCTCACCGAGCGGGGCATCCTCATCGGCGCGGGTCTCGATCGCCTCGGCGGCTGCGTGCAGCACCGAAACCACCGTTCCGGGCACCAGCTGCCCGCCCATCGCGGTGACCACGAGGGCGACGGCGTGTCGCAGCGCCGCGCCCAGCAGGGCCGGGCCGAGGTCGGCGAGGTCGGTCTGGGCCGCTGCGGCCGCGGTCACATCCGCCAGTGCGGCCAGGATCTGGGACAGGATCACCCCGGAGTTACCCCTGGCGCCATGCGCCGCCCCCCGGGACAGCGCCGCCGTCATCCCGGTCGGATCACCGGCCCCGGCAGTCTTGGCCTCGGCGACCGCCGCACGCATGGTGAACAGCATGTTCGTCCCGGTATCGGCATCGGCGACCGGGAAGACATTGAGCCGGTTGATCTCGTCGGTATGGGCGATCAGCGAGCCGACGGCGGAATCCGCCCAGTCATACAGGGCCGAGGAGTCCAGCCGCCGATCCGGCATCGGCACCTCCTGCTCGCTGGGCGGGTCTGCTGCCCTGGTCACCCCGTCGGCGTCAGCCTAGCCAGATCGGGCGACGCTTTTATGCAGGCGTTCACCCACGTCGCGGCGCGGGGTCCGGGGCGGCGCGGAGGGGGCATTTTGGCATTCGAATCCCGACGACGGTATTCTGGTCCAGTTCCCAGGCCACCCGTGCGTGCGGTAGCTGGCCTCTCGAGATTTGAGGAGTTCGTCATGGCTGCCGTCTGCGATGTCTGCGGGAAAGGTCCCGGGTTCGGCAAAGCGGTGTCGCACTCTCACCGCCGGACCAACCGACGCTGGAATCCGAACATCCAGAGCGTCCGCGCCACCGACCGCCCGGGCGGCAACAAGCACCGTGTCAACGTGTGCACCTCCTGCCTGAAGGCCGGCAAGGTCAGCCGGGGCTAGTACCCGCCCCTATCGTCTCTGTCTCGTCGTCTGTCTCCTCGGGTCGCCAAGCGACCCGCATCGTCTCAGGGCATGATCTGGTCGCCCTGCTCCTCCTCGGGTCGCCATGCGACCCGCATCGTCTCAGGGCAGTCGCCAGTCGAGCGGCTCGGCGCCCATCCCCCGCAGTAATTCGTTGGCGCGGCTGAACGGCCGCGACCCGAAGAACCCCCGGCTCGCCGACAGAGGCGACGGATGCGCTGATTCGATCACCGCGCAGTGCTGCGTCAGCCATGGCTTGAGAGTGGCGGCATCGCGACCCCACAGCACCGCCACCAACGGTTGATCACGGGCTGCCAGTGCCCGGATGGCGCATTCTGTCACTTCCTCCCACCCCTTACCGCGATGCGAGGCCGGAGTTCCCGGCCGCACGGTGAGCACCCTGTTGAGCAGCATCACCCCGCGCTCACACCACGGACTCAGATCCCCACTGGACGGTTGTGGGTACCCCAGATCGGCGCCGTACTCGGTGAAGATGTTGCTCAGACTGCGCGGCAGTGGCCGCACGTCGGATGCCACCGAGAAACTCAATCCGACTGCATGCCCCGGTGTCGGATAGGGGTCCTGGCCGACGATGAGCACCCGAACCGCCTCAAATGGAAACGTGAACGCGCGCAGGATGTTCGGCCCGGCCGGCAGATACCGCTCACCGGCAGCGATCTCGGCGCGCAGAAACTCACCCATCCCGGCGATCTGGTCGGCGACCGGTTCCAGCGCGCGCGCCCAGCCTTCGTCGAGAAGCTCAGTCAGGGGGCGCGCCGTCACGGTGGACCAACCTAGCGTCCCCGCTCAGTCGTAGGACTGCCAACCCGCCGGACCCGACCACGGGCGGCCGTCGAGCAGCACACCGGGCTGCCCGTCGCGCACCTCGCCGATCACCCGCCAGCCGGCCGGTGGCAGGCCGCCGAAGCACGCCACCAGGGCGTGATCCTCGCCGCCGCCGAGCACCAATGACCACGGATCCACCCCGGATGCAGCCGCCGCCGGCGCAACCGCGTCGACATCAGCCCGCAAGGACTCGGAGCTCAGATCCAGCACCACACCCGAGGCACTGGCCAGATGGCCGAGGTCAGCGACCAGCCCGTCGGACACATCGGTCATGGCCAGCGCTCCCCCGTCCGCTGCCACGCGACCCTGCCCGTACGGCGGCCGCGGCACCCGATGCCGTTCCGCAATCTCCTCGAAGCCGCTGATTCCGTTGTGCTGCAACGCGAATCCGGCCGCCGAGCGCCCAAGATCGCCGGCGACCGCGATCACCGCGCCGGCCCGCGCACCGGCGCGGGTCACCGCAGAACGCCCGGCGAGGTCACCGAGCACGGTCACCGAAACTATCCACTGCGGACTGGCCACCATGTCACCGCCGACGATCCCGGCGCCCAGCACTCCGGCCTCATGCCACATCCCGTCACTGAGTTGCACTGCCGCGGCGACCCCGGTCCCCGACGGCGCACCGAAGCCCACCACGAATGCCGTCGCCCGAGCGCCCATCGCCTCGATATCGGCGGCGTTCTGCGCGATCGCCTTGCGGCCGATCTCATACGGGGTGGACCAGTCCAGCCGGAAGTGTCTGCCCTCGATCAGCATGTCGGTGCTGACCACCACCCGGCCGTCAGGCGCGGCAACCACCGCGGCGTCATCCCCGGGGCCCAGCGTGACAGCCGCGGGTTGGGTGCGGCGATCAGTGATCCGTCCGATGACGGCGAATTCCCCCACCTCACCAAGCGTGGGATCGCCACCGTCTGTCACTGCTGACCCCCTTCGGCGCTCCGGTACCTTGAGCACGTCAGTCTAGGGAGGTGACCCGTGCAGGACGACGCCGCCGGCGATCCGCCGCCGACATTGCTCATCGTCGGCCTGGTGATCGGGGTGACCGCAATCGTTGCGATCCTCGCGATCGCGGCCACCCGGCAGACTCCGCCGCCGCCAGTCGCCATCGCCGCGGTCCCGGCGCCCCAGGCGAATTCGCCGGAGTGCCAGGCACTTCTTGCCACGCTTCCTGATCAACTCGGTGACCTCGAGCGCGCCACCGCCGCCGAGCCAGTCCCGGCCGGTACCGCGGCCTGGCGCAACGCCGGCGAACCGGTGATCATGCGGTGCGGACTGGACCGACCCACCGAGTTCGTGGTGGGTTCACCCATCCAGATGGTCGACGACGTGGGGTGGTTCCGCCTTGCAGACGCCGGACTGGCCCGCAGTACCTGGGTCAGTGTGGACCGTCCGGTCTATGTGGCCCTCACGCTTCCGGATGGCTCCGGCCCGACACCCATCCAGGCGCTCTCCGAGGTGATAGGGCGCACCATGCCCGCGATACCGATCCGGCCGGCGCGTTAGCGCAGACCGATGCCGCGGGCCAGTGCGGTCTCGACCATGGTTCCGACCAGTGTCGGATAGTCCACCCCGCTTGCCCCCCACATCCGCGGGAACATCGAGATGGTGGTGAATCCGGGCATGGTGTTGATCTCGTTGATCACCGGACCGTCGTCGGTGAGGAAGAAGTCGACGCGAGCCAATCCCTGGCAATCGAGCGCGCTGAAGGTTTGGATTGCCAAGTGCCGCAATGTATCTGCGACTTGTCCATCGACAATCGCCGGCACGTCGAGCTCGGCGGCGTCGTCGAGATACTTGGTCTCGAAGTCGTAGAAGTTGTCGTCGCGGTCACCGACGGCCACTCTGATCTCACCGATGGCGCTGGCCCTCACCGAGCCGTCCGGGAACTCGAGCACACCGCATTCCAACTCGCGGCCCTCGATACCGGCCTCCACGATGACCTTCGGGTCATGCCGGCGGGCCTCGGCGATTGCTCCCGGCAGTTCACCGGGAGTCAGCACTCGACTCACCCCGATCGACGAGCCGCCGCGGGCGGGTTTGACGAAGAGCGGGAAGCCGAGCCGTTCGATGTCGTCGGCGGCCGGCAGCGGCTGACGCGGACGCAGTACGACATAGTCCCCGATCGGCAGTCCGGCTGCACCCATCAGCTTCTTGGAGAACTCCTTGTCCATCCCGGCGGCACTGGCGAACACACCCGCTCCCACGTAGGGCAGCCCGGCCAGCTCCAGCAGGCCCTGGATGGTGCCGTCTTCCCCGTAGGGGCCGTGCAGGATCGGAAAGACCACGTCGACCGATGACAGGATCTCGGCGGCCAGCGCAAGCGGGGTGTCGGTGTGGCCGGTGACCTCGGGCAGCGTGCGGTCGCTGATCGCCAATTGATCGGGGTCGACATCCTCGCGAAGCCAGGATCCGTCGCGGGTGATACCGACCGGGATGACCTCGAATCGCTGCGGGTCCAGGTGACGCAGGATGCTGCCCGCCGAGACACACGAGATCGCGTGCTCGGAACTGCGGCCACCGTAGACGACGGCTACACGGATTCGGGTCACAAGCTAGAGAGGCTAGCCCAGAGCCCGTAGGACGTCGGCGACCAGATCGTCGGTGTCCTCAACACCGGCCGAGATCCGCGCGAAACCGTCGGCGACATCGTCACCCCAACGCGCCCTGCGATCCACCGAGGTGTGCAGGCCACCGAAACTGGTAGCCGCCACCAGCAGTTCGCTCTCGTGCACCAGGGCGTGCACCGCAGCGGCATCGGCGAGTTCGATCGACACCAGTCCGCCGAACCTGCGCATCTGATCGGCGGCGACAGCGTGTGACGGGTCGGTGGTCAGGCCCGGGTAGCGCACCGACTTCACCGCCCGGTGGCCCAGCAGGGCGGTCGCCAGTCCCTGCGCGTTCTGGCATTGCCGTTCGAAACGCAACCCGAAGCTGCCGATGCTGCGCAGCAGAAGCCACGTCTCGAAGGGGCCCAGAATAGGGCCCGCCAGCATCCGCTCGGATTCGATCGCCGCCATCATCTCGGGGTCGCTTCCGGCGACGTATCCGGCGATCAGATCGCTGTGTCCGGCCAGACTCTTGGTACCACTGGCCACCACCAGGTCCGCGCCCAGCGCCAGCGGTTGCTGACCAAGCGGTGTGGCGGCGGTGTTGTCCACCAGCAGTCGCGCACCGCGGCCGTGGCAGATTCCGGCCAGCCGATACAGATCGACCACATCCAGCGCGGGGTTTGTCGGGGTCTCGGCGAGCACCACATCGGCGTCCGCAGCGGCCTCGCACATATCCGCCGCAGACACTTCCCGCACCCTGACACCCAGCGGTGCAAGGCTTGCGGTGGCGTAGCGGCGGGTCTGGTAGTAGCCGTCGATCGGGACCACGAGCACTGACCCCGGCCGGACCGCCACCCGTAGTGCAGCGCTGATCGCTGCCATGCCCGACCCGAAAGTCAGCGCTGCGACGGCCCCTTCCAAATGAGCCAGCGCCGACTCCAGCCGGCGCCAGCCCGGATTGGAGTACCGGCCATAGATGTCAGATTCCCCCGCCTCGTCCGGGGATAGGTGGAAGGTCGATGCCGACACCAGTGGCGCGACCACCGGGCGCCCCGAAACCGCCTCGGAATCAACCGCTTTGACAGTGCGGGTGGAGTCCCCGTATCGCTCGGTCATGACGTCATTCTGCTTTCGTGCTGCGCCCAAGCAGCAGTGCGACGGCTTCGTCGACCGACAATCCCTTGTGACACACCCGGTGCACCGCATCGGTCAACGGCATCTCGACGTCATAGCTGGATGCCAGATCGAGGATTGACGTGCAGGAGGTGACACCCTCGGCGACGTGACCCTCGCCGGCGTGCATCGCCTCGGCCAATGACTGTCCCCGGCCCAGCCGCTGCCCGAAGTTCCGGTTGCGGGAGTGCGGCGATGTACAGGTGGCCACCAGGTCACCGACTCCGGCCAGTCCGGCCAACGTTGTGGTCTTGGCGCCCAGAGCAATTCCGAGCCGCATGATTTCGGCCAGCCCCCGGGTGATGATCGCCGCGGCGGTGTTCTCCCCCAATCCCACGCCGGCGGCCATACCGCAGGCCAATGCGATCACGTTCTTGCACGCGCCGCCGATCTCCGTGCCCACCAGATCGGTGTTGGTGTACGGCCGCAGGTACCGGGTGCTCAGGGCGCGCTGCAATGTCACCGCCCTACCCGAGTCGGTGCACGCGATAACCGTCGCGGCCGGTTGCTCCTCGGCGATCTCGCTGGCCAGATTCGGTCCGGAAACCACCGCGATCCGACCCGGTTCGGCACCGGTGGTCGCGGCGATCACCTGACTCATCCGCATCAGCGTTCCGAGTTCAATGCCCTTGGCCATGCTGACCAGGGTGGCGTCGCTGTCGAGATGATCCCGCCAGGTCTCCAGGTTGGACCGCAGCGTCTGGGATGGCACACCGAGCAGCACCGTGGTGACCCCGTTCAGCGCCTCGGCGGCATCGGTGGTGGCCGTGATCGCGCCCGGCAGCACGGCCCCGGGCAGATACGCCGAGTTGATGTGCCGGGTGTTGATCTCCTCGGCCACCTCCGCGCGGCGGGACCACAGCCGGACCTCGTTACCGGCGTCGGCCAGCACCTTGGCCACCGCGGTTCCCCACGCGCCAGCCCCCATCACCGCGGCCGTACCCACCGAGTCGCTCATCCCCTACAACTTAATCTCAGAGGTCGCTGGCAGGATTGCCCCCATGAGCGACGTGCCCGATATCGGCCTTATCGTCGCGGTCAAGAACCTGCCGGCTGCCAAGACCCGCCTCTCCCCGCTGTTCGACGCCGAACAACGCCGCCATCTGGTGCTGGCGATGCTGATCGACACCCTCACCGCAGCGTTGGCGGTGCCTGCGGTCGGATCGCTGACGGTGGTGACTCCCGACCGCACCGCAGCCGCGGCCGCCCGCAAACTGGGGGCAGATGTGCTGATCGACCCCACCCCGACGGATCACCCCGACCCGTTGAACAATGCCATCCTGGCAGCCTGCGACGTGGTGGGGCCCACGACGTCCAACATCGTTGTGCTGCAGGGCGATCTGCCGGCGCTGCGCAGCGCGGAGCTGGCCGAGGCCATGGCCGCCGCGCGGCTTCACGGCCGCAGTTTCGTCGCCGACCGCCAAGGGACCGGGACTGCGGCGCTGTTCGGATTCGGAATGCATCCCGGTCCGATATTCGGGGCCGGCTCGGCCGGGCGACATCGTGAGTCCGGCGCCGCCGAAATCACCGGCGACTGGCCCGGACTCCGGTGCGATATCGACACCCCGGAGGATCTCGCCGAGGCACGGCGGCTGGGCGTCGGCCAGGCCACCTCCGACGTCATCAATGGGCGCCTACCGCCGGATTAACCCCGTGTTCAGGGCTAGTTCGCCGGCACGCCCGGGTTGTGCGGCATATTGCACACACCGGCACACGCCCGGCGCCGGTGAGGAATGATGAGGACATGACTGAGATCGACGAGCGCTCGCCCGAGTCGCTCCCGGCCGCTACCCCTGCAGCCGCTGAGGATGCACTCCCCGAGCAGCGCTACCTCAACCGGGAACTGAGCTGGCTGGACTTCAATGCCCGCGTGCTCGCACTGGCGGCCGACACATCCCTGCCACTGCTGGAGCGGGCGAAGTTCCTGGCGATCTTCGCCTCCAATCTCGACGAGTTCTACATGGTGCGGGTGGCCGGGCTCAAGCGCCGCGACGAGATGCAACTGTCAGTGCGCTCCGCCGACGGGCTGACCCCGCGCGAGCAGCTGCGCCGCATCGCCGAACGCACCCAGCAATTGGCCACCCGCCACGCGAAGGTGTTCATGGAATCGGTGCGGCCCGCACTCGCTGAGCAGGGCATCGAATTCGTCCGGTGGGACGATCTCGCCGAATCCGAGCGTCCCGCACTCTCCAAATACTTCAATGACCAGTTGTTCCCCGTTCTCACGCCGCTGGCCGTCGATCCGGCCCACCCGTTTCCGTTCGTCAGCGGGCTGAGCCTGAACCTTGCGATCACGGTGAAGTCACCGGAGGACGGCATCGAGCACTTCGCCCGTGTGAAGGTCCCCGACAACGTCGATCGGTTCATTCGTCTCGACAGCGTCGACGGTCACACCGAGACCATCCGGTTCCTGCCGATGGAGGAACTCATCGGCGCCTACCTGTCCTCACTGTTCCCGGGTATGGACATCGTCGAGCAGCACGCCTTCCGGATCACCCGCAACGCCGATATGGACGTCGAGGACCGCGACGAGGATCTGCTGCAGGCACTGGAACGTGAACTGGCCCGCCGCCGCTTCGGTCCGCCGGTGCGACTGGAGATCTCGAGCAATATGAGTGAGCACATGCTCGGTCTGCTACTGCGCGAACTCGATGTCGATCCCGGCGATGTGGTCCAGGTTCCCGGTCTGCTGGATCTGAAATCGCTGTGGCAGATCTACGCCGTGGACCGCCCGGCGCTCAAGGAACGCCCCTTCGTCCCGTCCACCCACCCGGCGTTCGTCGACCGGGAGGGCAAGAGCCTTTTCGCCACCCTGCGCGACGGCGACGTGTTGGTCCACCACCCCTATGAGTCGTTCTCCACCAGTGTTCAGCGTTTCATCGAGCAGGCCGCCGCTGACCCGGCCGTGCTGGCGATCAAGCAGACCCTGTACCGCACCTCCGGAGACTCACCGATCATCAACGCCCTCATCGAAGCAGCCGACGCCGGCAAGCAGGTCGTCGCGCTGGTCGAATTGAAGGCCCGGTTCGATGAGCAGGCCAACATCAAATGGGCACGCGCACTGGAAGACGCGGGCGTGCATGTGGTCTACGGCATGGTCGGTCTCAAGACACACTGCAAGACCTGCCTGGTGGTACGTCGCGAGGGGTCCACCATCCGCCGGTACTGCCATATCGGGACCGGCAACTACAACCCGAAGACCGCGCGACTCTACGAGGATGTCGGCCTGCTGACCGCATCACCGGAAATCGGGGCCGATCTCACCGACCTGTTCAACTCCCTGACCGGCTATTCACGCAAGGTGTCCTACCGCAACCTTCTGGTCGCCCCGCACGGGATCCGCAAGGGAATTCTGGAGCGCATCGAAAACGAGATCGCAGCGCACCACCACGGTGGCAACGGCCGCATCCGGGTGAAGGCCAATGCCATCGTCGATGAACAGGTCATCGACGGCCTCTACCGGGCCTCGCAGGCCGGTGTGCGGGTGGAGGTCGTGGTGCGCGGCATCTGCGCGCTCCGCCCGGGGGTGGACGGTTTCTCCGAGAACATCTCGGTGCGTTCGATTCTCGGCGAGTTCCTCGAGCATTCGCGGGTGATGCACTTCCGGGCGATCGACGAGTTCTGGATCGGCAGCGCCGACATGATGCACCGCAACCTCGATCGTCGTGTCGAGGTGATGGCTCAGGTCAAGGACCGCCGGCTGACTGGGTATCTCAACGAGGTTCTGGATTCGGCGATGCACCCCTCGACACGCTGCTGGGTACTCGGGCCCGACGGCACCTGGACCGCCTCCCCGCAGGCCGGCCAGGAAGTCCGCGATCACCAGAGGTGGCTCATGGAGAAGCACCGTCAGGGCTGACGCAGCCGTTCACCGCCATTCACCCAGGGAGTCGAGATAGCTGAGAAAAGCCGGGCCGCAGGCGTCACGGTGCAGGCGGCCGGTGCGGTGCTGTGGCGGCCCGACGCCGAATCGGGCGAACCTCGGATCGCGGTCATCCACCGTCCCTCATACGACGACTGGTCGATACCGAAGGGGAAAATCGATCCCGGCGAGACGGCACCGGTTGCCGCGGTGCGCGAGATCTTCGAAGAGACCGGCCAGTGGGCTCACCTGGGCCGCCGGGTGGCGAAAGTGAGCTACCCGATCCCGACCGGCACCAAGGTCGTTCGCTACTGGGCGGCCCGCAGTCGAGGTGGCGACTTCGTTCCCGGTCGCGAGGTCGACGATCTGCTCTGGCTGCCGCCGGCGGAGGCCGCGGAGCGGCTCAGTTACCCGCTGGACCGAAAAGTGCTCGAACGTTTCCTCAAACGCCCCTACGACACCCAGACGGTCATGATCGTCCGGCACGGCACCGCCGGACGAAAGGCCCGTTATAAGGGTGACGACCGCAAGAGGCCGCTCGACCGAGCGGGACGCACGCAGGCCAAGTCATTGGTACCCCAGTTACTCGCATTCGGGGCGACGGATATCTACGCGGCCGATCGGGTCCGGTGCAGGCAGACGGTGGAACCCCTGGCGGCGCAACTCGGTGTCGCTATTACGCGGGAACCCACGCTCACCGAGGAGGCCTACGCCGAATCGCCGAAGGCTGCGCACCGAAGGGTTCTGGAGATCGCCGCTGAGAGCGGCACACCTGTCATCTGCACTCAGGGCCGGGTGATCCCCTACCTGATCGAGTGGTGGTGTGCGCGCGACGGGGTCAAACCGGATAAGTCGCGAAATCGCAAGGGCAGCACCTGGGTGCTGTCGCTTGCGGAGGGCCGGCTGGTCGCGGCGGACCACATCGCGAGCCCGCTGAGCTGAGGGCAGCGAAACGAGTTACGAAACAAGAATGCGCCGCGGACCAAGTCCGCGGCGCATTCTTGCGTTGATGTCTAGCGACGCTTGGCAGGAGCCTTGCGGGCCGGAGCCTTCTTCACGGCCTTCTTGACGACGCGCTTGGTAGCGGCCTTCTTGACGACCTTCTTGGCGGCGACCTTGCGGGCCGGAGCCTTCTTCACGGCCTTCTTGACTGCGGCCTTCCGGACAACCTTCTTTGCAGGCGCCTTCTTGACGGCCTTCTTGACGACGCGCTTGGTAGCGGCCTTCTTGACGACACGCTTCGCAGCGGCCTTCTTGACGACACGCTTGGCAGCCGCCTTCTTGACGACCTTCTTAGCGGCCGCCTTCTTCACGACCTTCTTGGCCGCTGCCTTCTTGACGACGCGCTTGGCAGCGGCCTTCTTGACGACCTTCTTGGCGGGAGCCTTCTTTGCAACTTTCTTAACCACAACAGCCTTCCTTACTGCGCCACCCACGGCGCCTCTCTTGACAGCGGGACCTTCTGCAGCGAGTTTCTGGACGCCAGAGACAATTTGCTTGAACTGGGCGCCGGGACGGAACGCGGGAACAGATGTGGGCTTGACCTTGACCGTCTCACCGGTGCGCGGGTTGCGCGCAACGCGAGCGGCACGGTTGCGACGTTCGAAAACGCCGAAGCCGGTGATGGTCACACTTTCGCCCTTATGGACAGCACGAACGATGGCGCTGATCAATTCCTCAACAACATCCGCGGCGTGACGACGGTCAACATCCAAGCGCTCTGTGAGAACCTCGATCAACTCTGCTTTGTTCATTCAAATCCTCCGAAACAGTGGTCCGCTTTGGACCGACTGCGCCATACGGTAAACCCTCAACACGCAGATATCCATGAGCCACGCGCATTTACAGCAAAAAGCTCGGAAATTTTTTTCCGTTCGGTTGCCGCCCGTGAGCGTGTGAAACCGATTCGCGAAGCTTGTTGCGGAGCACACCTTCAGCGGCTTGCGGTACCGCATTCCGGCGAGCGCAAGGTTATTGCGGCGTTATGGGAATCCGCGGTTTCCACTTCGGCCGGCGCGCTTCGAAAGTTTCGATCTCAGACAATTTCCGCAGCGTAAGGCCTATGTCGTCAAGTCCTTCAAGTAGTCGCCATGCGGTGTAGTCATCAATTGTGAATGGCACCACCACTGTTCCCGCGGCGATCGTTCGATCCTCAAGGTTGACACCGATTTCCAAGCCCGGACTCTGCTCGATGAGCTTCCAGAGCAGCTCGACATCGTCTTGTGCCACCTCCGCCGCCAACAGACCCGCCTTACCGGCGTTTCCCCGAAAAATATCGGCGAACCGCGATGAGATGACGACGCGGAAGCCGAAATCCATCAGCGCCCACACCGCATGTTCGCGTGAGGATCCGGTGCCGAAGTCGGGGCCGGCGACCAACACTGATCCCCGATCGAAGGGACTGAGATTGAGGATGAACGACGGATCGTTGCGCCAGGCGGCGAACAAACCGTCCTCGAAACCCGTTCGGGTCACCCGCTTGAGGTAGACCGCCGGGATGATCTGGTCGGTATCGACGTTCGAGTGACGCAGGGGCACGCCGATTCCGGTGTGGGTGCGGAAGGCTTCCATATTTCCTCAGTTCTCCAGATCGGCCGGTGCTGACAATCTGCCGCGCACCGCTGTCGCGGCGGCGACATCAGGCGAGACCAGGTGGGTGCGACTGCCCTTGCCCTGCCGCCCTTCGAAGTTTCGGTTCGACGTCGACGCGCAACGCTGACCCGGCCGGAGCTGATCGGGGTTCATCCCGAGACACATCGAGCAGCCGGCCTGCCGCCACTCGGCGCCGGCGGCGGTGAATATCTCACCGAGGCCCTCTGATTCGGCTTGCGCGCGCACCCGCATGGATCCGGGAACGATCAGCATCCGCACGCCGTCGGCGACCCTGCGTCCGCGCAGTACCTCGGCGACCGCCCGGAGATCCTCGACCCGCCCGTTGGTGCAGGACCCGACGAAGACCGTGTCGACGGCGATATCGCGCATCGGCGTGCCCGGTCGCAGATCCATGTAGGTCAGCGCCTTCTCTGCAGACTGCCGATCCGCGTCACTGGTCATCAGCGCGGGGTCAGGCACCGATCCGGACAGCGGCACACCCTGACCGGGGTTGGTGCCCCAGGTGACGAACGGGCTCAACGAAGCGGCATCGATCCAGACCTCGGTATCGAACTTCGCGCCGTCATCGGTCTTCAGCCGTTCCCAGGCGGCGACCGCGACGTCCCATTCCGCGCCGGCCGGCGCATAGGTCCGGCCGCGCAGATATTCGTACGTGGTCGCATCGGGTGCCACCATGCCGGCCCGGGCGCCGGCCTCGATGCTCATATTGCAGATGGTCATCCGGCCCTCCATCGACAGCGCCTCGATCGCGCTGCCGCGGTACTCGATGACGTAGCCCTGTCCGCCGCCGGTACCGATCTCGGCGATCACCGCCAGGATGATGTCCTTCGCGGTCACTCCGGGCGGCAGTTGGCCGTCGACGTTGACAGCCATCGTCTTGAACGGACGCAGCGCAAGAGTCTGGGTGGCGAGCACATGCTCGACCTCCGAGGTACCGATTCCCATCGCCAGTGCGCCGAACGCGCCGTGAGTGGAGGTGTGGCTGTCACCGCAGACAATCGTCATACCCGGCTGGGTCAGCCCCAACTGCGGTCCGATCACATGGACGATGCCCTGCTCGGCATCACCCATCGGGTGTAGCAGGATGCCGAACTCCGCGCAGTTGCGTCGCAACGTGTCCACCTGGATACGCGAAACCGGATCCTCGATCGGCTTGTCGATATCGGCCGTCGGCACATTGTGGTCCTCGGTGGCGATGGTCAGATCGGGCCGGTGCACTGGGCGCCCGGCCAGTCGCAGGCCGTCAAACGCCTGCGGGCTGGTGACCTCATGAACGAGGTGCAGATCGATGTAGATCAGGTCGGGCTCACGTGCCGCGCCGGCGCCGGCGCCGGCCGTCACCACATGGTCCGCCCACACCTTCTCCGGCAGGGTTCTGGGCTTGTCGGACTCGGCCATTGGACTCATCTCACTTCCGGTACAGCTATCCATCCCACATAGTGAGACGCTAATATCCCGATATGGGACAGGATAGCGGCATCGGCGTGCTCGACAAAGCGGTGGCCGTACTGCACGCGGTCGCCTCCTCACCGTGCGGGCTGGCGGAATTGTGCGAGCGGACCGGACTGCCCCGCGCCACCGCACATCGGCTGGCCGCCGGCCTGGAGTGCCATCGCCTACTGGCCCGTGACGATATCGGCCGCTGGCAGCTCGGGCCTGGTGTCACCGAGCTGTCCGCCAGCGTGGACGATCCCCTGCTGCGGGCCGGCGACGTGGTGCTGCCGCAGCTGCGGGAAGCCACCGGGGAGAGCGTTCAGCTCTATCGCCGTGAGGGCACCGAGCGGGTCTGCATCGCGGCGCTGGAACCCGCCGCGGGCCTTCGCGACACCGTGCCGGTCGGCGCCCGGCTACCGATGACGGCGGGATCGGCCGCCAAAGTGCTGCTGGCCTACAGCGATCCGGAAACCCAGCGGGCGGTGCTGGCGTCGGCGACCTTCACTGAACGCACCCTTGCAGAGGTTCACCGCCGCGGTTGGGCTCAGAGCGTCGCCGAACGGGAGGCGGGCGTGGCGAGTGTCTCGGCGGCGGTGCGCGACCGGACCGGATACGTCATCGCGGCGGTGTCGGTGTCGGGCCCGATCGACCGAATCGGACGCCGGCCCGGCATGCGCTGGGCGGCCGAACTTCTGGCGGCGAGCGAGGATCTCACCCGGCGACTGTGACCCGCCTGCCACACTGAGGGCCATGGATATCAGCTCGGGCAACAAGCAGCGCACGCAGATCGTCATGGCCGACGATGAGATCGCCGAGTTCGTGGCGCGCAGCCGCACCGGCACAATGGCCACCGTCGGCCCAGAGGGTCAGCCGCACCTGGTGGCCATGTGGTACGCGCTGCTCGACGGCGAGATCTGGGTCGAGACCAAGATCAAGTCCCAGAAAGTGGTCAATCTGCGCCGCAATCCGAAGGTGAGCTTCCTGATCGAGGACGGTATGACCTACGACAGCCTGCGCGGCGTCGCCTTCGAGGGTGTGGCCGAGATTCACGACGACCCGGCCACCATCTTCAAAGTTGGAGTGAGCGTGTGGGAGCGGTACAACGGCCCCTACACCGATGACCTCAAACCGGCCGTCGACATGATGATGAACAAGCGGGTCGCGGTGCGTATCAACACCAGCCGGGTCCGTTCGTGGGATCACAACAAATTGGGATTGCCGGCCATGCCGCTCGCCGGTTCAACTGCACCGGCCTGACGGTCT
>NZ_JBPCSX010000212.1:0-4706 GCF_051006775.1 Mycobacterium sp.
GAATTCCTCAGCCTTGGCGATGGCGTCGGGGTGGGTGTCGGCGGGTAGGTCGCGGATGAAGGTTTGGATCGTGCGCAGGTGGTCACCGTCGAGGATCCCGGCATCCCAGGCTTTCGCGGTGGCCGGCAACACCGGGGGTACCGGTTGCCCGGTCAGGGTGATCCGTGGGGCGAGTTGTTCGGCGTCACGAATCCTCCGGCGGGCTTCGCGGCGGCTGATCCGCAGGCTATCGGCCAGGGCCACCGGTGGTGGGGGGCAGCCGGGCACATGCTCGTGCCCACACAGCAGTGACCCGGCCATCGCGACCTGGCGGCGCCGGGAGGTCTCCAACCGTTCCAACACCCGGTAGCGGTCCAGGGCGCCCACTGCGTCCAGATCGGCGGCACCGAGCATCTCGACCGCCTGGTCAAGCACCGCGAGCGCCTCGACTACCGAACTCATGTTCGAATAATAAAGCGGCGGTCCGACAAGAATTAGGCCGATTGGGGGACGGTCGATTCACCCTCCAGACCGACCGAACGGCGGACGGGAACACCGGGGCCCACAGGCCACAGTTGTCGTAACGCCGAAAACGTCGGTCCCACAACAAGGAGAACATCATGAACGGCAGAATCGCCCGCAGCATCAGCACCGCACTCGCCGGATCCGCTCTGGCAGCCGGCATCTTCCTCGGCAGTATCGGACTGGGTGCCGCGGCGCAGGCCAGCCCCACCGATGCCGGCGCCTCGACGTGCAATATGACGATGCCGACCAATGTCGCGCCGGCCGCCGGCGCTCCGAACAATATGACCCGGGCCGGAATGATCAACCGCTTGAATCCGGTGACGCCGGGGACCAACTCCGGCATGGATGCCGCGTGCACGGCCTCATAGAAAGGGCACTGGAAAGATGACTAGAACAGCAACGTTCATGAGCGCTATCGCCGCGGCCGGGATGCTCATCCTGGGCAGTCTGGGCGGCGCCGCAGTGGCTGCGGCCGACAGTCCGAGTTCAACAGTCACCGTTCAGAACGGCAGCACTGTCAGCGGAGTCGCGAACGACGGCGCCACCGTGGACGGGGACGGCACGCAGGGCAGGATCAGCGGGCCGTTCATCGTTGCCAAGCCACAGATCACGGTGGAGGCCTCAGCCGAGCAGAATCGGCCTTAGCACTTCCAGCACGCTCGCATCCTCAATGGTGGATGGCACCGGCTCGTCGTGGCCGTCTGCGATACCACGCATCGTCTTGCGGAGGATCTTGCCAGAACGGGTCTTCGGCAGCGCCGCAACAACATTGACCCGCCGAAACGCCGCGACTGGCCCGATCTCCTCGCGCACCGACGCGACGAGTTCCTTCTCGAGACCATCGGCTGATGCCCCGGCTTTGAGGACAACGAACCCGCGCGGCTCCTGACCCTTGATCTCGTCGGCCACTCCGATAACCGCACACTCGGCCACCGCGGGGTGGGCGGCAAGCACAGCCTCGATGGCACCCGTCGATAGCCGATGTCCAGCAACGTTGATGACGTCATCGATGCGGCCCATCACGAATAGGTAGCCGTCGGAGTCGATGTAGCCACCGTCTCCTGTCAGGTAGTAGCCGGGGTGCTCGCACAGATATGACGCCTCGAAACGCGCGTCGTCACCCCACAGCGTAGGCAGGGTGCCCGGCGGCAGTGGCAGGCCGATGCAGATTGCGCCCTCCTCGCCAGGCTCGCAACCGGATCCATCGGGGCGCAGAATCTGAACGTCATAGCCGGGCATCGGCACCGTGGGTGAACCTGGTTTCAGCGGAAGATGTTCGATCCCAACAGGATTAGCGGCAATTGACCAGCCGGTCTCGGTCTGCCACCAGTGATCGATGACAGGAATGCCGAGCTTCTCAGTCGCCCACGCGTAAGTGTCCGGATCGAGCCGTTCGCCGGCCTGGAACAGATACCGCAGCGATGACAGGTCGTAGCGGCCGATATGCGACCCGTCGGGATCCTCCTTACGAATCACCCGGATCGCAGTCGGTGCGCAGAAGAGCACCTTGACCCCGTACTCGGCCACCAGGCGCCAGAACGCGCCAGGGTCGGGCGTGCCAATCGGCTTGCCTTCGTAGAGCACGGTGGTGGCGCCGGCCAGCAGTGGGCCGTACACGATGTAGGAGTGTCCGACCACCCAGCCGACATCGGAGGCGGCCCAGAACACGTCGCCCGGTTCGATGTCATAGATGTTCTTCATGGTCCACATCAGCGCGGTGGCGTGGCCACCGTTATCGCGCAGGATGCCCTTGGGCTTACCGGTGGTGCCGGAGGTGTAGAGCACATAGAGCGGGTCGGTGGCCGCGACCGGAACCGGATCGGCAGGCGAAGCGGTGGCCATCACGTCGGCCCAGTCCACGTCGCGGCCCGGGGTCAGCTCACAGCGGTGCCGATCACGCTGCACGATCACGCAGGCGTCGGGCTGGTGCTCGGACAATTCGAGGGCGTGATCGAGCATCGGCTTGTACTCCACCACCCGGGACGGCTCGACACCGCAGGAGGCCGACACGATCACCGTCGGCCGGGCGTCGTCGATTCGGGTCGCGAGTTCGTGTGCTGCGAACCCGCCGAACACCACCGAGTGCACCGCACCCAGCCGGGCACAGGCGAGCATCGCGATTACCGCCTCCGGGATCATCGGCATGTAGAGCACCACGCGGTCACCCGCTCCAACGCCCAGCTCCCGCAGCACTCCGGCGAAACGTGAAGTCTCATGGAGTAATTCGCGATAGCTGAATACGCGTTGGGAACCGGTGAGCGGGGAGTCGTAGATCAGTGCCGCCTGGTCTCCGCGATCGGCGATATGCCGGTCGAGCGCGTTGAAGCAGGTGTTCAGCTCGGCATCGGGAAACCAGCGGTAGAACGGGGGACGGCTGTCATCGAGGACGCGCTCGGGTGCTCTGGTCCAGGAGACGGCCTTGGCCGCCTCGGCCCAGAAGGTCGCCGGATCGTCGATGCTGGCCTGGAAGAGCGCGCGGTATCCCACGGCTACGTACGGTAGCGCGGGCACGTCGCTATCGTCAGCGCATGCCCGCAGTGGAATTCGACGTCATCGATGACGAGATCGCCCGTGTCACCTTGAACCGCCCGGGGGTGCTCAATGCCATCGATGGCGAATTGCTCGACGGGCTCGACGACGCACTGGCCAGACTGGAGTCCGGCGACTACCGGGTGGGCATTCTGACCGGGGCCGGCCGCGGGTTCTGCGCCGGCGCCGATCTGTCCGGTACCGGAAAGCCC
Source organism: Mycobacterium sp. (assembly GCF_051006775.1). Taxonomy (GTDB): domain Bacteria; phylum Actinomycetota; class Actinomycetes; order Mycobacteriales; family Mycobacteriaceae; genus Mycobacterium. The sequence goes on from NZ_JBPCSX010000212.1 coordinate 3,246, forward strand.
TGGACAGCACCGGCGGCCGCGTCGTTCAAGACGACCTACGACGCCCAGGTCCGGCTGGCCGATCAGATGACGCGGCTCTACGAGCTACCGGTCCCGGTGGTGGCCGCCGTCAACGGGGTGGCGGTCGGCGGAGGCCTGGCGTACGCGCTGCACTGCGACGTCCGGATCGCCGCGGCCGAAGCCAGGTTCGGGTCGGTGTTCATCAAGGCCGGGTTCTCCTCGATGGATATGGGAACCAGCTACCTGCTACCGAGGATCGTCGGTGCCGGCGTGGCCCGCGAACTGATGCTGACCGGTCGGATCATCGACGCGCAGGAGGCCTATCGCATTCACCTGGTGCACGAGGTGGTCCCGGCAGCCGGACTGATGGATGCAGCGTTGACGATGGCGCGCAGTATCGCCGCGAACAACGCCTACGGGGTGTGGCAGACCAAGACCGGACTGAACGCTGCTCTTGACGCGCCCAGCCTGCGCCACGCCAAGGAGATCGAGAATCGGACACAGGTGCTGTCCGGGTTCACCAACAATCCGCGCGAGGCCGCGATGTCACACCGCGAGAAGCGGACACCCAACTGGGATCCGCTGTAGCCGATCAGACTTTGGCGATGACGTTCTCGGCGAACCATTCCAGGTTGCGGATCTTCGCATCCAGCGGTTCGGTGTCGGGTCCGTTGATGTAGGGAATCCGGAAGCCGACGATGACGTCGGTGACGCCCTTGTCCTCGAGTCGCTTCACGCCGTCGACCGAGAATCCGTCGATGGAGATGACGTGGATCTGGAAGTCTTTGTCGGCGGTGCCCTCTTCTTCGCGGTACCGGTTGAGCTTGGCCATCAGCTCATCGAGATCTTCCTCGCCGCCGCCGTGCATCCAGCCGTCGTTTCGGGCAGCCCGGCGCAATGCGGCGTCGGCGTGACCGCCGATCAGGATCGGCAGTGGCTTGGTGGGGGCCGGCGTCATCTTGGTCTTCGGGATGTCGTAGAACTCCCCGTGGAACTCGAAGTAGTCGCCGGTCGTCAGACCGCGGATGATCTCGATGCACTCGTCCATCCGCTTGCCCCGCTTGGCGAAGGGCACACCCATCAGCTCGTAGTCCTCCGGCCACGGGCTGGTGCCGACGCCCAGGCCGACCCGGTTGCCGATCAGCGCCGCCAGCGAGCCTGCCTGCTTGGCCACGAGGGCGGGCGGGCGGATCGGCAGCTTCAGCACGAAGAAGTTGAAGTGCAACTTGGTGGTGACAGCGCCCAGGGCGGCGGTGATGACGAAGGTCTCGATGAAGGACTTCCCGTCGAGGAACTCCCGGTTCCCGTCGGGTGTGTACGGGTACTTGGAGTCGGATTCAAAGGGATAGGCCACGCTGTCGGGGATGGTCATGGCGTGGTACCCGGCGGCCTCGGCCGCCTGGGCCAGCGGGATGTAGTAGCTCGGGTCGGTCATTGCCTCGGCAAAGGTGAATCGCACAC
>NZ_JBPCSX010000213.1:0-6000 GCF_051006775.1 Mycobacterium sp.
TGCTGGCCACCGACCTGGCCGCCGTCGACCACCACGAGGGCACCATCACGCTGATCGCCAACGCGGTGAACTGGAACGGCACCGACGACCGGGTCGACGAGGCCTACGACAACGCCGTCACCCGACTCGACGTGATGACCGCGGCCCTCGGTCAGCCGCTGCCATCCACCGTGGCGACCTTCGCCCGGCCCGAAGCGCGGCACCGTTCGCAGCGCACCCTGCAGGAGTACGGCGCGATCGTCGAGAAACTCGTCGGCGAGATCGAAGCCGGCGAGGCATTCCAGGTGGTGCCCTCCCAGCGCTTCGAGATGGACACCGACGCCGACCCGATCGACGTCTACCGGATGCTGCGGGTGACCAACCCCAGCCCGTACATGTACCTGATGCACATCCCGAATGAGGCTGGGGAGACGGCGTTTTCGATCGTCGGATCCAGCCCCGAGGCATTGGTGACCGTGCAGGACGGGTGGGCGACCACCCACCCGATCGCCGGCACCCGGTGGCGCGGCGACACCGAGGAGGAGGATCACCTTCTCGAGAAGGAGTTGCTCTCCGATGAGAAGGAACGCGCCGAGCACCTGATGCTCGTCGACCTCGGCCGCAACGATCTCGGCCGGGTCTGCGTGCCGGGCACCGTGCGGGTCGAGGACTACAGCCATATCGAGCGGTACAGCCACGTCATGCACCTGGTGTCGACGGTGATCGGTGAGCTGGCCGAGGGCCGCACCGCGCTGGACGCGGTGACCGCCTGTTTCCCGGCCGGCACTCTCTCGGGCGCACCGAAGGTGCGCGCGATGGAACTCATCGAAGAGGTCGAGAAGACCCGTCGTGGCCTCTACGGCGGTGTGGTCGGTTATCTCGACTTCGCGGGTAACGCCGACTTCGCGATCGCGATCCGCACCGCGCTGATGCGGGACGGCACCGCCTACGTGCAGGCCGGCGGTGGTGTGGTCGCGGACTCCAACGGGCCCTACGAGTACACCGAGGCCGCCAATAAAGCCAGGGCGGTGCTCAGTGCGATCGCCGCCGCCGAAACGCTGACAGCGCCGTGATCCGAATTGCCCAACTGCTGCTGGTGATCGCCGCCGGCGGGTTGTGGGCGGCCTCTCGGATGCGTTGGGTGTCGGTGCGGTCCGCCGACGGACTGGGCCAACCGAAGGCCATCGATCTGGTGGGTGCGACCTGGTCCAACGCGCTGCTCCCGCTGGCGCTGCTGCTGCTGGCCGCCGCGGTGGCCGGGCTCTCGGTGCGGGGCGTATGGCTGAGATTGGTCGCGCTGCTGGTCGCGGCGAGCTGCCTGGTTCTGGGATACCTCGGGGTGAGCCTGTTCGTCATGCCCGACGTCGGCCCGCGCGGCGCGGCACTGGCCGGCGTCCCGATCGCCACCCTGGTGGAGAGTCAGCGGTACCCGGCCGGTGCCGCCATCACCCTCGGATCAGCGTTCTGTGCACTGGTGGCGGCGGTGTTGCTGATGCGGACGTCGGCCGGGACAGTCCATCCGTCGGCCGGATCGGACCCGGTCGGCAGTGGGTCCGATACCCCCGGGGTCTCCGAGCGCGGGATGTGGGACGCCCTCGATGAGGGTCGGGACCCGACCGATGGCGACCCGACGGACCAGGGTCGGTGACAGGTGCCGACTGCGGTGCGGATACGCTTTGCAGGTCAACGACCGATGGTCTTGACAGACCGCGAATTGATCGTCCGAAAGCGCCCAGGGGGACCAACCCGTCATGAGTTCGGCAACCGTTCTCGACTCCATCGTTGAAGGAGTCCGTGCAGACGTTGCCGCCCGTGAGGCGCTGGTGAGCATGGCCGAGGTCAAAGCGGCCGCCGAGGCGGCGCCCGCTCCGCGCGACGTGATGGCCGCCTTGCGCAAACCCGGCATCGGAGTGATCGCGGAAGTCAAGCGGGCCAGTCCCTCTCGCGGGGAACTCGCTGCGATCGCGGATCCGGCCGAACTGGCCCGGGCCTATGAGAGCGGCGGCGCCAGGGTCATCAGTGTGCTGACAGAGGAACGCCGGTTCAAGGGCTCGCTGGCCGACCTCGACGCGGTGCGCGCGGCGGTCGAGATTCCGGTGCTGCGCAAGGACTTCATTGTTCGCCCGTACCAGATCCACGAGGCCCGGGCGCACGGTGCGGACATGCTCCTGCTGATCGTCGCCGCCCTCGACCAACCGGCCCTGGAGTCGCTGCTGGAGCGCACCGAATCGCTGGGGATGACCGCCCTGGTCGAGGTGCACACCGAGGAAGAGGCCAACCGCGCACTGCAGGCCGGTGCCCGCGTGATCGGTGTCAACGCCCGCGACCTCAAGACCCTGAGCGTGGACCGCAACTGCTTCGGGCGGATCGCCCCCGGGCTGCCGTCGAACATCATCCGGATCGCGGAGTCCGGGGTGCGGGGTCCGGCCGATCTGCTGGCCTATGCGGGAGCCGGCGCGGATGCCGTGCTGGTCGGCGAAGGCTTGGTCACCAGTGGTGATCCCCGGACCGCGGTGTCAGACCTGGTGACCGCCGGCGCGCATCCGTCGTGCCCGAAACCCGTCCGCTGACGTCCTTGCGGGTTTTCTGAGATGGCCGATACCTCCACACCCCACCTGCCGCGCACCAGCGCGGCCGTCGCCGAGTCGACCACCCATGACCCTGATGCCCGCGGGCATTTCGGCGTGTACGGCGGGCGCTATGTGCCCGAGGCGCTGATGGCGGTCATCGAGGAGGTCACCGCCGCCTACGAGAAGGCGCGCACCGACCAGACCTTCCTCGATGAACTCGACCGGCTGCAGACCCATTACGCCGGCCGGCCCTCACCGCTGTACGAGGCGTCCCGGCTCAGCGAGCACGCCGGCGGAGCGCGGATCTTCCTCAAGCGCGAGGACCTCAACCACACCGGCTCACACAAGATCAACAATGTGCTGGGTCAGGCACTGCTGGCCAAGAAGATGGGCAAGACCCGCGTCATCGCCGAGACCGGCGCCGGACAGCACGGCGTGGCGACCGCCACCGCCTGCGCGTTGCTCGGTTTGGAGTGCGTGATCTACATGGGTGCGGTCGACACCGCCCGCCAGGCGCTCAACGTGGCGCGGATGCGTCTGCTGGGAGCCACAGTCGTTGCGGTGGAGTCCGGTTCGAAAACCCTCAAGGATGCGATCAACGACGCGTTCCGGGACTGGGTGACCAACGCCGATCGCACCTACTACTGCTTCGGAACCGCGGCAGGACCTCACCCCTTCCCGATGATGGTCCGCGACTTCCAGCGCGTCATCGGTATGGAGGCCCGCGCGCAGATGCTGTTCCAGACCGGCAGGCTTCCCGATGCCGTTACCGCCTGCGTTGGTGGTGGGTCCAACGCGATCGGCATCTTCCATGCCTTTCTTGATGATCCGACCGTCCGGCTCATCGGTTTCGAGGCGGCCGGTGACGGCGTGGAAACCGGTCGGCATGCGGCTACCTTCTCCGGTGGAACGCCCGGGGCCTTCCAGGGCTCGTATTCCTATCTGCTGCAGGACCGGGATGGTCAGACCGTCGAATCCCATTCCATCTCAGCGGGATTGGATTACCCCGGCGTCGGGCCCGAACATGCTTTCCTCAAGGATCTCGGCCGCACGGAGTACCGCCCGATCACCGACACGGAGGCCATGGATGCTTTCGGTCTGCTGTGCCGGCTGGAGGGAATCATTCCGGCGATCGAGTCCGCCCACGCGGTGGCCGGAACGGTGAAACTGGCGGCCGAACTCGGTCCCGACGCGATCATCCTGATCAACATGTCCGGGCGGGGCGACAAGGACGTGGAGACCGCCGCCCGCTGGTTCGGTTTGCTCGACGGAGCGGGACCCGGGGCCTCATGACCGTCCAGCACAGTCCGGCCGGCCGGCTCGGGCCGATCTTCGACGCCTGCCGCGCCGAGGGACGCGCGGCGCTCATCGGCTACCTGCCGACCGGCTATCCCGATGTGGAGACCTCCATCGAAGCGATGGTGGCGATCAGCGCCGATTGCGACATCATCGAAGTCGGCGTTCCCTACTCCGATCCCGGTATGGACGGTCCGGTGATCGCGACCGCCACCGAAACCGCCCTGCAGGGTGGGGTTCGGGTGCGCGACACCCTTCGGGCCGTTGAGGCGATCAGCGCCGCCGGCGGCAATGCAGTGGTGATGACGTACTGGAACCCGGTGCTGCACTACGGCATTGACGCCTTCGCCCGTGACCTTGCCGCGGCCGGTGGTCTGGGACTGATCACGCCCGATCTGATCCCTGATGAAGCCGATCAGTGGTTGATCGCCGCTGAGCAGCACAATCTGGACCGCATCTTCCTGGTGGCACCCTCGTCGACACCGGAACGGCTGGCCCGCACCGTCGACGCCTGCCGCGGGTTCGTCTACGCGGCATCCACGATGGGGGTGACCGGCACCCGCGACGCCGTCTCCAACGCCGCGCCTAGCCTGGCGCAGCGGGTGCGGGAGGTCTCCGACATCCCGATCGGCGTCGGCCTCGGTGTGCGCTCGCGGGAGCAGGCGGCCGAGATCGCTCACTTCGCCAACGGTGTCATTGTTGGTTCGGCGCTGGTGTCCGCGCTCAGTGATGGGGTGCCCGCGGTGCGGGCCCTGACCGGGGAACTGGCCGCGGGAGTGCGAGAGAAGGTGCCTGCTTCGTGACGACAACGGTTCTTGCCTACTTCCCGAGCCCCACGCAGGGCGTCTGGTACCTCGGTCCCGTTCCGATCCGGGCCTACGCGTTGTGCATCATCGCCGGCATCATCGTGGCGCTGGTCATCGGTGACCGTCGATGGGTGGCGCGCGGCGGCGAGCGCGGAGTCATCTATGACATCGCTTTGTGGGCGGTGCCTTTCGGTCTGATCGGCGGCCGGCTCTACCACTTGATGACGGACTGGCGAACCTACTTCGGCGAGGGCGGTGCCGGCGTCGGCGCGGCGCTGCAGATCTGGGAAGGCGGCCTGGGTATCTGGGGCGCCATCGCGCTCGGTGGTGTGGGGGCCTGGATCGCCTGTCGTCGCAGGGGGATTCCGCTGCCGGCATTCGGAGACGCCGTCGCGCCGGGCGTCGTGCTGGCTCAGGCGATCGGACGGCTGGGCAACTACTTCAACCAGGAGTTGTACGGTCGGGAGACCACCGTGCCCTGGGGTATGGAGGTCTTCTACCGCCGTGATTCCTCCGGCGTGGTGGACGTCCACTCGCTGGACGGCATCTCGACCGGCCAGGTCGCCGCGGTCGTCCATCCCACGTTCCTCTACGAGCTGCTGTGGAACGTGTTGGTGTTCTTCTTCCTGATCTGGGCCGACCGGAAGTTCCGCCTGGGCCATGGCCGACTGTTCGCCCTCTACGTGGCCGCGTACTCGGTCGGACGGTTCGGGGTGGAGTTGATGCGCGACGACACCGCCACCCTCATCGCCGGAATCCGCATCAACGTCTTCACTGCGACGTTCGTCTTCATCGGCGCCGTGGTCTACATCCTGCTGGCGCCGAAGGGCCGTGAGGATCCGGCATCGTTGGAGGGCAACCGCGAGCCCGACCATGATGACGGCGAGTCGCCCTTCGAGGAATGGACCGAGGACCTGGTGGCCGCGGCCAAGAGCACCGGGATCATCGCCGCCGCTGCCGTGGCCGGCGAACATGAGCAGGAGGACGCCGTCGCCGTCGGCGACGCCGGCGTGAGCGCTGAGGACCTCACGCCGGATTACATCGCGGACGAAACCGGGGATGACACCGGGGACCAAACCGAGGACGAGACCGAGTTCGTCGAGACCGTCCAGGCCGAGGAACTGGCTGTCGAGACCGAGTTGGAAGCCGAACTCGTCGAACCTGAGCCGGAGCCGGCGGTCGCTCAGGACGATCAGACAGTGGTGGTCTACGAGACCACACCGGACGCCGAGCATGAGGCCGTGGTGGTCTACGAGTCCGAGTCCGAACCCGAACCCGAACCCGAACCCGAACCCGAACCCGAACCCGAACCCGAACCCGAACCCGAACCCGAACCCGAACCCGAACCC
>NZ_JBPCSX010000214.1:0-27125 GCF_051006775.1 Mycobacterium sp.
CTGCGCAGCCCCACGTTCCGGTTTCGCGATCTGGTGCGGATCAAGGCGAAAGCCGCCGCTCCGCTTGCCGCGGTCTCGGTGCCGGGCATCTACGATCAGCTCGACCATCAGGACGCGGAGAGCTTCCTGAAGGACATCAACTTCCCAATCGCCGCCCGCCACCTGGCTTTCGAGGTGTTCGCGCGCAGTTTCTTCGCCAGGCCGGAACGTCTCTCGGCGGCGGAGTTGGCGGCGATGTTCCACATCTACTTCCTCGGGTCCAGCGAGGGGCTGGTCTTCGATGTCGCGAAGTCCAACTTCGACACCGCGCTGTGGAACCCGTTGGGCGAGTACCTCACCGGCCAGGGAGTGAAGTTCCACACCGGGGTCTCGGCGGAGTCGATCACCGGCGGCGGTTCGCGCAGATTTCAGGTCCGCACCGCGGATGCGGTCATCGATGCCGACGGTGTGGTGCTGGCCACCGACGTCGGCGGACTGCAGAAGATCGTGGCGTCCTCACCGGGTCTGGGTGACGATGGGTGGCGACAGCGGGTGGCCGCGATGAAGGTCGCACCGCCGTTCGTCGTGCAGCGGCTGTGGCTGGATGCGCCCGTGAACCCTGACCGCCCAGCCTTCCTCGGAACCGGCGGTCTGGAGCCGGTCGACAACATCAGCGTGGTGAGCCGCTACGAGAGCCAGGCCGCCGAGTGGGCGCGGGAGCACGGCGGCTCGGTGGTTGAAGTGCACTCCTACTCGGTGATGGACCCGCCACCGTTCGAGGGTCTGCGGGAGAAGATGCTGTCGCGGCTGCACCACATCTACCCGGAGACCGCCCGGGCCGGCGTGGTGTCCGAGCAGATTCTGTTCAGACAGGACTGTCCACTGTTCTCTCCGGGGTCCTTTGCGAGCCGTCCGACGGTGGACACGCCGGTTCCCGGCCTGATGCTCGCCGGTGACGGGATTCGTATCGACCTTCCGGTGGCACTGATGGAACGGGCGGCCACCACGGGTTTCTCGGCGGCCAATGGGCTGCTGGCCGGCTGGGGTGTCAGTGGGCACACCCTGCACACGGTGCCGGTCCGGGGACGCTCACCGATCCTGCGGGGCCTGGCAGAGAGAGGGGCGGGCTGAATGGATCTGTGGTCCAGGATCGCCGACCGGGTGCCGAAAGACAATCCGCTGCAGATCATTCCGAAGATCGACTGGGCTACCCTGCCGCCGACCTACGCGGACGCCCAGCCCGCTCTGATCGATGCCGCACTGCGGCGAGCGCTGGCCAGACCCAGCGGCAACTGGTACGTCATCGCGGCCAGCACCGACATTCGCGCGGACCGACCGTACGGCACCAGTGTCGCCGGGTCCGAGGTGGTGGCCTGGCGTGATGATCAGGGTGCTGTGCACGTCGGCCCGGGGTCCTGTCCGCACCTGGGGGCCGACCTTTCCACGGGAAGGGTCCAGTGCGGCGGGCTGATCTGCCCGTGGCACGGGCTGCGACTGGAGGGCCGTCGCGAGTTCGGCTGGAAACCGCTGCCCGCGCATGACGATGGCGTGCTGGTGTGGGTCCGGCTGGACAAAGCCGGCGGGGAAGCGCCGCTGGATGCTCCCGTCCTACCGGTGCGCCCGATCGGGCCGCGGCTGGCAGCCGTCACCCGGCTCGAGGGGGCGTGCGAACCCAGTGACGTGATCGCCAACCGGCTCGATCCGTGGCACGGCGCCTGGTTTCATCCGCACTCGTTCGCTCAACTGAAGGTGCTCAGCGCACCGCCGGTGGACGCCGCCGAAGACGCGGACGTCTTCCAGGTCGCCGTGACCTTCCACCTCGGACGCGTGGGAGTGCCGGTGATCGCCGAGTTCGCCGCTCCGGAACCGCGCACCATCATCATGCACATCGTCGAAGGTGAAGGCGCCGGCAGCGTGGTCGAAACCCACGCCACCCCGATCGGACCGGGACCCGACGGTCGTCCCCGAACCGCGGTGATCGAGGCGCTCATCGCATCATCCGGCCGGGCCGGCTTCCGCATGTCGATGAGAGCGGCGCCGGTGCTTCAACCCCTGATGCGCCTTGTCGCCGCCCGGCTGTGGCGCGACGACCTCATCTACGCTGAACGACGGTACAAGCTGCGGGAGAATGGAACTCACTGATATGACCAAACGTGTCGTGGTCTGGGGGACCGGTTTCGTCGGGAAGATGATCATCCCCGAGGTATTGGGACACCCCGAGTTCGAACTCGTCGGCGTCGGCGTGAGCAATCCCGACAAGGTGGGCCGCGACGTCGGTGAGATCTGTGGCATGCCGGGGCCGGTGGGTGTGGTCGCCACTGATGACGTCAATGCGCTCATCGCGCTGAAACCGGATGCGCTGGTCCACTACGGCCCCACCGCCGCGAAGGCCGAGGCCAATATCGACGTGATCGGGCGGTTCCTGCGGGCCGGCATCGACGTGTGCTCTACGGCGATGACGCCGTGGGTGTGGCCGAAGATGCACCTGAATCCACCGAACTGGATTGAGCCGATCGCCGAGGCCTGCGCGGCCGGCGGCGCCTCGTGCTTCACCACCGGCATCGATCCGGGTTTCGCCAACGACCTGTTCCCGATGACGCTGATGGGCCTGTGTTCGGAGGTGCGCCGGGTGCGCGCCTCGGAACTGTTGGACTACACCAACTACGAGGGTGACTACGAGTTCGAGATGGGGATCGGGCGGGAGCCGGAATTCGCGCCGCTGCTCCAGAACTCCGACATCCTGGTGTTCGCCTGGGGTGCCACCGTTCCGATGATCGCTCACGCGGCCGGGATCGAACTCGACAGCATCACCACCACGTGGGACAAGTGGGTGACCCCGACCGAGCGCACGACCGTCAAGGGTGTCATCGAGGCGGGGAAGGTGGCCGCGGTGCGGTTCACCATCAACGGCGTCTACAGGGGAGAGACCCGGATCCAGCTCGAGCATGTGAACCGGATCGGGCGCGACGCCGCCCCGGACTGGCCATCCGGTGACCAGGACGACGTCTATCGCGTCGACATAGAGGGAACACCGAGCATCTTCCAGGAAACCGCATTCCGGTTCACCGATGGATCCGGCCGCGACGCCGCCACCGCCGGGTGTCTGGCCACCGGGTTGCGTGCCCTCAACGCCGTTCCGGCGGTCAACGACCTGCCGCCGGGATGGGTTACCGCCCTTGACCTTCCGCTGATTCCGGGCCGCGGCACCATTCGCTGAATTACTTGGCGCGTCGCCGATTCAGCAGGGCGCCTACCACGATCCCGAGCAGCAGCATCAGCGACAGCAGCAACCACATCGGGGATTCCACGGTCATCCAGAGCAGGTGGATCCGCTGACTGTCTCGATTCTGGCCGATGAAGGCGGCGGCCAGAACGAACAGTGTGATCGGGATCCAGTTGTGCAGAGCAAACCGCACTGCGGGATTCAATTCGCGAGCAGACATGTCGCGACCGTAGCCCCACATGCCACACTGCGCTGATGAACACCCAACGTGTCGCCCGGGTGATCTCGATCCTGGTCGGGATGGTGGCTGTGCTGTCGGTGGGCGGGTTGATCACCACTGCGGTGCTCAGCTTCGTCGCCGACAAGTACAGCGAGTACGGCGAACTGCCGATCCCCGGCTCGGGGGCGATCGAATTGCCCGCCGGTGAGGTCGCCGTCAGCTTTCATGTCAGGGGCTATGGCGGGCGCGGGTTGTCGGTACCGCCGCTGACGTTGGGTATCGACCCACCGGCCGGTGTCGCCGATCCGCAGGTGACCGAGGATCTCGGCGCCACCGTCAGCGTCAACGACGATGCCCACCGCCTGGTGTGGGTGATGCAGGTGCCGGCCACGGGCAGCTACCAGATCACCACCGGCGGGCCGATCGGCGGCTATGTGGACCCGCGGCTGGCGTTCGGCCGCGGCAGTTCCTCGGATTATCTGATTTGGGTGTTCGTGGGGCTGTCTGTCATCAGCACCGACCTGGCCGTCGCGGTCTGGTGGTTCCGGCGACGACAGCGTCGAGTTACGCCTTCCGGGCCGTCTGACCCGATTGCCGAGCCCTATGTTCCCACCGATGAGGGTGTGCGTCTGGAACAGCTGAAGACCATTGCGGCACTGAGGGATTCAGGTGCGCTGACCGGAGCCGAGTTCGAGGCCGAGAAGCGTCGGATCCTGGAAGGCCGATAGCGGTCTAGACTCATTGCGGTGAAGGCTGTCAGCTGCGAACACGGAGTGCTATCGGTCCTCGACCTGCCCGATCCTCGCCCGGGGGAAGGGCAGCTGGTCCTCGAGGTACGGGCCTGCGGTATCTGCGGGTCCGATCTGCACGCCAAAGATCACGCCGACGAGCTGACCGACGTGATGGCCGAGATCGGCTACCGCGACTTCATGCGCGGCGACACCCCGACGGTGATGGGGCACGAATTCGCCGGCGTCATCGCCGAACGCGGACCGAAGACGCCGAAGGCGCTCACAGAGGGTATGACCGTGGTGTCCTTCCCGCTGGTGCGATCCCATGGCGGGGTGCAACTGACCGGGCTGTCTCCGCTTGCGCCCGGCGGCTATGCCGAATTGGTCCTGGCCGAGGCCTCGATCACGTTCGGTGTGCCCAACGGTCTGGCGGTCGATGTTGCCGCGCTGACCGAACCCATGTCGGTGGCACTGCATGCGGTGCGGCGAAGCGAGATCAAGCGGGGCGACACCGCGATCGTCGTCGGGTGTGGTCCGGTGGGGTTGATGCTGATCTGCCAACTCAAGGCGCGGGGCGTGGACACCGTCGTCGCCAGTGACCTCTCCGCCGGGCGTCGCGCCCTGGCCGTCCGCTGTGGCGCGGACATCGTGGTGGACCCGACGGTCGACTCGCCCTACGAGAAGGCTGTCTCGAAGGGAATGCTGACCAACACCCCCGACCTGTACGAGCTCGCGCTCGGCTCGATGAGCAAATTGCGCCGGCTTCCCGGCTGGTCCCACGTCTACCGGGCGGTGGACGCCGTCGGCGCCGCGCGCCCGAAGCGGCCGGTGATCTTCGAATGCGTCGGCGTGCCGGGAATGATCGACGGCGTCCTGGCCGCCGCGCCGCTGAACTCGCGAGTGATCGTCGTCGGCGTCTGCATGGGCACCGATGAGATCAGGCCGACCATGGCGCTGGGCAAGGAGATCGACGTCCGGTTCGTGTTCGGCTACACCCCGCTGGAGTTCTACGACACCCTGCACATGCTGGCCGACGGCAAGCTCGACGGCTCGGCTCTGGTGACCGGCAAGGTCGGTCTCGGCGGGGTCGCTTCGGCATTCGAGGCACTCGGCGATCCGGAGAAGCACGCGAAGATCCTGATCGACCCGCGCAGTTGCGCCGAGTCGGTTTAACTACCCCGTTTGACCCAGTCGTCGTAGTTCACCAGTTCCCCGCCGATGGTGGTCGAGTCACCGTGTCCGGTGTAGACGACGGTGTCGGCCGGAAGGTTGCCGAGTTTGTTCTTGATCGAGTCCAGGATCGTCGGGAAATCCGAGAAGGACCGCCCGGTGGCGCCCGGTCCGCCGCAGAACAGGGTGTCGCCGGAGAACAGCGCGCCCAGTGCCGGGGCGTAGAGGCAGGTCGATCCGGGGGAGTGACCGGGCGTGGCGATGGCATGCAGTTCGATGCCGTCGGCCCTGAGGATCTGGCCGTCCTCGAGTGCGCGGAATGGCAACGCAGCGTGGGTCATCTCCCACAGCATGGTGTCGGCAGGATTGAGCAGCACGGGTGCGTCCAGAAGTGCCGACAGTTCCGGAGCGACGGTGATGTGGTCGTTATGGCCATGGGTGCACACCACCGCGACGACGTGTCGGCCCGCGACGGCTTTCTCGATGGCCGTCGCGTCGTGTGCGGCGTCGATGACGATGACCTCCGAGTCGTCGCCGACGACCCAGATGTTGTTGTCGACTTCCCAGTTGCCGCCGTCGAGAGAGAAGGTGCCGTGGGTGACCACCCGCTCGATACCGGACTGACCGGCGCTCACAACACCACCACCGATCGCAGCACTTCGCCGGCGTGCATCTTGTGGAACGCCTCCTCGACGCCGTCGAGTCCGATGCGTTCGGAGACGAACCGCTCCAGTGGCAGCCGTCCCTGTCGGTGGAGGCTGATCAAGGTGGGGAAGTCGCGCTCGGGTAGGCAGTCGCCGTACCAGGACGACTTCAGCGACCCGCCGCGGGAGAAGAAGTCGACCAGGGGCATCTCCAGCGTCATATCGGGCGTCGGGACACCGACCAGAACAACGGTTCCGGCCAGATCGCGGGCGTAGAACGCCTGCTTCCAGGTCTCCGGCCGGCCCACCGCATCGATCACCACATCGGCGCCGTTGCCATCGGTGAGGTCCTGAATGGTCTCGACGACGTCGCGATCGCGGGCGTTGACTGTGTGGGTGGCGCCGAAATCGCGGGCCCACTTCAGCTTGGTGTCATCGGTGTCCACGGCGATGATGGTGCGCGCCCCGACCAGTTTCGCGCCGGCGATGGCGGCATCCCCCACTCCGCCGCAGCCGATCACCGCCACGGTGTCATCACGCGCCACCGCGCCGGTGTTGATCGCTGCGCCGAGTCCGGCCATCACACCGCAACCGAGCAGGCCGGCCACGGCGGGATCCGCCTCGGGGTCGACCTTGGTGCACTGTCCTTCGTGCACAAGGGTTTTGTCGGCGAATGCACCGATGCCCAGCGCAGGGGTCAGCTCGGTGCCGTCGGTCAGCGTCATCTTCTGGGTCGCGTTGAAGGTGTTGAAGCAGTACCACGGCCGGCCACGCTTGCAGGCCCGGCACCCTCCGCACACCGCACGCCAGTTGAGGACGACGAAGTCGCCCGGCGCCACGTGGGTGACGCCGGCGCCGACGGTCTCGACGATGCCGGCGGCTTCGTGGCCGAGCAGGAACGGGTAGGAGTCATTGATGCCGCCCTCGCGATAGGTGAGGTCGGTGTGGCATACGCCGCAGGCCTGGATCGCGACCACGACCTCGCCCGGGCCCGGATCGGGGATCACGATGTCGACCAGCTCGACGGGGGCCCCCTGTGTTCGCGAGATCACGCCACGCACTGTCTGACTCATGGCATCAGACCTTAGCGTGCGGGGCTGGGTCGATTCGCTGCTGCGGTTAGATGTTCCGGTACGTCGGGGTCATGAGACGACAGGATCACCCCGGCGTGCTGGAGTCGGGTTTGTAGAGCCCGGACCTGAGCCATATCGCTGTGGATTCCCGCTGTGGGTGCGGCCGGATTCATACCGGCTGCTGTGAACGACGTGTCGCCGCTGAACCAGATATCGGCCTGGTCGGTCTGAAGCCTGACGCTGATCGAACCGGGGGTGTGGCCGGGGGTGTGGATTGCGGTGAGGATCCCGTCCTCGGTCAGGGTGACCGTCGTTCCGAGGTCGCCCGCTGAACCCTCGTCATCGACATAGCGGAAACGGGTATCGGCATCGCGCCAGCGCCAGTGCAGTGCGCCGATGCGAGGCGCCGCCGTGTCCTCCGCCCGGGTGGTCCAGACATCTACCCCGGCGAAGTGCGGCACCGTGCCGGTGTGGTCGATGTGCTGATGGGTCAAGACCAGGGCGCGCGCACCCGTGGCCGACAGACCGATCTGACGGAGGCGATCCGGCACCGTTGCCCCGTCGGCGACGTCGAGTTTGATGAACGACCTGATCATTGAATCTCGGCGCGGAGCGCCCCGCCAGGATTGGGGGTCGTTATAGGTCGTCGATGCCCCTGCGTCGACGACGAAGAGTCCCTCCGGATGCTCGATGGCGTAGCTCCAGATCGGCATCGGGTCCGCGAAGCGGCGATCGGCCAGGATGGCCAAGAGTCTCAGCAGGTTGGGTGCGCGCTCGGGCAGGCAGCAACTGGCGTGACACCGCTTGACTGTCACGGTGCCCGCGTGCAGGGCGTGAACCGTGACGGGCCGACTGTTGGCGGTGAAGATCGCGTGTGCGTGGTGGCGCATGACGTGAGCCGTGGCCTCTCCGTAGATGAACAGTGTTTACCTCAACCTTGACAACCAAATTAAGCGTTGTCAATCTTGGTCCTATGGCGCGTGGCGTGGGTCAGCACCACGGCGATCTCCGCCGGGCACTGATATCGGCGGCGCTCGATCTGATCGCAGAATCCGATGCCGATGAGCTGACACTGCGGGCGGTGGCCAGACGCGCCGGCGTGTCATCGGCGGCGCCTTACCACCACTTCGTCGACAAGAACGCTTTGCTCGCCGCCGTTGCCCGCGACGGCTTCGAATCACTCGGCGAGGTCCAACTCGAGGTGCTGGCCAGTCCGGGATCCCCACGGGAGCAGCTGGAGAGGCTGGTAGGCGGGTACGTGTTGTTTGCGCTGCGCCATCCGACTCATTACCGGCTGATGTTCCGGACACCGCCGTCCGCGGTCGAGGGTGCTGAGGCGGCGGCGCTGCGCGAGGTGGCACTAGGTACGTTCGGTCGGCTGGTCGACGCTGTCAACGCTGTCAACGGGGGACTCTCGACGCAGGAGGCGGCCCGGCGGGCACTGCTCGGGTGGGCCACCGCGCACGGCGCGATCGAGGTCAGTCAGTGGGCGTTGGGCCTGAGTCCGGGCTTGGACCCGCAATCGTTCGCGGCGGATGTGGGTCGCGCGGTCGGACGATTGGCCGGTGAAGATGAGGACAGTGAAGATGATGGCAGTGAGAATTAGGCTCCTCGGATGCCCGTTGCTCTGGACGTGATCGCCGGCTGGCCGGTGGCCAACGCCTCGGCCGCCGTGGTGGGGCCCGCCGGTGTGCTCGGGCACCGCGGCGACACCACCCGGGCCTATCGGTTGGCGTCGGTCACCAAGCCCCTGGTGGCCCGCGCCGCTGCGGTCGCCATCGAGGAGGGTGTGGTCGACCTCGACACCGCAGCCGGCCCGCCGGGATCGACGGTGCGCCACCTGCTGGCACACGCCGCCGGTTACTCGATGCAGTCCGCCGAGGTGCTCGGCCCGCCCGGGGCGCGGCGGATCTACTCCAATTACGGCTTCACTGTGCTCGCCGAGACCATCGAGCGGGAGTCCGGCATCGAGTTCGGCCAGTACCTGAGCGAGGCGGTGTTCGAGCCGCTGGGGATGGGTTCCTCGCACCTGGACGGGGGCGCGGCGGCCGCCGGCTACGGCGCGGTCTCCACGGTGGCCGACCTGGCCGCCTTCGCACTGGATCTGCTGCGGCCGGCGACGGTGTCCGCGCCCATGCACGCCGAGGCCACCAGCGTGCAGTTTCCCGGTCTGGACGGGGTTTTGCCGGGTTTCGGCATGCAGCGGCCCAATGATTGGGGGCTGGGTTTCGAGATCCGGGCCGCGAAGTCCCCGCACTGGACCGGGGCGGTCAATTCGCCGGCCACGTTCGGGCATTTCGGCCAATCCGGGACGTTCATCTGGGTCGATCCGGCCCGCGAACTGGCACTGGTGGTGCTTACCGACCGTGACTTCGGGGACTGGGCGAAACCGCTCTGGCCAGCGTTGTCTGGCGAAGTTCTAAGAGAGTTCGACCCGGACTAGCGCAACACCGGCAACAAGAGGCACAATAGACACGTTCGACACAGCTGCATCTCCGGAAACACCAGGTCGTTGGGGAAGACGTCCCTAGTGGAGCCGAAGGAGCAACTGATGCGTGCGTCGAACCAGTTCGCCGACGCGACTACGGGAGTGGTCTATCTCCACTCCTCACCCGCGGCGGTGTGCCCACATGTCGAGTGGGCGTTGTCGTCGACCCTGAATGCAGGGGCGAATCTGAAGTGGACCGCGCAGCCGGCCATGCCCGGTCAGCTGCGCGCGGTCACCAATTGGGTGGGTCCGGTTGGAACCGGCGCCCGGTTGGCCAACGCCCTGCGGTCGTGGTCGGTGCTGCGCTTCGAGGTCACCGAGGATCCCAGTCCCGGCGTGGACGGTCAGCGGTTCTGCCACACCCCGCAGCTGGGTCTGTGGAGCGGGGCCATGAGCGCCAACGGCGACGTCATGGTCGGCGAGATGCGACTGCGGTCGCTGATGTCGGCGGGTGCGGACACGCTGGCGTCTGAACTCGACACTGTGCTCGGCACCGCCTGGGACGAAGCCCTCGAGGCCTACCGGGACGGCGGAGACAGCGGTGAGGTCAGCTGGCTGAGCCGGGGCGTCGGTTAAGGATCAGCTCGACGGCAGTGCGGCGATCCGGCGGGCCAGATACGGCGAGAACCAGCCGGCGTACTTCTCCTGCAGGGCCGGGTCGCGCCAATCCGACCCGGTGACGATCTCGCGACAGGTCGGTTCTGCGCACAGGCAGCGGAACTCGTCGTAGTCACTGGCGTCGCACATCGCATAGTCGAAGGACAGTTCCTCGCCCGGCTCGATATCGCGCATGGCGACCACCAGCAGCTGGCCGAGCAGGCCACAGTTGGGTTCACAGGAGTGATTGAGCATGTCTCCGGCATCCGGTGTCTCGCCGGAGACCAGGTACAGATCGGTGTCGACCTGAATGGATCGGCTCTGCCGGTCGTCGCTGAAGGTCTGCAGTTCGGCCAGATGGACGACGCAGCCGCCGAACGCGGCGACGGTCTCGCCGGCTTCAATGCGCTCCACCACGTATGAGCCCCAGCCCTTCTCGCCGGCCGGCCGTGCCTGTGCCTTAGGGCTGAGCCAGTTGTAGTCCATCGAATCCCCTTGCCAGTACCCCGGGTCAGAATTACCGGCGATGAGCTTACGGCCTGACGAAGATGTGCACCGCACCCGACACCGCGGAGATCTCCGCGGGTAACCGACCTGCGAAGTCGCCGTCGGCGTAGGCGTTGATACCGGGGGAGTCGACGGTCACCGTGCGCGCACGTGCGGTGCTGACGTCGTCGAGTTCGATGTGGGTGCCTTTGAAGACGGTGGGGAACAGCCGGATCAGTTTCAGCCGGGAACCGGTGGCGACCATGGTGATGTCGAGTAATCCGTCACAGTGGTCGGCACCCGGACAGATCATCATGCCGCCGCCGTAACTGCGGGTGATACCGAACGCGGCCAGGGTCAGATCGGCGACGATCTCGCGTTCGCCGTCGAGCACCAGACGGAACGGCAGCGGCCGCAGCCGGGACAGTTCGGCCACGATCGCCAGGTTGTAGCGCATCCGGCCGTGCGGCCACCGCATCCGGTTGACCCGATCGCTGACCAGTGAGTCGAACCCGGTCGCCGCGATGGTGCCGAACCAGGTGCTGCTGCCGTCCGTGCTGCGGATGTGCCCGAGGTCCACGGTGGCGGTGTGGCCGGCGGCGATCACGTCGACGGCTGCGGCCGGATCGCCGACCGGAATGCCGTATTCGCGGGCGTGGTCGTTACCCGTGCCGGAGGGGATGATCCCGAGCGGGATGTCGGTCCGTGCCAGGGACTGCAGGGCGAGCCGGATCACCCCGTCGCCACCGACCACCACGAGTGCGTCGGTGCCGCGGGCCACCGCCTCGCCCACCAGTTCGCGGGCGTGGGCGGCGTCGCGGCCGACGATCTCGATGACGTCGACACCCAACTGCTGGAATCGCGCCACCGCGCGTTCGGCCGCATGTGGGGCGTTGCCGTGACCGGCCATCGGATTCGTCAACACCGTGACGCGTCCGACCTCGCGGACCGTCACGGAATCAGCTTGCCCGGGTTCAGGATTCCCGCCGGGTCGAGGGTTGCCTTGATCGCGCGAAGAACCTGCGCGCCGAGATCACCGATCTCCGCGGTCATCCAGGGCCGGTGATCGGCGCCGACGGCATGGTGATGGGTGATGGTGCCGCCGCCCGCGAGAATCGCGTCACAGGCGGCCACCTTCGCGGCCCGCCACTGCTCGGCGGCGTCACCGCGTTGTCCGGCGACGACGGTGAAGTACAGCGAGGCGCCGGTGGGATACACATGCGAAATGTGACACATCACCAGCGCGGGCGTTCCGCTTTCGGTCAGCGCCGCGCTCAGTGCTTCGGTGACCGCCGATTTCAGCGCCGGGATGTTCGACCACGTGGTCGCGGTCTCCAGGGTCTCGCACAACGCACCGGAATCCATCAGTGCGTCCCGCAGGTACGGGGCGTCGTACCGGCCGTGCTCCCAGGCCCGGGCGGGTTGCTCACCCAGCGAGGTCCCGCCGTTGGCGGCGATGATGGCACTGGTCTCGGCGTGCCGGCTCTCGGTGTGGGCCGGGCTGCCCTCGAACACGGTGATTGCCAGGCAACCGCCGGTGATGCTCTGCTCGCCGATGCTGCCGGTGGTGGCGAGGTTGATCCCGGTCTCCACCTCGTCGGACAACCTCAGCACCGTGGCGCCCGAACCGGTCTGCGTGACGGCACGCAATGCCGTTGCGCCGGTGGCGAAGTCGGGGAACGACCATGCCTCGTAGCGCACACTCTCCGGGACCGGATGCACCCGTACGCGGACCCTGGTGATGACGCCGAAGACGCCCTCCGAACCGATGAACAGTTCGCGAAGATCCGGGCCGGCGGCAGAGGCGGGGGCTCGGCCCAGGTCGAGTACGCCGGTGGGGGTCAGGACCCGCAGCCCGCGGACCATATCGTTGAACCGGCCGTAGCCCGCCGAGTTCTGGCCCGATGACCGGGTGGCGGCGAATCCGCCGATGGTGGCGTACCGGAAGCTCTGCGGAAAGTGACCCAGGGAGAATCCCCGCTCGCCGAGCAGCCGCTCGGCTTCCGGGCCGGTCAGGCCGGCGCCGAGTTCGGCCTCCCCGGAGATCTCATCGAGCCGGTGCAGCGCGTCGAACCGGCGCAGGTCCAGGGTGATGACCGCATCGAAGCCCTCGCGGATCGGGTCGACACCGCCCACAACGCTGGAGCCGCCACCGAACGGCACCACGGCGATGCGGTGCTGGGAGCAGTAATCAAGCAGGGCCGCCACTTCGTCCTCCGAACCGGGCAGCACCACGGCATCGGGAGCATCCTGGCGAATCGCTCTGCGGCGCAGGAGGTCCGGCGTCGACTTGCCGCCGGCATGCAGCAGCCTGTCGATATCGCCGTCCCGCAGGTAGTGGTCGCCGACGATGGCGGCCAGACCGGCGCGGTGTTCGGCGGGAAGGTCCGAGGGAGCCACTTCGACATCGCCGATACCCGGGGCGGGTTTCTCGGTGCCGGCCACCCCGAGTGCCTGCTCGAGCAGGGTGCGGATGGCGGGCGAGAGTGGTTTGGCGAGTGCGGGATCACCCCAGGCGTTCCAGGCCATCGGCGGCAACAGGTCGGCATCGGCATCGGACATGGTTTACAGTATTACAGGTGGTGTCAATCTGTAACGATGAGGCCGTTGGAACCGGGGACCGAATCCTTGCCGCGGCCGCCAGTTGCGTGCGCGACTTCGGGGTCGAACGGGTGACGCTGACCGAGATCGCCCGGCGGGCCGGGGTGAGCCGGCCGACGGTCTACCGGCGCTGGCCGGACACCCGGACCATCCTGGTGGCCCTGCTGACCGACCGTGTCGTCGGGGCCTGGCGGGAAAGTCCGTCGCGCGGCACCGGCCGCACAGCACTGGTCACCCGGATCGTCGAGGTGGCCGACCTGCTGCGCCGGGATGACCTGATAGCAGCCGTGCTTCGCTCCGCGCCCGACCTGGCAATGGTCTACATCGCCGACCGTTTGGGCACCAGCCAACAGGTTCTGATCGACATGGTCGCCGAGGAAATCCGGAAAGCCCAGGCGGACGGTAGCGTTCGCAGCGGCGACCCCCGCAAGCTGGCCGCCATGGTGCTGCTGTTCACCCAGTCGGTGGTCCAGTCCGGCCAGATCGTCGACCCCATCCTCGACGCCGAGATGCGCGCCGGGGAACTGTCCCGAGCCCTGAACGGATACCTGCAGCCATGAGCACAGCCTCCGACACCGCCCTGTGTGCCGCCCGGCGCAGCGCTGACCTGGCCGCCCTCGGTGACGGACGGGTGGTCGACGTTGTCGTCATCGGTGCCGGCATCACCGGCGCGGGTATCGCCCTGGACGCGGCCAGCCGTGGTCTCTCGGTGGTGCTGGTCGACAAACACGATCTCGCGTTCGGCACCAGCCGGTGGAGTTCGAAGCTGGTCCACGGTGGCCTGCGGTATCTGGCCAGCGGCAATGTGGGTATCGCGCGACGCAGTTCGGTGGAACGCGGCATCCTGATGACCCGCACCGCACCGCATCTGACCACCGCGATGCCGCAACTGGTTCCACTGCTGCCGTCGATGAGCCGGGGGCAGCGGGCACTGGTGCGGGTCGGATTCCAGGCCGGCGACATCCTGCGGGCACTGGCCGGCACCAAGTCCTCGGTGCTGCCGCGACCGCGGCGGATCAGTGCCGCAGAAGCGATCGCCATGGCGCCGACGGTGCGCCGCGACGGACTCGACGGCGCCCTGCTGGCCTATGACGGCCAGTTGATCGACGATGCCCGGCTCGTCATCGGTGTGGCGCGCACCGCCGCCGGATACGGGGCTCGGATCCTCACCCGGGTGAGCGCATCGGAGGCCACCGGAACATCGGTGCGGCTCACCGACCAGCTGACCGGGGAGTCGATGCAGGTGCGGGCGCGCGCGGTGATCAACGCGACCGGGGTGTGGGCCGCCGAGGTGGATCCGTCGATCAAGCTGCGCCCCAGTCGCGGTACCCATCTGGTGTTCGATGCCGCGGTGTTCGGCAATCCCACTGCGGCGCTGACCATTCCGATTCCGGGCGAGACCAACCGATTCGTGTTCGCCATGCCCGAACAGTTGGACCGGGTTTATCTGGGACTGACCGATGAGGAGGCCCCCGGCCCCATTCCGGATGAACCCGAACCCACACCGGGTGAGGTCGGCTTCCTGCTCGACACCGTCAATACCGCATTGCAGACGGCGTTGACGACCGCTGATGTCACCGGGGCCTACGCGGGGTTGCGGCCCCTCATCGACGGGGCAGGAGCGGAGCGACCCGGGGCCAAGCCGGGCCGCACGTCCGACCTCTCCCGTGATCACGCGGTATTGGAGTCCGACTCCGGGTTGCTCAGCATCGTCGGCGGCAAGCTCACCGAGTACCGGCTGATGGCCGAGGACGTTCTGAACCGGGCGGTGGCCGCCCGCGGCCTTGGTGGCGGGCCCTGCCGCACCCGTAATCTGCCACTCGTCGGGGCAAGCGCTGATGCCGTTGCACCACAGCGGGTTTCGCTACCGCCTTCGCTGGTGGCGCGATATGGGTGGGAATCGGCGAACGTCATCGCCTGCGCCCGCTGTGACCGGCCGACCGACCCGGTGGCCGATGGTATCGATGTGACCCGCGCGGAGTTCGAGTTCGCCGTCACCAACGAGGGGGCGCTGGACGCCGGTGACATCCTGGACCGGCGAACCCGGATCGGACTGGTCGCCGCCGACCGGGAACGGGCGGTGGCCGCCGCCGAGGAGTTCCTCGCCTAGAGCGGAATGTTCTTGTGCCGGCCGCGCCGGTTCGGGGCCTCGGCCAACGCCTGGGTGAGCTTGCTGCGGGTGTGGGCCGGATCGATCTTCTCGTCGACCACGCCGATGTCGATGGCGCTGTCCACCCCGCCGGCGATGCGTTCGTGTTCGGCGGCCAACTCCTCGTGCAACGCCTCGCGCTCGTCGTCGGAGGCTGCGGCAAGGGTCTTCTTGTGCAGGATGCCGACCGCGGCCTTGGCACCCATCACCGCGACTTCGGCATCGGGCCAGGCGAACACCTTGGTGGCACCCAGTGAGCGGGAGTTCATCGCGATGTAGGCGCCGCCGTAGATCTTGCGGGTGACCAGCGTGACGCGGGGCACCGATGAGTCACCGAACGCATGCAGCAGTTTGGCCCCGCGGCGGACGACGCCACCCCACTCCTGGTCGACACCGGGCAGGTACCCCGGCACATCGACGATGACCACCAGCGGTATGCCGAACGCATTGCACAGCCGGACGAAACGTGCCGCCTTCTCGGCACTTTCGGAGTTCAGGCAGCCGCCCAGCCGCAGCGGGTTGTTGGCCAGGACGCCAACCGTGCGCCCGGACAGCCGGCCCAGGCCGATGACCATCGACGGAGCCCACCTGGACTGGAACTCCTCGAACGGTGCGTCGGAGTCGAGCAGTGCATTCACCAGGGGGTGCACGTCATAGGCGCGACGCGGCGAATCCGGCAGCAGCGCGTGCAGGTCGACATCGCCGGCTTCGGCCTTGCTGCGGTCGAAATGGCCCTGCTGACAGAAGTATTCGACCAACCGGCGGGCACGGGTGTAGGCGTCGAGTTCGTCATCGGCGACGATATGGCAGACACCGGACTTCTTGTGGTGGGTTTCCGGGCCGCCGAGGGACTCCATGTCGACGTCCTCGCCGGTGACACTGCGCACGATGTCGGGACCGGTGACGAAAATCCGGCCCTCGGGCGCCATGATCACCACGTCGGTCAGAGCCGGGCCGTAGGCGGCGCCGCCGGCAGCGAAGCCGACCACCACCGAGATCTGCGGGATATGGCCGGAGGCCCGGATCATCGCCTCGAAGACCAGGCCGACTGCGTGTAGCGCGCGCACACCCTCGGCGAGCCGGGCGCCGCCGGAATGCCAGATCCCGACGATCGGGCTGTGCTCCTCGATCGCCAGGTCGTAGGCGTTGACGATGTGCTGGCAGCCGTCGACACCCATGGCGCCGCCCATCACCGTTCCATCGGTGCAGAACGCGATCGTACGAACACCGTTGACGGTGCCGGCCGCGGCCAGAATGCCGGAGCGGTCGCGCTCATGGAGCAGCTCGACGCTTCCGTCGTCGAAGAAGGTGCGCAGACGCAGCAGGGGGTCGCGCGGATCGATCTTCTCGCCAACGGCATCGGGGGCCATCGTCATGGTGGACCTTTCTGGTCAGCCGTTGTCTGAATTGGCAACGAGTCTGAATTGGCAACGAGTCTGTGTCAGTAACGGCCGAAGGCGAGGGCCACGTTGTGTCCGCCGAATCCGAATGAGTTGTTGACCGCGTACTGGTAGCTGCCGGATCGGGGTTCGCCGGCCACGACGTCGAGGTCGATCGCAGGGTCGAGATTGCTCAGATTCAGCGTCGGCGGGATGATTCCGTCCCGCAGTGCCAGCACGGTGAGAATCGACTCCACCGCGCCGACCGCGCCGACCGAATGTCCCAGTGCCGCCTTCGGCGCGTAGACCGCGGGCCGATGGGCGCCCATCGCGTTATTGATGGCCTTACCCTCCGCGACATCGCCGACACTGGTGCCGGTGGCGTGGGCGTTGATGTGGTCGATATCGGCCGGTTGCAGGCCGGCGAGTTGGACGGCGCGGCTGATCGCATGACCGGCCCGCTCACCGTTGGGGTCCGGAGCGACCATGTGATGGCCGTCCGAGGTCACCGAGGCCCCCATGATGCGAGCCAGAATGGTGGCGCCCCGGGCCTTGGCGTGTTCCTCGGTCTCGATCACCAGCAGCGCCCCACCCTCGCCGAACACGAAGCCGTTGCGGTCGCGATCGAATGGACGGCAGGCCCCGGTCGGGTTGTCGTTGGAGTTGGACAGCACGATCCGCATCTGTGCGAAGGCGGCGATCGGCACCGCTTCGATTTTCGTCTCCACACCGCCGCAGATGGCGATGTCGGCCTCGCCGTAGACGATGTTGCGCCAGGCGTTGGCGATCGCCTCGGAGCCCGAGGCACAGGCCGAGATCGACGTGCTGACACCGGCTTTCGCGCCCCGCTCAAGACCGACCACTGCGGCGGCGCCATTGGGCATGAACATCTGAACCACCAGTGGCGACACCGCGCGAAGCCCCCGGGAGCGCATGGCGTCATAGGCGAAGACCAACTCCTCGGCCGAACCCAGGCCGGTGCCGATGGACACCATCAGGCGGCGGGTGTCCACCTCCGGTGAACCGGCGTTTTCCCACGCCCGGCGACCGACGACGGTCGCCATCCGCTGCAGATAGGACATTCGGCGCAGCTCAACCTTATTGAGCTCGGATTCGAAGTCCTCGAGCAGATGGCCGCCGATCCGCACCGGCAGGCCGTACTCCTCGATGTACGGGTCTTCGAGGGTGCGGATCCCGCTCTGTCGGTCGAGCAGTTTCTTCCAGGTGTCTTCGGCGTCAACTGCCAGTGCCGTCGTCATCGCCACGCCGGTGACGACGACGTCAGGAAGGCCGTTACCGGTAGTCAGCGGTGCCATCGTGCCGGATGTGTCCTCTCTGGCGCTCAGTACCGTCCGAAGGCGAGTGCGACGTTGTGTCCGCCGAACCCGAAGGAGTTGTTGATCGCGTACCTGTAGTCGCCGTAGCGGGGTTCGCCCGCGACCACGTCGAGGTTGATCTCCGGATCGGGCGTCTCGTAGTTCAGCGTGGGCGGGATGACTCCGTCACGCAGTGCGAGCACGGTCAGGATCGACTCCAGTGCTCCCACGGCGCCGATCGAGTGCCCCAGCGCCGACTTCGGCGCGTACACCGCGGCGTGATCCACGCCGGCGACCCGGATGGCATTCGCTTCCGCGACGTCGCCGATGGAGGTCGAGGTGGCGTGGGCGTTGACGTGATCGATGTCAGCGGGCGACAGGCCCGCCGTCTCCATCGACCGCTTCATCGCGCCGCCGGCCCGCAGGCCGTCCGATGCCGGAGCCACCATGTGGAAGGCGTCGGAGGTGACACCCGCCCCCAGCAGCCTGGCCAGCGGCGTGGCGCCGCGGGCCTTGGCATGTTCCTCGGTCTCGATGATCATCATCGCGCCGGCCTCACCGAAGACGAAGCCGTCCCGGTCGGAGTCGAACGGCCGCGAGGCGGCGGTCGGATCCTCATTGCGGGTCGACATCGCGCGCATCATCGAGAACGCCGCGATCGGCAGCGCCTCGATCATGCCCTCGACACCACCGCAGACCACGACGTCGGCGTCACCCATGACGATGTGCCGCCACGCGTGGGCGATGGCCTCCGAGCCCGACGAGCAGGCCGACACCGGGGTGATGACCCCGGCACGCGCCCCCAGTTCCAGACCCAGAACCGCGGCCGCGCCGTTGGGCATGATCATCTGAACGGCCAGCGGTGAGACCTTGCGGATACCGCCCTCGTTCATCAGGTCATAGGTCTCGACGATCTTCTCGCCGCCACCGAGACCGGTGCCGATGACGACCGCGAAGCGGTCCGGGTCGACCTGGGGGCTGCCGGCCGACTCCCACATCTTCATGCCGAGGTACTTCGACAGCCGCTGGACATACGACATACGTCGCAGGTCCAGCCGGCCCATGTGGTCGTCGACCGGATCGATCAGATGCCCGCCGATCCTTACCGGCAGGTCCCACTTGGTGACGAAGTCATCCTCGAGGACCCGGATACCGCTTTCGCCGGCCAACAGCGCCTTCCACGTGCTGTCGATGTCAGCACCGAGTGCCGTGGTCGCCTCAACGGCGGTCACCACGACATTCGGGAAGCCGCCGTTAGCAGTGGAAGGCCTGCTCACTTGTCGCCGAACTTGTCGCGCAGGGCGGCGGCGGCCTCGGGGTTCTCTTCTTCCAGCTTCTGGATGTAGGCGACGACGTCACCGACGGTGCGCAGTCCGGCCAGATCCTCGTCGGGGATCTTCACGCCGTACTTGTCCTCGGTCTGCACCGCGATCTCCACCATCGACAGCGAGTCGATGTCGAGGTCGTCGACGAAGGACTTCTCGGGGGTCACCTCGGAGGGCTCGATCCCGGTCACCTCTTCGATGATCTCGGCGAGACCGGCGATGATTTCATCCTGACTGGCGGCCACTGTGTGGCTCCCTTCGTAATCGGTTGTGCTACTTCGTGAAACAGGGGGGTGGTGCTTTTTTCTTGGGTGTCTGGTCGGCGCCGGCGGTCAGAGCCCGGCAAGTCCGTCCAGGTCTGCGGGGGTTTTGACGGCATGCGTCGGAACGCCCCGAAGTTCTCGTTTGGCGATACCGGCCAGCGTTCCCGCGGGCGGGAACTCGACGATCGCGTCTGCGTTGAGCTTGCGTGTGGTCTCGGTGCACAGGTCCCAGCGCACCGGCCGGGTCAGCTGTGCGACGAGTTTGTCCATCGCGTCGGCTGCCGACGTCACCGGTTGACCGTCGAAATTGGACAGCAGGGTGGTGTTGGGATCCGACGCCGTGACACCGGCGGCCGCTGTGGCGTATCCGTCCAGAGCCGAGGCCATGTAGTGGGTGTGGAACGCCCCGGCGGTGGCCAATGCGCGCACCCGGGCCTTGGCCGGCGGATCCTCGGCCAGCTTTTCCAGTGCCGCCACCGCGCCGGCGGCCACGATCTGGCCGACCGCGTTGCGGTTGGCCGGAATCAGTTCGAGCTCCTCGAGCCGGGCCAGCACCTCAGCCTCATCGCCACCGAGGATCGCCGACATTCCGGTGGATTCGGCGGCACAGGCCTTGGCCATCTCGGCGCCGCGGACCGCGGCCAGCTTCACCGCGTCATCGGCGGAGATGACGCCCGCGATCGCGTAGGCGGCGATTTCGCCGACCGAATGCCCGGCCACCACCGTCGTGGCCGGCAGACCGCGCTTGGCCAGTTCGGCGTAGGCGAGCAGGGTGGTCGCGACGACGAGCGGCTGGGTGACCGCCGTATCGGTGATCTCCTCGGCGGTGGCGGTGGTGCCGAGCGTGGCCAGGTCCAGACCACTGATCTGCGACCACAGCGCGATCTGGTCGGCGGCGCCGGGCAGCTCAAGCCATTCGGCGAGCATGCCCGGAGTCTGCGACCCCTGTCCGGGCGCAAGCAGCGCAATCACATCTCTAAGAGAACACTGTGAACGCTCATTTTCGAGGTGTAAGACATTATGAACCTTGTCTTAGGTTTTTGTAGGAATCCTACAAAAACCCCCGCGTCCGAGGTCGCGGTGCTACCGCCCCGCGATCTGACCGCCGTCCCAGAGGTCCCGACCGGTGCCCACCAGGGGTGGCGTCAGCTGCCCCGGGGAGGTATTTGCTCTGCTCTGCGGCACCGATATCGGGGTGACGGGATAGGCCAACCGGGCGACCGTGGTGGCTACCCGCAGGACGTAGGCATCCCGTGGAACCGTCGGATCGCGTCCGGTGAAGTCGGCTATTCGTTTCAGGCGGTAACGGACGGTATTTGGATGAACGAACAGTTTTCGCGCGCACGCCTCAATCGCGCCGCCATTGTCCAAAAAGGCGTCGAGGGTTTCGGTGAGCGCCGGACCGGCGTCGGCCAGTGGCCGGGTGACCTCGCTGTGCAGCGCCGCAACCGCTGAACTGTCCCCGAGAAGGGCCCGCTCAGGCAGCAGCTCGCGGGCCGATACCGGCCGGGGTGCCCCGGTCCAGCCCTCCACCGCGTTCATCCCCGAAATGGCCTCGGCGGCGCTGCGATACGCCGCGGTCAGCATGGGGGCGGTCGGCCCGATCACCACCGGCTCCGGGGAGAACGCGGTCAAGAGGTCCTGCAGGAACCGGTCCGTGACCGACAGCGGACCGGAGATGATCACGATCAACCAGGTGCCGTGGACGTCGGCCAGCGCGGACCGGTCGTGGCGGGCCGCGATCTCGCGGACGTCCTCACCGGCGGTGTCCTCGCGCCCCGGTTGCGGTGGGCCCACCACGACGGTGGCCGGGGCGGTGGTGTCCCAGTTCAGGGCGGCCGCCCGCGACAGAAGTTCCGGCCCGGTGTCGCCGCGGACCACGGCGTCGACCACGCTGGCCTCCATCCGGCTGTCCCACGCCCCGCGCGCTTCGGCGGCATCGGCGTAGGCACTGGCCGCCGCGAACGCCAGGTCCCGGCTGTAGCGCAGGATGCCGATCGTCAGGGCGTTGAGCTGGTCGGCGTTGCGGGCCACCATGGGGACGACCTCTTCGAAGTACTCCATGGTGACCCGGACCATCTCGACGGTCTGCGCGAGCGCGATCTTGCGGGTCAGGTTCTGCGGAATCAGTTCAAATGCCTGCGCGGTGTAGCCGACGTGGCTGGTGGGGTCGCGCATCCACTCGGCGAAGTTGACCACCGCGGCCTGAACCACGAGTTGCACGCTGGCCCGCTGGGAGGCTTCCAGATCGGCGAAGAACGGCAGCCGTTTCTCCATGGTCTGGACGGCTTCGGTGGCCAGCCGGCCCGAGTACCCCTTGAGTCGGCGCAGCGTGGCCTCCGGCACGTCTGCCAGCAGCGCCAGCGGGGAACGCGCCGGCAGGGCCGAGCGCGGGTTGTCCGACATATCTAAAACCTACGCCAATTTTTGGCTGAATCCACCAAAGGCCTACGCCACTCCGGGGTCCGGTGGTCGTGGCCTAAGCCACCCCGGGTCCGGCGGTCGTGGCCTAAGCCACTCCGGGTCCAATGGTCGTGGCCTACGCCACTCCGGGGTCCGACGTCTGCTCCGGTGCGGCCATCACATCGTCGATCCGGTACTCCCGGGCCGCGGCGATGGCCACCGACGGGTCGACATCGCCGTCGCGGGCCAGCGCCTCGAGGACGGCGACCACGACCGACTCGGCGTCGGTGTTGAAGTAGCGCCGCGCCGCCGGCCGGGTGTCGGAGAAGCCGAACCCGTCGGTCCCCAGCGTCACGTAGGTATTGGGCACCCAGGGCCGGATCTGCTCGGGCACCGCGCGCATCCAGTCGGTCACCGCCACGACCGGGCCGGCGGTCCTGCCGAGCACCTCGGTGACGAACGGGACCGGGGCCGGCTGGTCGGGATGGCGCAGGATCTGCTTCTCGACCTCCACGCCGTCACGGCGCAGTTCGTTCCAGCTGGTCACCGACCACACATCGGCCGCGACATCCCAGCGTTGCGCCAACATCTCCGCTGCGCGCAGCGCGTCGGGCATGGCGACCCCCGAGGCCAGGATCTGGGCGGTGTTGCTGCGCGTCTCGGCGGCGGCCCGGAACCGGTAGATCCCGCGCAGCAGGCTCTCCACGTCGAGATCGGCCGGCTCGGCCGGCTGGTGGTAGGGCTCGTTGTAGATGGTGATGTAGAAGTAGACGTTCTCCGGGTTCTCCCCGAACATTCGGGACAGGCCGCTCTCCACGATGTGGGCCAGTTCGTAGGCGAACGCGGGGTCGTAGGCCACCACCGCCGGGTTGGTGGAGGCCAGCAGCAGCGAGTGCCCGTCGGCATGCTGCAGCCCTTCGCCGGTGAGCGTGGTGCGCCCGGCCGTCGCGCCGAGCACGAAACCCCGAGCCATCTGGTCGGCGGCCGCCCAGAACCCGTCGCCGGTGCGCTGGAAGCCGAACATCGAATAGAAGATGTAGACCGGGATCATCGGCTCGTTGTGGGTCGAGTACGAGGTGCCCACCGCCGTGAACGATGCCGTGGAGCCTGCCTCGTTGATGCCCTCGTGCAGGATCTGGCCGGTTGGGCTCTCCTTGTAGGCGAGCATCAGCTGCGCGTCCACGGCGGTGTACAGCTGGCCGTTGCGGTTGTAGATCTTCAGTGTCGGGAACCACGAGTCCATGCCGAACGTGCGCGCCTCGTCGGGGATGATCGGCACGATCCGCTTGCCGATGCCCGGGTCGCGCAGCAGTTCCTTGAACACCCGGACCGTCGCCATCGTGGTGGCCACCGTCTGCTGGCCCGAACCGGTCTTGAGCGGTGCATAGACCTCGCTCGAGGGCAGCGCGAGCGCCGTGGACCTGGTGCGCCGCTCGGGGATGAATCCGCCCAGTGAGCGCCGCCGGTCGAGCAGGTAGCGGATCTCCGGTGACTCCTTGCCCGGGTGGTAGTACGGCGGGAGGTACGGATTCTCTTCGAGTTCCGCGTCGCTGATCGGGATGCGGATCGCGTCGCGGAAGTCCTTAAGGTCTTGCAGCGCAAGCTTTTTCATTTGGTGGGTGGCATTGCGGCCCTGGAAGTGGGCACCCAGGGTGTAGCCCTTGATGGTCTTGGCCAGGATCACCGTCGGCTGGCCCTTGTGCTCCATCGCCGCTCGATAGGCCGCGTACACCTTGCGATAGTCGTGACCGCCGCGCTTGAGGCCCCAGATATCGGCGTCGGAGATCCGGTCGACCAGGGCCTTGGTGCGCGGATCGCGGCCGAAGAAGTGCTCCCGCACATAGGCGCCGTCGTTGGCCTTGTAGGTCTGGAAGTCACCGTCGGGGGTGGTGTTCATCAGGTTCACCAACGCGCCGTCCTTATCGGCGTGCAGGAGAACATCCCACTCGCGGCCCCAGACGACTTTGATGACGTTCCAGCCCGCACCTCGGAAGAAGGACTCGAGTTCCTGGATGATCTTGCCGTTGCCGCGCACCGGGCCATCGAGGCGCTGCAGATTGCAGTTCACCACGAAGGTGAGGTTGTCGAGTCCTTCGTTGGCCGCGATCTGGATCTGCCCACGGCTCTCCGGCTCGTCCATCTCGCCGTCGCCGAGGAACGCCCACACATGTTGGTCGGAGGTGTCCTTGATACCGCGGTCATCCAGGTAGTGGTTGAACCTCGCCTGGAAGATGGCGTTCATCGGGCCCAGCCCCATCGACACCGTGGGGAACTCCCAGAAGTGCGGCATGAGCCGCGGGTGCGGGTAGGACGGCAGGCCGCCGCCGGGGTGACTGTGCTCCTGCCGGAAACCGTCGAGTTGGTCCGCGGACAGCCGACCCTCGAGGAAGGCGCGCGCGTAGATGCCGGGGGAGGCGTGGCCCTGAATGAATACCTGGTCGCCGCCACCCGGATGGGACTTGCCCCGGAAGAAGTGGTTGAACCCGACCTCGTAGAGCGACGCGGAGGAGGCGTAGGTGGAGATGTGTCCACCCACCCCGACCCCCGGCCGCTGTGCCCGGTGCACCATGATCGCGGCGTTCCACCTGATCCACCGGCGGTAGCGGCGTTCGACCTCTTCGTCGCCGGGGAACCACGGCTCCATCTCGGTGGGAATGGTGTTGACGTAGTCGGTGGAGGTCAACGCGGGGATGGCCACCCGCTGCTCACCGGCTCGTTCGAGCATCCGCAACATCAGGTAGCGGGCCCGGGCCGGCCCGGAACGGGACAGCAGGTCGTCGAAGGACTCCAGCCACTCCGCGGTCTCTTCGGGGTCGATATCGGGCAGATATGACGCGACGCCTTCGCGAATGACCCGGATCCGTTCGGATTCGGTTGGACCGAGCGAGCTTTGGGGCCGATCTTCGCTCGCGAAATGAGTCGTCAACTTCGCACTCCTCGATGGCGGTGGCAGTTCGGGTCCTATCGTGCCGCACCGGGGCCGCTCACGCCGCATACTGGCGAGCACAGCGGAACGAATCGGTCACACCCGCCGACGTCATGCTCCGCGCGGGAAGGCCCGACACCCGGTAACGTCTGCCCCTGTGCTGATCAAGAGCGCAGGTCTGATGATGGGCAGTGCCGCGGTTGTGGCCATCAGCGTGGCGGGCTGCACCAGTGTCACCGGCGGCGATGCGGCCGTCAACGCCGCCGATGCCCCCATCTACCGCACCTCGGTCTCGATGTCGTCATCGCAGGCGGCGGCCAGTTCCAGCGCGCGGGAGTCCGAGCGGCAGGCCTCGCTGACCACCGAGGCGGTGCACGCAACCTGTGAGACGCTCTCGACCAGCAGTGCAGACGCCATCGACGCCGTGAACGCCTACGTCGGCGCCTTCAACAACGAGGGCGGCGATGTGGCGAGCACCGAGGGGCCGGCGGCTGACGCGCTGAATCAGAGTGCGGAGATAGTGGAGGGCAGCATCAACGATGCGGCACCCCCCGAACTCCGGGAGGCGTTCACCGCATGGGTGGACGGGGCGCGGACGGCCGCGGACGCCATCGACCGGCAGGCCTCGCCCAAAGAGTTCAACCAGATCATCGACGAACTGAACGACGCCCGTTCGACGGCGTTGCGGATGTGCGATGCCACCTACCGATAAGCCGCGTGCGACGATATGGCGAACGAACACGAACGAGGAGGTCTCCAGAGGTGGTCGCCGAGGGTGACAGCGGGCGTGGCTACGCCCAGAGGCTGGGCATCCACAAAGATCAGGTGGTCCAGGAGTTGGGCTGGGACGCCGATGCTGATGACGACATCCGCGCCGACGTCGAGGATGCCTGCGGTGCCGAACTCCTAGACGAGGATGTCGACGAGGTCATCGACGTCGTGCTGTTGTGGTGGCGCGACGATGACGGTGATCTCGTGGATCGATTGATGGACGCCATCGTGCCGCTGGCCGAGGACGGCGTCATCTGGGTGCTCACGCCGAAGACGGGTAAGCCCGGGCATGTGCTGCCGGCCGAGATCGCCGAGTCCGCACCGACGGCGGGCCTGATGCAGACGTCGTCGGCCAATCTGGGTGACTGGATCGGAAGCCGACTCGTTCAGCCGAAGTCGAAAGCTGCTGGGAGGCGCTAGAAGATGACACTGGCAACCGGCGCCGAGGCTCCCGACTTCACGCTCAAGGACCAGAACGGCCAGCCGGTGACGCTCAGCGACTTCCGCGGCAAGAAGAATGTCCTGCTGGTGTTCTTCCCGTTGGCGTTCACCGGTATCTGCCAGGGCGAACTTGACGAGATCAGGGACAACCTGCCCGACTACGACAACGACGACACCGCCACCCTGGCGATCTCGGTGGGTCCGCCTCCGACGCACAAGATCTGGGCGACCGAAAGCGGCTTCACCTTCCCGGTCCTGTCGGACTTCTGGCCGCACGGGGAGGTCGCCGAGGATTACGGCGTGTTCAACTCCGAGGCCGGCTTTGCCAATCGGGGAACCTTCGTCATCGACCGCACCGGAGTCATCCGGTTTGCCGAATGCAAGCAGCCCGGTGAGGCCCGCGACCAGAAGGTGTGGACGGCCGCGTTGGCTACGGTCAAGGCCTGATCGGGCCTAGTTGTTGCTGTCCGGGCAGTTCAGTGTGACGTAGGCGGTGCCCCGACTGCCGGGTGGCGCCATCATCGACATCAGGCTGCCGTCGCTCATCATCATCACGGTGAGTCCGCTGACACCACTGACGGTGCACCGCGACAGGTTCATCTCCGAGGGCATGTTGAACTGCACGGTGTAGCCCTGGCCCTGAAGTTGCGCGACGATGTCGGCGGCATTCGTGCTGTCGGCGGCGGCGTAACCGGCCGAGCCCAGGGTTGCGGCGGCGATTCCCGCGACGGCGGCGGCTGCTGCGATGACGTTCATGACGGACCTTCCAAGGGGTGAACGATTAGGGGTGAAGGATCGGGGGAGAAGGATTGGCCGACCCCCTCGATTCTCGCACGGATCGGCTGCCGGATAAGGTGTTGCGGCGCAGCGCACGATTTCCTAACCCGTCGGCGTGACGGGTACCCTGCCCGTGGTCCGGGCGCTCAGCGCTGCCCGTGAC
>NZ_JBPCSX010000215.1:0-12743 GCF_051006775.1 Mycobacterium sp.
GTTGAGGATCGGCATTCCGTAGATCGGACTGGACGGGTCCGTCCGCGCCGCCGGATTGGTGACGTCATTGGCGCCGATCACCAACGTCACGTCGGTGCGCGGGAATTCGCCGTTGATGTCGTCCATTTCCTTCATCGCGTCGTACTCGACGTCGGCCTCGGCCAGCAGCACGTTCATATGGCCCGGCATACGCCCGGCGACCGGGTGGATGGCGAACTTGACCTCCACGCCCTTGGACTCGAGCAGGTCGGCCATCTCCTTGACCGCGTGCTGGGCCTGGGCGACGGCCAGACCGTAACCCGGGACCACGATCACCTGATTGGCGTAGGCCATCTGGATGGCCGCATCGGCCGCCGAGGTGGCTTTGATCGGACCCTGGTCTCCGCCGGCCGGACCGCCCACGTCGTCGGTACCACCGAAGGAACCGAAGACGATCGCCGGGATGGACCGGTTCATCGCCACAGCCATCAGGTTGGTCAGGATGGAACCCGACGCGCCGACGATCATGCCCGCGACGATCATCGCGGTGTTGTTCAGCGCCAATCCGGCTGCGGCCGCTGACAATCCGGTCATCGCGTTGAGCAGCGATATGACCACCGGCATATCGGCGCCACCGATGGGGAACACCACGAACAGACCCATGATGCCCGCGAGCACAAGCAGAAGGACGATCCACCAGACCGAGAGACCCTGGTTCAGGCCGATGTAGACCGCGGCCGCGACGGCGATGATCAGCAGGACGATATTGGCGGCCTGAAAGACCTTGGCACCCTTGACGAATGCCTTCTCGACATTCTTCGGAATGATCGTTTCCTGCAGTTTGGCGAAGGCAACCAGCGATCCCCAGAATGACACCGATCCGATGATCGCGGCGAACAGCGAGCCGACCACCAGTGCTACAGTCGGGATCTGATCGGGCTTGAACTCCGAAAAGCCCTTGGTCTCAATGAATTCCGCCCAGGCGATCAGGGCGACCGTGCCGCCGCCCACACCGTTGAACAGCGCGACCAGTTGCGGCATGGCGGTCATCTTGGTCTTCTTGGCCGGCGGCACACCGAGGATCACACCGATGGCCAGGCCCGCGACGATGAGTATCCAGTTGATCGGCGCCGTGTCGCGGATCTTGATCAGGGTCGCTACGACGGCGATGCCCATGCCGGTGGCGGCGATCCAGTTACCGCGCACCGCCGTCTTGGGTCCGGTCAGACCGGACAGACCGTAGATGAACAGCGAAAAAGCAACGATATAAAGGGCGTCGACGAGGTAGTTCACTTGGTGAGCTCCTTCGCCGCAGCGGGCAGTTCCTTCTTCTTACCCTTGAACATGCCCAGCATGCGGTCGGTCACCAGGAAGCCGCCGATGACGTTGAGGGTGCCGAAGATCAGCGCGATGAAGGCAATGATCCGCACCCCCCAGTGCGCGTCGGCAGGGAGGTTGCCCAGCACCAGCAGTGCACCGAGAACCACGATGCCGTGGATTGCGTTGGTGCCCGACATCAGCGGGGTGTGCAGGGTGTTGGGCACCTTGGAGATGACCGCGAAACCGACGAAACCGGCAAGCACCAGGATCGCGAGATTGGCCAGAAGTTGGGTGTACATGGTCGCCTCTCAGCTTCTCGTCACACATGAGGCCGAGACGACCTCGTCCTCGAAATCCGGTGCGAGTGCGCCGTCTTTGATGAGCAGTTCCAACAGCGAGGTCAGGTTCTTGGAGTACAGCTCGCTGGCGTGTTCGGGCATGGTCGAGGGCAGATTGAGCGGCGAGGCAATGGTGACACCGTGTTTGACGACGGTCTGCCCGGGCTCGGTGAGCTCGCAGTTGCCGCCGGTCTCACCGGCTAGGTCGATGACGACGCTACCCGGCTTCATCCCCTGCACCGCCGCCGCGGTCACCAGGCGGGGCGCCGGGCGGCCGGGCACCAGCGCGGTGGTGATCACGATGTCGAAGCCGCTGATGGCCTCCTCGAGTTTCTTCTGCTGCTGGGCGCGCTCCTCGTCGGTGAGCTCGCGGGCGTAACCGCCCTCTCCGGCGGCGTCGATGCCGACGTCTAGCCACTGGGCGCCCACCGAGCGCACCTGATCGGCAACCTCGGGCCGCACGTCGTACCCGGTGGTGCGGGCGCCGAGCCGCTTGGCGGTCGCCAGTGCCTGCAGGCCGGCCACACCGACACCGAGTACCAGCGCGGTGGCCGGCTTCACGGTCCCCGCCGCGGTGGTCAGCATCGGGAAGAACCGGGTGGACTCGCTGGCGGCCAGTACCACCGCCTTGTATCCGGCAACATTGGCCTGGGAGGACAGTGCGTCCATCGCCTGGGCGCGGGAGATCCGGGGGATCGCCTCGACCGCGAATGCTTGAACCCCAGCCGATTTCAGCGCGCCGATCTGGTTGTCGGCGTTGCGGGGCGCCAGGAATCCGATCAGCGTCTGACCGGACCGCAGCCTGGCCACCTCGGCGGCGCTGGGCGGGGCCACCTTGACCACGACGTCGCACCCCCAGGCGTCGCCGATCGTCGCACCGGCCGCGGTGTAGAGCTCGTCGGGCAACAGCGCCCGCTCGCCGGCACCGGATTCCACCACCACGGCCACTCCGCTGTTCACCAGCGCCGCGATCGCCTTGGGCACCAGGGCCACCCGGCGCTCGTCGGCACCGGACTCGGCGACCACGCCGACGCTCGTCTTGGTTTCTGTCATGGGCTCCTGCGTTGCTTTCTCCACGCGGACGTGCCGGAGGGTGCCGGCGGCTGCAGGACACCCTAACCTCTGGGTGGGGCTATCCCCGAACAGGAGCAGGGAGGATAAGCCCAGTTCCCCCATCCGAGGGATGGACATCGTGGACCGGCTCGTTGGTCATGGTGACCGTGACCGTGGTCCCCGAGCCGGGGGCGGTTTCCAGATCGACCACGCCGCCGAGGGCGGCGATGCCGACCACCAGGGAAGCCAGTCCGATGTGGCCCTCCGCCACCCGACGGGCGAGGACTTCCGGCTCGAATCCGGCGCCATCGTCAGCGACCCGCAACCTCACCCGATCACCGTCGCGGTGCAGGCCGAGTTCCACCCGGGTGGCCCGGGCGTGCTTGGCCACGTTGGCGAGCAGTTCACGAGCGGCCCGGAAGATCATCGCCCGGCACCCGGGTTGCCCGACGTCGTCGATATCGGTCTCAACCGGTATCCCCCAGCGCTGCTCGAACTTGGACACCAGATCGCCCACCGCGGCGGACAGACCGACCTGGTCGAGTACCTGGGGATGCAGCGACGAGACGGTGGTGCGCAGGGCCGTGGCGGATTCCCGCAGGGTGGCATCCAGGCGGTCGAAGCCCTCGTCGGTGGGGTTGGCCCGGAGTTCCTCGAGATCCAGCCGCGCGGCCAGCAGATTCTGCAGCGGGCCGTCGTGCAGCTGCTCGGAGAGTTCGCGGCTGTGCCGCTCGTCGGCCTGCATGGTTTCCGATACCAACCGGCGGCGCACCTCGAGCAGGTTCGCCACCCGCGTCGCGCGCCGCTTGAGGGTGAACGACAACCCGGTCAGTGCGGCCGCCAGCCACAGTAAGCAGCCGACCTGGACGTAGACCACCGCCGGGATGGCGACCATCCGGTCGCGCACCGCATAGATGAACCAGGCGAACAGATATCCGGCCGCCGCGCTCAGACTCAGCGCTGCGGTGATCAGCGGGCTGTCCAGGAATGCCACCGAGATGGGCAGCAGGAAGAAGATCGGCAGTAGCGATGTCGTCGCACCACCGGACACCACACACAAAACGAGAACGAAGATCACGTCGGTGGCAGTCGATGCCCACGGGAACCACCGCCGGGGCTCGACGACGAGGATCGTCACCAGCCAGACCACCGCGACGATCGCGTAGACGCCCAGGATCGCGACGAACACCCCGGCCAGCCAGTGCGCGGTGTGCGTCAGATACACCAGCAGGGCGATCAGGACGATCAACGCCAACCGGAGGAAG
This sequence comes from Mycobacterium sp., assembly GCF_051006775.1. Lineage (GTDB taxonomy): Bacteria > Actinomycetota > Actinomycetes > Mycobacteriales > Mycobacteriaceae > Mycobacterium. The sequence continues at coordinate 3,956 of NZ_JBPCSX010000215.1, forward strand.
GATCGGATCCGCAGCGGCTCACTGGTGAGGAAGTCCAGCAGTCGCTCGACCGCCCTGCGCATCGTTACTCCAGTAGGCCGCGGCGCATGGCCTCGGCCACCGCAGCCGCCCGGTCGCCGACGCCGAGTTTCTCGTACAGCCTCTGCACGTGCGTCTTCACCGTCGAGGGCGCGAGGAACAGTTGCTTGGCGATCATCGGGATGCTGCACCCCTCGGCGATCAGCTTGAGCACCTCACGCTCGCGGCCGCTCAGCGTCGGGCCGGTCGGCTCCGCGCGGCGACGGATCTCGGCGGCCAGACCCGAGGCGAGCTTGGGGTCAAGCACGTCGCGGCCGGCCGCGCAGTCCAGCACCGCGGTGATGATCTCGCTGCGGGAGGACTCCTTGGGCAGGTAGCCGGCCGCGCCCTGCTGCAGAGCGTGATAGACCAACGCGGAGTCGGCGTGTGCCGAGACCAGCAGCACCCGGGTCGGCAGTTCGTCACGCACCACCGCGGCGGCCACCTGGGCGCCGTCCATTCCCGGCATCTGATAGTCCAGCAGGGCAACGTCGGGGGACTCCTTCTGGATCAATTCCAGTGCGGCCGGGCCGTTGTCGGCTTCCCCGACCACCACGACCTGCCCGCTGCTGGCCAGTGCCCGGACCAGTCCCTCGCGGAACAGCGGGTGGTCGTCGGCGACCACCACCCGTACCCGCTGGTTGTTGAACGTCTCGCGCATGCCCGTCAGACCAGGTAATCGAAGGTCGTGAGCATGCCGGCCTCGGCGTGATAGGTGTTGTGGCAGTGCATCGGCCAGTATCCCGGGTTGTCAGCGAGGATGGCGACCTTGACCGTCTGGTTCGGCACCACGATGACGGTGTCCTTGCGAGCGCCCAGTTCGCCCTTGGCGTTGAGCACCGCGAACGTGTGTCCGTGCAGATGCATGGGGTGCCACATCCGGGACTTGTTGGCGAACGTCATGACGGCCTGCTGACCCTGCTTGATGGTCAGTGGCTTGTTGTCCGGGAATGGACCGTTGATACCCCACTGGTACTTGGTGTCCGACGCGGTCAGGTCAGCCTGAATCTCGCTGTCCGCCTTGGACCATTTCAGTTGCGCCTCCGGGGTGGCGGTGAACATGTCGATGACGCCGACGCGGCCGTTGAGTTCGGCCGGTTGGTAGTCCATCGGCGGGACGCTGCCCGCACCGGTGGACAGCAGGGCGCGCGCCTGGGCGTTCTTGCCCTCGGCCAGCGCCACTAGGGGGAAGACGCCGTCGGCGGCGGTCACGATCACGTCGTATCGCTCACCCATGCCGAGCAGCAGCGCATCGACCTCGGTGGGCACCACCGGGAAGCCGTCGGTGTGGGTGACGGTCATCGTGTGCCCGGCCAATGCGACGCGGAAGGCGGTGTCGGAGCCCGCATTGATGAACCGGATCCGGATACGCTGCCCCGGCTTGGCGCTGAACGTCGTTGGCGCCTCAGGGATTCGGCCGTTGATGATGTAGTAGGGGTAGATCACGTCACCTGGATCGCCGCCGAGCAGCGCGCTCTGACCGCCCCCCATTCCACCCATACCGCCGCCCATGGCGCCCATGCCGCCACTCTCGAGGTCCTTGAGGATCTGCTGCGGCGAGCGGCCGACACCGTCGGTCCAGTCGTCCATCATCACGATCCATTCGGCGTCGTAGGACCCGGCGTCCTTCGGGTCGTCGACGATCACCGGAATGTAGAGGCCGGTGTCCAGTTCAACCCCGGTGTGCGGATGCGCCCAGTAGGTGCCGGCGTCCGGGACGGAGAACTTGTAGGTGAACGATGTGTTGGCCGCGATGTTCGGGGTGGCCGGCGGGGCGCCGTCCATATCGTTCTGCAGCGCTATGCCGTGCCAGTGCATCGAGGTGGGCATGGCCAGTTTGTTGTTGACCAGCACTTCGAGTTCGTCGCCGACGTTGGCCCGGATGATCGGACCCGGGATGGTGTCGTCGTAGCCGAGGGTGTTGATCACCTTGCCGCCGATGTCGACGGTCACCGGCCGCGGGTTCAGGGTAGCGTTGACCGTCTTGCCGGTGTGCGGACGGGCCGCCTCGGCGGCCTTGATTGCGGCGTCGAGGCTGCCCGGCACGGCGGTCGGCTGGGTGGTCAGCGTGCTGCCCGCCGGGGTGGCGGTCTTGGCGCATGCGGCCAGGGCGGCCCCGCCGGCGGCGGCCAGGCTGCCGGCCAGGAAGACGCGGCGGTTGAAGGGGGACTTGGTCATGGGTGCCTCATTTCTCCTGAACCAATGCACCACTGGTAGCTTTCCCGGCCGGAAGCTTATCCGGCGGTCCGAGCAGTTCGTTCTGAATCACGGTGCAGAAGCGGTCCATCGTCAGACCGAACGGGCCGGGGGTCATCGGCTTCTCCAGGAAGGAGCCGATCCGCTCGGCCACCACGAACATCGCCATGACCAGGATGCTCACCAGCACGCCGATCCCGCTGTCGTGGCCGGCCACATCGAGCCGGGTGCAGACCATGATCGCAAAGAACCATGCAACCGTACGGATGAAGGCGGCGTAGGGCCACGGGATCGGCTGGTTGCGGATCCGCTCCAGACCGCCCGCCGCCGCGGACTGCGCGGTCATCTGGTTCACCAGCAGAGTCCGGCCCTGACGGTCGATCCAGTCCTTGTTGGCCATATCGCGGATCTCCACAGACTGCGCGGTGAGCAGCTCCCGCGACGTGGCGTCGGCCCGATCCTCGGGGGTCAGCGCTGCGACCCCGGGCCCGGCCGGGACACCGCGCAACTCCGCTGCCAGCTCCCAGGCGTAGCGCACCTGGCGGCGCCGCATCCGGTCGATCACCTCGGCCATCGACTCGGTGCAGTTATCCACGGCGACAAGGGCATTGGCGATCGAGCGGGAGTTGCCGATCATGGTTCCCCACAGGGTTCGCGCCTCCCACCAGCGGTTGTAGGCGCTGCTGTTGCGAAAGCCGATGAAGATGGAGACCACCACGCCCATCAGCGGCACGATCTGCGCCACGCTGGCGTAGGGGACCTTGTCCGAGAGCCACATCATGATGCCGGCAACCACGAGAACCGCCAGCAGATCCCAGCGCAGCATCCACAGCACCGCGCCGGCCGTCCGTAATTTCACCGTTGAGCCCCTATCCCTGCGCCGCGGCCGCGACTGGTTGCCACCGCTCCCAGGTTGCCAGCCGGTCCTCGTACTCCGCTCTGGCCAGCTGGAGCGGGAACTCTCCGAGGAACATGCGCAGCGGCGGGTCTGGATCGTCGACCAGTCTCATGATGGCCTCCGCCGACGCCCCCGGCTCACTATTGAGGCCCATCCGCTCGGCCCGGGCCTGCTCGGAACGGCGGTGCGCCTCGGCGTACTCGGGGTGGTGCGGCGACTGTCCGGCGGAGCCGACCCAGGAGGTGTTGAAACCGCCCGGTTCGACAATGGTGACGCGCACCCCGAACGGCGCGACCTCCCGCGCCAATGACTGGGACAGACCCTCGAGCGCCCACTTCGAGGCGTGATAGGCGCCGAGTTCCGGGAACGCCGTGATTCCGCCGATCGAGGACACCTGGAGGATCCGCCCCTCCCCCTGGCCGCGCAGATAGGGCAGGGCAGCCTGGGCGATCCACAGCGCGCCGAAAAGGTTCGTGTCCAGTTGCGCGCGGAGCTCGGCTTCAGTGAGTTCCTCGACGAAGCCGTAGTGACCGATTCCGGCGTTGTTCACGACGATATCGAGGCGGCCGAAATGGTCGTGGGCCGCTTTGACGGCGGCGATGCACCCGGCCCGGTCGGTGACGTCGAGCCGGATCGGCAGGACCGCATCGCCGTAACCGGCGACCAGGTCGTCCAGGGCAGCGGTGTCGCGGGCGGTGGCGGCCACGTGATCGCCGCGCCGCAGGGCGGCGGTCGCCCACTCCCGGCCCAGACCCCGGGAGGCGCCGGTGATGAACCAGACCCGCGGTCGACTCGTCGTCACGGGGTCATCATCCATGGTTGGCGCTGAAAAGTTCAGATCCCGGGGCACTGACCGTGGTGGCTTCGGCGAAGTCGATCCGGGCCGCCGGATTGGCCAGCGAGGTGACCATCGCGGTGCCGAACGGACCGGCGTCGTCGAACAGGGTGGCGTTGCCGACCGAGACGCCGTCGGCCGCCCACTGCGAATCCGCCTGCACGCCGATGAACTCACTGACCGGCAGCCGCGACAGCGCCACCGTCAGGTCGCCGTTGATGTAGCCGATGCCGGCCGTGCCCAGGTGCGCGACCAGGTTGGTGGCGGCCTCGGAGACGATCACCGCACGAACGAACGGGCTGACCTCCTCGCCGTCGATGACCTCCAGACCGCGGTAGTAGGCGCGCTTGCGCGAGGTGTTCTGGTGGTTCTCGCCCATCGGGGTCCAACCGGCGTCATCGCTGCCGACGAACACCACGTCACCGGCAGCCCCGGTGGGCGGGACGAATTCGGCCTGCGCCGTCCACCCGATGCCGGCCGGGGCCACCGAGCGCCGGTAGGACACCAGGGTGGCCTGCGCGACGATCCAGTCGCCCTGCAGGATGTCGCACTCGGTGTAACGGGCCCGCCGGCCATCCCGGATCACCCGGGTCTGGATGCGGATCGGCATCTGCCGGGCCGGCTTGAGCAGATCAATGGTGAACCGAGCCGGCTGGAAGTCCGGATCACCAAAACGCTGTTCCAAGGTATGGGCGGCCAGTCCGGCGACGGCGGGTCCGCTCAGCAGGCCCTCGCCCCAGTAGCCGGCCGCAGACGGGGTCGGCTCGAAGGTGTCGGCGCCCGCGGCGGTGAAGTAGGCCGGGTAGGTGGTGACGGGGCTCCTGGTGTCATTCATGGGACAACTGTCGCGCCTGCGAACGCCTCGGACCGTCGACCGGTCGGCTCCAACCGTGGGGGACTTCGGTGTCCCCCAATCAGCCGATACCCGCGGCTGTATATCGTGGCGGTATGGATTTTGCCATGTCAGCCAAGGGCGCCGATTACCACAAACGCATGACCGAGTTCATGGCCGACGAGGTGCTTCCGGCGGAGAAGTCGTACGACGAATACCGAGCCGCGGCCGGCCCCGGAGATCACACCGTCCCGCCGGTAGTCGAGGAGTTGAAGGTCAAGGCCAAGGACCGCGGGCTGTGGAACCTGTTCCTGCCGTCGGAGTCGGGGCTGACCTATCTGGAGTACGCGGCCCTGGCCGAGCTATCCGGCTGGAGCACCGAGATCGGCCCCGAGGCCGTCAACTGTGCCGCACCGGACACCGGCAACATGGAGGTGCTGCACATGTTCGGCACCGCCGAACAGAAGAAGCAGTGGCTCGAGCCGCTGCTGGCGGGCGAGATCCGCAGCGGCTTCTCGATGACAGAGCCGGCCGTCGCCTCCTCTGATGCCCGCAACATTCAGACCGAGATCATCCGTGACGGTGACGACTACATCATCAACGGCCGCAAGTGGTGGACATCAGGTGCCATGGATCCGCGCTGCAAGATCCTGATCGTGATGGGCCGCACCAACCCCGACGCGGCCTCGCATCAGCAGCAGTCGATGGTCCTGGTGCCCACCGACACCCCCGGGATCAACATCCTGCGCTCCACGACGGTGTTCGGCTTCCACGATCAACCCGGCCACGCTGAGATCATCTATGACAACGTCCGGGTGCCGGCGTCGAACCTGGTGGCCGAGGAGGGAATGGGCTTCGCCATCGCACAGGCCCGTTTGGGGCCGGGGCGCATCCACCACTGCATGCGCGCGATCGGTGTTGCCGAGCGTGCGCTGGCGCTGATGACCGAACGTGCCCGCACCCGCATCGCATTCGGCAAGCCATTGGCCGAGCAGGGCATGGTCCAGCATCAGATCGCGCTGAGCCGCAACGAGATCGATCAGGCACGGCTGCTGTGCGAGAAGGCCGCTTGGACCATCGACAACCACGGCAACCGGGCGGCGTTCGCTCTAGTGTCACAGATCAAGTCGGTGGCCCCGCAGATGTCCTGCAACGTCATCGACAGGGCCATCCAGGTACACGGTGGGGCTGGAGTGAGTGAAGATTTCCCGCTGGCACGGATGTACAGCTGGCAGCGCGCCATGCGGCTCTTCGACGGTCCTGACGAGGTGCACTTCCGCACCGTCGCAAAGGCCGAACTGGGGCGCGAGCAGAGTGCGATGGCCGCAGCGGTGACGCGGGGGTGAGCAGGACACCGGAGGGGCACGAACAACTTTCCGGCGCATGGAACTTCCGTGACGTCGCCGGGCTGACCGGGGTGCGCCCGGGGCGCCTCTTCCGGTCCAGTGAGCTCAGCAACCTCGATGAGGTCGGCCGCGAACGGATGAACGGTCTGGGCATCAGCGATGTGGCTGATCTGCGATCCCAGGTCGAACTCGAGCGCCGCGGTGCCGGCGCGGTACCCAAGGGTGTTGTGGTACACCATCTTCCGTTCCCGGATCTGTCCCATGCCCATGCCGATGCTCATGCCGATGACGGCGCAGCCCCGCACGAGACCAGCTGGCAGAAGATGATGACGGAGCAATCCGACGAAGAGCCCGCCGAGGCGGCGCGGCGGTGGATGACCCAGGAGTACGAGCGGTTCCCGACCCTGGGCGGGGCACAGCGGGCCGTCCACCTGATCATCACCATGCTTGGCGAGGGACGCCCCGTTCTGGCGCACTGCTTTGCGGGCAAGGACCGCACCGGATTCGCCGTCGCGGTTGCACTGGAGGCCGCCGGCATAGACCGCGACGCGATCCTCGCCGACTATCTGCAGTCCAACGCTGCGGTCAGCTCTCTGCGGGATCGCATCCTGGACTCGGTGCGCAGCCGGGACGGCATGACACCGGAGGTGGCGTCCTTCGCCGAGTCGCGGCTGACCGAGGAGGTACTCGGGGTACGCGAGGAGTATCTGGACAGCGCGCACCGCGTGCTCAACGAAACCTACGGCGGATTGCCGGGCTACCTATCCGCCGCCGGTGTGGCCGCCGACGATATCGCCCGGTTGCGCGCGCAGCTACTGGACTAGCACCCCGGCTACCCAGACCGCGGTGGCCAGCAGACCGCCGGTCAGTTCGACCCCGACCGATAGCAACGCCGCCTTGACCGCGTGCACAGTCGACGCCCAGGCGCGTCGCTGATCGCGGCGGTGAGCCAACTCGGCGAGATAAACACCCAGAACGAAACCGACCAGCAGGCCCGCCAACGGGATGACGAAGAACCCGATGATGCCACCCACCGCCCCGGCGGCCATCGTCGCGCCACTGACGTCAGCGGCCCGCATCCGCTTGGCAGGCCACAGGTATTTGATCAGCAGCGTGCCGCCAAGGATCGCGGTGACCACACCGAGAACAACCCAGGCTGAGTTGGTGCCCACAACGAAGGCCCAGACCGCGATGGCCGCCCAGACCAGCAGGGTTCCGGGCAGCAGCGGCACCAGAATGCCGACCAGGCCGACGGCGATGGCCACCGCGACTCCGATCAGTCCGCCGGTGCTCACGGCTCCAGGATCACCTTGCCGTACACGCCGCCGGCCGCCAGGCTCTCCAGCGCGGCGCGGCCCTCGGCGAGGGCATAGCGCTGCGGCGCAGGCGGTTTGAGACCCTTGGCGACAAGATCGTTGAGCCCGCCGATGACCTCGGCCTGCACCTCCGGCTTGGCGGTGACGAACTCGCGCCAGCCGCCCCCGAGTACCCCGACATTGCGCAGCAGCAGCCGGTTGACCTTGATGCTCGGGATACCGCCGGCGGCGAAGCCGAGCACCACCAAACGACCCTCGATGGCCAGCGCCCGGATTGCTTCGTCGAATGGTTCCCCGCCGACGGGGTCGACCGCCACGTCGGCTCCGTGGCCGCCGGTGTGCTCGCGCACCGCCGCCGACCAGCCTGGCGTCATCGGCAGCACCACGTCGGCGCCAAGACCGGTGACGTAATCGCGGGCCTTGTCGCGGTGCACCACCGCCACGACCGTGGCGCCCAAGGCCTTCGCCACCTGAATGGCGGCGGTGCCCACACCACCGGCTGCACCAAGCACCAGCACCGTCTCACCGGGCTGAAGAACGGCCCGGCGCTTCAGCGCGAAATACGCCGTCACATAGTTGACCAACAGCGAAACCGCTTGGCCGTCATCAAGTTCCGGCGGCGTATGCATCGCCGAGGTCAGAGGGACGGCGGCCTGTTCGGCATAGCCACCCAGCATCGTCATCCCGCAGACCCGGTCGCCCTGCGCGAAACCGGAACCCTCCGGTGCCGAACGCACCACACCCGCCACCTCGGTACCCGGAATGAAGGGCGGCTCCAGCTTCAGTTGGTATTGGCCGCCGATCAGCAACAGGTCCGGATAGCAGACACCCGCGGCCCGCACATCGACAATGACCGCGTGCGGTGATGGCTGCGGTTCTGGAACATCGGTGTAGATCAGGCCCGGTGGTCCGCAGAGCTCCTGAGCGACAAGAGCTTTCACGTACTACAGCTTGAATGCGGCAGGCTTGGGCACCGACAGGTCGTCGATCTGGGACCAGTTTGCAGCCACATCGTCAACGGTCGGCACATGATCGAAGGTCACGCCGTCGTTCTGGAACAGCGCGGCGCGCTGCACCTTGCCACCGCCGACGATGAACACCGACGCGCTGTCCGGCACCTCTTCGGTGCACAGGTAGGCGACCACCGGGGCGACGTACTCCGGGGTGAGCTTCTTGAAAACCTCCGGCGGGAGGATGTCCTCGGTCATCCGGGTGGCGGCGATGGGGGCCAGCGCGTTGGCCTTGATGTTGTACTTCGCGCCCTCCTGGGCGAGTGTGTTGATCAGGCCGACCAGGCCGAGCTTGGCG
>NZ_JBPCSX010000216.1:0-10287 GCF_051006775.1 Mycobacterium sp.
ACCGATCTATCCTCGCACGCATCGGCTGCTGGATATGGTGTTGCGGCGCAGCGCACGATTTCGTAACCCGTCGGAGTGACGGGTACCCTGCCCGTGATCCGGGCGCTGCCCGTGACACGGGCGTGTAGCTCAGTGGTAGAGCTCTGGTTTTACACACCAGCGGTCGGCGGTTCGATACCGTCCACGCCCACAATCCCGAAAGATTTGCGTCGCGTTCACCGTCCGTCAATCCGGCAGGCTGGAAATCCGTTCCGGGTGGGTGCTTGGCTGAAGCCTCATCCGGTTCCAACGGCGGGAGGTCGGTAATCCCATGAGCACACTCGCGAAAGTCGCCGCCAGCTATGGGATCAGGCCAATTGACCTGGCGAATTTGGTTGGCATGACTCAGGTCGAACTACACGCCGAACTGACCGGCGAGCAGCTGGCCTTCGTGGTCAACTCCGCTGACGGGAGCGACTTCTTCGGCCGCCCGGCGGGTGGCCGGCACCGGTTCCGCTGACGGCGGCACCGCACGCGTCCGGTATCTTGAGGATGGTCGCGCTGGAATTTGCCAGCGGGCGCGAAGACTATTCGATCAGACGAGGGACGTGGTTATGGCCGGGCCTGTTGGGGGCGAGTTTCCGCGAAGAGGGGAAACCCTTCCGCTCTGCTGTATCGGTCGTTTGCTGCTGCGCTGTGCCGACCGGCCGGGACTGGTGGCGGCGATCACCTCGTTCCTGGCCGATGCCGGCGCCAACATCATCTCGCTGGATCAGCATTCCACCGAGGAGACCGGCGGGGTCTTCATGCAGCGCACCATCTTCCATCTGCCCGGGCTGACTGCGGCACGCGACGAGTTGGAGAAGGCGTTCGCCGAGCAGGTCGCCGGTCCGTTCGAGATGGATTTCCGGCTGACTGAAGCCGATAAGCCCAAACGGGTGGCGATCATGGCCTCCAAGGAGGACCACTGCCTGCTGGATCTGCTATGGCGTGACCGGCGCGGTGAACTGGAGATGTCGATTGCGATGGTGATCGGTAACCACCCGGACCTGGCCGAACAGGTCCGCCCATTCGGGGTGCCGTTCTTTCATATCCCGGCCACCAAGGACATCCGCGCCGAAGCCGAGCAGCGACAGCTGGACCTATTGCGCGGCAATGTCGACCTGGTGGTGCTGGCCCGCTATATGCAGATCCTGACCCCGACCTTCCTCGACCAGGTCGGCTGCCCGGTGATCAACATCCACCACTCGTTCCTGCCTGCCTTCATCGGCGCGTCGCCCTATCGGCGGGCCAAAGAGCGCGGCGTGAAACTCGTCGGGGCCACCGCCCATTACGTGACGGCTGATCTCGACGAAGGTCCGATCATCGAGCAGGACGTGGTCCGGGTGGACCATCGCCGCAGCATCGAGGACCTGGTCCGATTGGGCGCCGATGTGGAACGGGCGGTGCTGTCCCGCGCGGTGCAGTGGCACTGCGAGGATCGGGTCATCCGATTCGACAACCAGACCGTCGTTTTCTAGATCTGCTGAGCCACCAGCCGTCGCCGCACCTCCGCGGCCAGATCCTCGGCCGTCAGTTCACTCGGTGACACCCGGATCTCGATCGGCCGGTCCAACTCACCGATGTCGAGATAGGACGCCGCCAGCAGCGCCTCGATAGGCGAACGCCGGAAGACCCGGGCCACCATGATCACGGTCTCGGCCTTCGGCCGGGTTTTACCGTGCAGCCAGTTGCACACCGACAGCCGCCCGATGCCGATCTGTTCGGCGATCTGCGCCTGGGTCTGCGCGCCGGCGATACGACGCAAATACTCCGGCCAGGTCTCACTTGACCCAACCTCCACCACATATTCCATGTGTTTCCCCTCCCCGCCGACGACGATACGGAGGGGGTCCGACAAAAGATGGCCTCAGCAGCAGCCGCGGTGAGACGTCCGGGTGGCCAGGTCGGCATGCGCGGTCGGATCGGTGGCGCCGACCGCGCCCAGAAACGCGGTCAGGTCGACACGCTCGCCGGCCAGCCAGGTGCCGGTCACCGCCGCCGCGTCCGCGAGGGTGGCCGGATCCACGGCGTAGGGGTCGGCGGCCAACTCGGTGAAGTCAGCCAACTTGCCGGGGGTGATCGATCCGATCAGGGTGTCGCGGTGCAGCGTGCGGGCGGCGTCGATGGTGTGCGCCCGTAGCGCCTGATCCAGGGTCATCGTCTGTTCGGGGCCGTGCACCGACCCCGATCGGGTCCGCCGGGTGACGGCGGTGGCGATGTTGAGGATCGGCGAGGGCGGGGACACCGAACCGTCGTTGTGGAACGACACCACCGCACCGGAGGCGGCGGCTTCGCCGAACGCTTGCCAGGGGGCACCGTGCTCAGGGGCGAACATCTGCCCGTCAAGCAGATCGCCCCAGTAGTAGTACTGGAACGGCGCCATCGAGATGTACACGCCGAGCTTGGCCGCCCGGTCGAAGTGTCGCCGTCGGCCCGCGCCGGCATGTTCGATCCGCCAGCGGTGGTCGGTGCCGAGCAGATTGTGCCGTTTCAGTGCGGCCTCGTAGGCATCCAGCGCCAGGTCGATGGCCAGATCACCGTTGGAGTGGAACGCCATCTGCCAACCGCCGGGGGCGGCCTTGTCCAGGACGGCGTCCAACTCCGGCCGGGTGTAGTTCATCGATTGCGGCCCACCGGCTTTCGCCGGATCAATCCCGGCAAGCCGGGTCGCGTCGCTGTCCAGATAGGGGAACGAGATGCCGATGTTGCCGACCCACGGTGAGCCGTCGGTCCATAGCTTGACGCCCTGCTTGATCAGCCAGCCGTCCCCGCCGGCGAAGCTCACCGGCTCGGTATAGGTGTCGCTGGTGGACACCTCGAACATGCTGATCCGCAGCGGACAGGACGCCGCGGCGGCCAATGCCTCGTAACCGGCTTTCAAATTGAGATCGAAGGTCATGTCCGAGGTTGAGGTGTAACCGGCCCGGGCCATCGTCGCGTAGTACTGGGCACCGGCCACCAGCGGATTGCCGAGCTTGCCCATGATGTCGCCGATCGCATCGATGAGCACCGGCAACTCGAATCCCTGACCGTCGAGGCTGCCGTCGGGATTGCGCCCGAAACTCCCACCGACCGGGTCGGCCGGGGGATTGACGTCCCAGCCCCTGGTCTTCATCAACGCGGTGTTGAAGTACACGCCATGGCCGGAGTTGTCGGCGATCGCGACCACCCGGTCGCCGAAGGTCCTGTCCAGTTCATCGGCCTTCGGCGCGGGCCGCTGATGCAGCAGTGCGTCGAAGCCGGAGAACAGCAGCGGGATCGACGGGTCGGTACCGGCGATCGCCTGCTGGAATACCTTCTCAACGTCAGCCCAGGTGGGGTACTCGAACGGGGTGATGTTGCGGGCCGGCGGGTTGAGCGCAACGCCGCTCATCAGCGGGTGGCTGTGCGGCTCGACCAGACCGGGTAGCAGCGCGGCGGCCCCGGTGTCGACGACCTCGGCCCCCGGCGTGGCCCGGCGGCACTCCTCGAGGCTGCCGACGGCGACGACCTTGCCGCCGGACACCGCGACGGCCTGGGCCCTGGGCTGGTCCGGGTCCATCGTGATGACGGTCCCGGCCGTGAGAATGCGATCAGACTCAGATGCAGACACAGGGGCAGTAGACCATGTGTGAGACGCTGCGGTGGTGATTGCCCGCAGTCGATCTCGGGCAGCCGGGATCGCGGTCGGCTACCTCTCGGATCGTGTGTTCGCCGACCCCCGGCGGGGGCATCCGGTTGCGGGATTCGGCCGGTTGGCGTCCGGGGTCGAGCGGCTCACCTACCGCGACAGCCGGGCTGCCGGCGCGCTGCACACCTCGGTGCTGGTCGGCGGCGCGGTGATCGCCGGCGCCCTGGTCGAGGGCCGTGCGGCAGACTCCGCCCTGCGGGTCGCAGTTGTCGGCCTCGGCACCTGGGCGGCGCTTGGTGGAAACACGCTGGCGCGCACCGGAACCGCGATGGCCGATCTGCTCGCCGCCGGTGACATACCGGGGGCCAGGGACCTGCTGCCCTCGCTGTGTGGCCGGGATCCGGCGTCGCTGGACGAGGCGGGACTGACCCGGGCGGCGCTGGAGTCGGTGGCGGAGAACACCTCCGATGCGACAGTGGCCCCCCTGCTGTGGGCGGCGATGGCCGGGCTACCCGGTGTGCTCGGCTATCGCGCCGTCAACACCCTCGATGCGATGATCGGTCACCGTTCGGCGCGGTATGCCCGATTCGGCTGGGCTGCAGCGCGATTGGACGATATCGCCAACTATCCGGCGGCCCGGCTGGCGGGATTGCTGACCGCGCTCTGCGCACCGGTGGCCGGCGGTTCGGTGAGTGCGGCTGTACTGGCCTGGCGACGTGACGCGGCCCGGCATCCGAGTCCGAACGCCGGTGTCGCCGAGGCCGCGTTCGCCGGTGCGCTCGGCGTGCGGCTGGGCGGGCCCACCCAGTACCGCCACCAGTTGGAGATCCGTCCGACTCTCGGCGACGGCCGCTCGCCCGATGTCGGGGATCTGCGCCGGGCGGTTCGGCTGTCGCAGGCTGTTCAGCTGGCTGCGGTCGTCGTCGCGGTGGGGATCACGGTCGCCGGCCGTAACGGTCGGCGAGCTTGTCCGCGGCGGTGAGCGGCGTCTCGGGTGCGTCGGCTTCCCTGCGCCGGGTTCGGATCTCGGACAGCACGAAATAGCCGAGCCCGATCGGTGCCAGGATGCCGAACGCGATCCACTGGATTCCGTAGGAAAGAAACGGCCCGGCGTCCAGTTGGGGAAGCGCCAGGACGCCGAGCCCGCCGGGTTGGTTGTCGACCAACTGCAGATACGAACCGGTCAACGGCGTCCCGGTCACGGCCGCGACCTGTCGGGTGTCGATGGCGTACACCTGCTGAAAGCCGCCCTCGCGGAACGGCTTCCTGTCTCCGGCGGTCTCGGAGTCGCGCAGCCGGCCGGTGAGGGTGACGGGGCCGGCCGGTGGATCCGGGATGACGGGGACTCCGGTGACCGCGACCGGTCGCACATAACCCCGGTTCACCAGCACCGTGGGGCCGCCCTCGACGGCGAAGGGAGTGAGCACCTCGAAGGCAGGCGCACCATCGATGACCCGCAGCCGCGCCAGCACCGTCATCCCGGGCAGATAGCGACCGGTGGCGGTGGCACGCTTCCACTGCGAGTCGGGCGCGGACGAATCCTGCCGGGGCAGAACCGTTGTCACCGGAACCGGGTCAGCGCTCAGCGACGCCTTTATCTGGTTGTTCTCGCGGGTGGTCCGGGTGTTCTTGCCGAGCTGCCACGGCGCCAGCACCGTGAAGCACAGATACGCGAAGGCCGCCACGACCAGACCCAGTGCGAACCAACCCGCCCAGCGGCGCATCAGCGTCCCCCGTCCTCGGCGAGTCGGGCGTCCACCCAGGCGTGCAGTCCCGGCAGCGCGGCATCGATCACGGTGAAGACATCCTCGAAGTCGGCGTGATCGCCGTAGTACGGATCCTCGACATCGAGGGCGTGGGCGCCCGATCGGGGGTCGAAGGAGCGCATCATGCGCAGCCGGCCCGGCTCGACACCCCAGTCGGTGAGGATCCGAAAATGGTTGCGGCCGAGGGCCACCACCAGATCCGCCGACAAATGCTCGTCGCCCACCTGGGCGGCCCGGTGCTCGGTGGGGTAACCACGATCGTGCAGCACCCGAACCGCACGATCGTCGGCCTCGGCTCCGCTGTGCCAGCCTCCGGTGCCCGCGCTGCTGACCCGCACCCGGTCGGCCAACCCGCGGCCGGCGATCTGATGGGCGAACATCTTCTCGGCCATCGGGGAGCGGCAGATATTGCCCGAACAGACGAATGTGACGTGTAGCGGCTCAGGCATCCGGCACTCCCAGCGCTTCGCGCAGTTCGCGCATCGTGGCGACCGAGGCGCAGGGTTGTGCGGTCCCCGGCCCGGTGAAGTCGTCTGTGCCGTAACCCCATTCGACCACCACCGTGCCGATCCCGTGTTCGGCGGCGCCGATGACGTCGTGGGCGCGGTCGCCGACCATCACCACCCGGTCCGGCAGCGGGCCGAGCTGAGCCAGCGCGTGGGCCAGCACGTCGGCCTTGGCTGCCCGGCTTCCGTCCGGACTTGCGCCGGCGATCACCTCGAAATGCCGGGCGATCCCGAAATGCTCCAGGATCAGCCGCGCGGTCTGCTCGAGTTTGGAGGTGGCCACCGCCAGCCGGACTCCGGCCGCCCGCAGATCCGTCAGCAGATCGGTGATGCCGTCGTAGAGGTTGTTCATCGCCCAGCCGCGGCTGGTGTAGTCGGCGCGATAGGCCCGCATCGCCTCGTCGGCGCGATCACCGAGGCCCATGCCCACCAGGGTGTCATGCATGGGCGGGCCCACAACCATCGCCGCCAGATCACCGCCGGGCACCGCGGCGCCGACGGTGGCCAGCGCGTGCTCGAAGCTGGCCACCACGCCCCGGGCCGAATCGGTCAGCGTGCCGTCGAGGTCGAAGATCACCAACTGCGGGTTGGCGTCGGTGGCCGTGCACGTCACCGCCCCATTGTCGCGCACTAGTCTTGCTCGGGTGAGTGCGCAGTCTGGCTGGGGACTACCGCGTCCCGGTTCGCGCTACCACGGCGACCAGGCGCTGGCCCCGGGCATGCTCGACTTCGCAGTCAATGTCAGGCACGCACGACCCCCGGCCTGGCTGACCGCGCGGCTGGCCGCCCGGCTCGACGACCTCGCCGGTTACCCCGGCCGCGAGGACGAGCTGGCCGCGGTCACCGCCGTGGCGCAGCGGCACGGTGTGGCGCCGGAGCAGGTGCTGCTGCTGGCCGGCGGCGCGGAGGGCTTCGCGCTGCTACCCGCTCTGCGCCCGACGCTGGCCGCCCTGATCGCACCGTCGTTCACCGAACCGGAGGCCGTGCTGACCGCCGCGGGCGTGCCACTGCGGCATGTGGTGCTCCCCGAGCCGTACCGGATCGCCGATGCCGTCGTTCCCGGCGAAGCCGACCTGGTGGTCCTGGGCAACCCCACCAATCCCACCGGGGTGCTGCACCCGCGCGAGGCGATCCTGGCGCTGCGCCGCCCCGGTCGCCTGCTGGTGGTCGACGAGGCGTTCGCCGACGCGGTGCCCGGCGAGCCCGAGTCGATGGCCGGGCTGGGGCTGCCCGACGTGGTGGTGTTGCGCAGCCTGACCAAGACCTGGTCGCTGGCCGGGCTGCGGGTCGGCTACGCGCTGGGTGATCCGGCGGTGCTGGCCAGGCTCGCCGGCGGACGGCCGCACTGGCCGCTGGGCACCCTGCAACTGGAGGCGATCGCGGCATGCTGTGCCCCGGCCGCGGTGGCCGAGGCGCAGGCCGGTGCAGTGCAGCTGGCGGCGATGCGCACCGAGATGTCGGCCGCGCTCACCGGGCTGGGTCTGCCGGTGCTCGACGGTTCCGCACCGTTCGTGACATTTGCGGTTCCGGATGCGCCACTGATGCGAAAAAGGCTGTCCGCCAACGGGATCGCGGTGCGACGGTGCGATACGTTCATCGGCATGGGGGACAGCTATCTGCGAGCGACTGTCAGGGCCCGGTGGCCGCTTCTGGTGGACGCTGTTTCCGAGGCGCTGCGATGAGCGTGCGCCTGGCCGAGATCATCGCCGTCCTGGACGGGGCCTACCCGCCCGCTCTGGCCCATGACTGGGACTCGGTCGGCCTGGTGTGCGGTGACCCCGACGATCCGGTCGACTCGGTGACCGTCGCGGTCGATCCGACCGCCGCCGTCATCGACACCGTCGGAGAGCGCGGTCTGCTGCTTGCTCACCATCCGCTGCTGCTGCGGGGGGTGGACACCGTCGCGGCGAGCACCCCCAAGGGGGCGCTGATCCACCGTCTGATCCGCCGGGGCGCGGCGCTGTTCACCGCGCACACGAATGCCGATGCCGCGTGCCCCGGGGTCTCCGACGCGCTCGCCGACCGGTTGGGACTGACCGTGGAGGCGGTGCTGGATCCGGCCGCCGGCGCGCCGGCGCTGGACAAGTGGGTGGTGTTCGCACCGCAGACCGCCACCGCGGCGGTGCGCGATGCATTGTTCGCCGCCGGCGCCGGTGAGATCGGGGCCTACTCACACTGCAGCTGGACGGTGACCGGGGCCGGTCAGTTCCTGCCCGGGCAGGGTGCGGCACCGGCGGTCGGCACCGTCGGCGCGGTGGAACGGGTCGCCGAGGACCGCCTCGAGGTGGTCGCGCCGGCCGGCATCCGGTCCCAGGTGCTGGCGGCGATGCGGGCGGCTCATCCCTATGAGGAGCCGGCCTTCGATGTGTTGAGTCTCGAGCCACTGCCGCGCGGTGTCGGGATCGGCCGCATCGGCAGGCTGCCGCAACCGCAGCGGTTCGCCGACTTCGTGGCACAGGTCCGGGCCGCCCTGCCGGCAACCACCTGGGGGGTGCGGGGCGCCGGGGATCCCGATGCGCTGATTTCCCGGGTCGCGGTCAGCGGCGGGGCGGGGGATTCGCTACTGGGTGCGGCCGCCGCAGCCGGTGTGCAGGCCTACGTCACATCCGATCTGCGTCATCATCCCGCCGACGAACACCGGCGCCGCAGTGCCGTCGCACTCGTCGACGTTGCGCACTGGGCCAGTGAGTTCCCCTGGTGTGAGCAGGCCGCAGAGCTGCTCCGCCGGCGGTTCGGCACCGCCCTGCCCGTCACCGTATGTGCGCTGCGCACCGATCCCTGGAATATCGAGATATGAGAGTCCTACATTGAAAAGTGAAGTAGCACAGCAACGTTCACTGCTGAATCTCTCGGAGGTCGACGCCGAGCTGGGTCGGCTGGCGCATCGCACCGCTCACCTGCCCGAGCAGCAGCGCTACGACAAGGCGCTGGAGGATCAGCGTGCGGCCGCCGACCGGGTGGCGGTTCTCGATGTCGCGCTGGAGGACGTCGACGCCCAGATCGCCCGGCTCGAGGCCGAGGTCGACGGGGTTCGCAAGCGTGAGGATCGCGACAGAGGCCTGCTGGACGGCGGCACGGTCAATGCCAAGCAGCTCGAGGAACTCCAGCATGAGCTCGGCACCCTGGAGCGCCGCCAGGCCAGCCTTGAGGATTCGCTGCTGGAGGTGATGGAACGCCGCGAACAACTCGCCGGTGAGCAGGCCGACGCCCAGGCCCGACTGGACGACTGCGATATC
Organism: Mycobacterium sp.; assembly: GCF_051006775.1. Taxonomy (GTDB): domain Bacteria; phylum Actinomycetota; class Actinomycetes; order Mycobacteriales; family Mycobacteriaceae; genus Mycobacterium. The sequence goes on from NZ_JBPCSX010000216.1 coordinate 9,140, forward strand.
GAGGCGGCCGCGGCGCGGCAGGCCCGGGATGAGGCGCTGGCGGGTGTCGAAGAGAGCCGGACCGAACGAACCGCCCACCGCGTCGAGCTGGCCGCGACCATCGACGGTCAACTCCTCGAGCTGTACGAGAACCGGCGTGCGGCATCCGGTATCGGCGCGGGACGGCTGGAGGCCGGGCGGTGCGGCGCCTGCCGGATCGAGTTGGACCGCGGCGAGATCGGCCGGATCTCGGCCGCCCCGGCGGACGAGGTGCTGCACTGCTCGGAGTGCCGCGCCATTCTGGTGCGTCCGTGAGGGTTCTGATCGAGGCCGACGGGGGGTCCCGCGGGAACCCGGGCCCGGCCGGTTTCGGATGTGTGGTCCTGTCGGCTGACCGCGCCGCGGTGCTGGCCGAGCACAAGCTGGCCATCGGACACACCACCAACAACGTCGCCGAATACCGCGGCCTGATCGCCGGACTCGAGGAGGCCCGCACGCTGGGCGCCACCGACGTCGACGTCTTCATGGACTCCAAGCTGATCGTGGAGCAGATGAACGGCCGCTGGAAGGTCAAGCACCCCGGTATGGCCGAGCTGCATCAGCAGGCCCGTGCGCTGGCGTCGACGTTCGCCTCCGTCAGCTACTCGTGGATCCCGCGCGAGCGCAACAAACATGCCGATCGCCTGGCCAACGAGGCGATGGACGCCGCAGCGGCCGGTGTGCCGGCGGACACCGTCGAGCGGGCGGCGGATCCGCCGCCGGGCGCGGTCGCGATGCCGCCGTCGGCCTGGACCGGCAACCGTGGCGGACCGACCCGGTTGCTGCTGCTGAGGCACGGCCAGACCGAGCTGTCCGTCCAGCGCAAGTACTCCGGCCGTGGTAACCCCGAACTGACCGAGGGTGGTCTGCGGCAGGCCGCAGACGCCGCCCGCTACCTGTCGCAGAAGGGCGGCATCTCGGCGGTGGTCACCTCGCCGCTGCAGCGGGCCTACGCCACCGCATCCGCGGCGGCCGACGCGCTGGGGCTGGACGTGCAGGTCGACGAGGACCTGATCGAGACCGACTTCGGCGACTGGGAGGGGCTCACCTTCACCGAGGCCGCCGAGCGCGACCCCGATCTGCACGGCCGCTGGCTGCGCGACACCGGTCTGCGGCCGCCGGGCGGCGAG
>NZ_JBPCSX010000217.1:0-3496 GCF_051006775.1 Mycobacterium sp.
AGCAAGCATGTGCCGTCCTGTGGATGAACGCCGGACTGTGGATACGCTCACATCATGCGAGTCGGGGTGCTGGGCGCCAAAGGCAAGGTCGGAATGGCGATGTGCGCTGCCGTGCGCGATGCCAAGGACCTCGAACTGGGCGCTGAGGTCGACGCCGGCGACCCGCTGAGCCTCTTCGCTGACAGCGGCACCGAGGTCGTCATTGACTTCACCCATCCCGACGTAGTCATGGACAACCTGAAGTTCCTCATCGACAACGGGATTCATGCCGTGGTCGGCACAACCGGTTTCACTGACGAACGACTCGACCGGGTGCGTGAGTGGCTGGCCACAAGTCCCGGGACCGGTGTGCTGATCGCCCCGAACTTCGCCATCGGCGCGGTGCTGTCGATGTACTTCGCGCAGAAGGCGGCGCCGTACTTCGAGTCCGCGGAAGTGATCGAGTTGCACCACCCGCAGAAGGCCGACGCGCCGTCGGGTACCGCGACCCGCACCGCCAAGCTCATCGCCGAGGCGCGAAAAGGTCTGCCGCCCAACCCCGATGCCACCAGCACCGGACTACCCGGCGCGCGCGGCGCCGACGTCGACGGCATCCCTGTGCACTCGGTGCGAGTCACCGGTTTGGTGGCGCACCAGGAGGTGTTGTTCGGCACCATGGGGGAGACGTTGACCATTCGTCACGACAGCCTCGACCGCACCTCATTCGTGCCCGGAGTTCTGCTCGCGGTCCGCCAGATCGCGAAGCGCCCCGGTCTGACGATCGGTCTCGAACCACTGCTCGAGCTGTGAAGCTGCGCGTCCAGTTCGTCATCGCGTTCCTGTGCGTCGCGCTGTTCATCTACTTCGCCATGCTGGCCCGCACTGCCGTTGTCCTGATCCGTACCGGCACGGTTGAGTCGATCGCCCTTGGGGTCGGTGTGCTCGCCCTGCCGGTTGTCGGTGTCTGGGTCGTGCTGGCGACCCTGCGCGCCGGGTTCGCCCATCAGCGGCTGGCCCGGATGGCTGCTGAGGACGGAATGGACCTCGCCGTCGAGAATCTGCCCACGATGCCGTCGGGCCGTATCGAGCGCGACGCCGCAGACGCCCTATTCGCCACCGTGCGAACCGAACTCGAGGCCGACCCGGACAACTGGCGGCGCTGGTACCGACTGGCTCGCGCGTACGACTACGCCGGCGATCGCCGCCGGGCACGGGAGACGATGCGAAAGGCCGTGGCACTGGAGGCGGGTTCGCGGTGAAGCGCCTGCTGGTCGTTCATCACACACCCTCGCCGGTTACCCGGGAACTTCTCGAGGCAGTCCTCGCCGGCGCTCGGGACCCCGAGATCAGCGGAGTCGAGGTCATCGTGCGCCCGGCGCTTGCCGCCACCGTCACCGAGATGCTCGACGCCGACGGCTATCTGTTCGGAACCCCGGCCAACTTCGGGTACATGTCCGGGGCGCTCAAGTACTTCTTCGACACGGTGTACTACCCGGTTCTGGACTACGTCGCGGGCCGGCCCTACGGTTTGTGGGTGCACGGCAACAACGACACCGCCGGCGCTGCGTCCTCGGTGGAGAGGATCCTCACCGGTCTCGGGCTGAGCAGGGCGGCTGAGATCCTGGAGGTGACGGGCCCGATCGACACGGTAGTGCGGAAAAGGGCCTACGAGTTGGGCGGCGCCTTAGCCGCCACGGTGATGTAAGTGAGGCGCTGTGTCAAGACTCGGTGATATCGCACTGGGGGCGGCGCCGATCGCCGGGGGCGCAATGCTGGGATCCCTGATCGGGACGTTCAAGGGGCCGGACCTCCGTGCGGCGATCCAAGCCGATATCGAACTGCTCAAGAGCATCCCGGAGGAGAACGTCGAACTTCGGGCCGAATTGCAGCGCACCATCGATCTGCGCATCCACGAATTGGTCGAGGTTCTCGACCGCAATCGGGAACTTCGCATGAAAGCCGGCGACTACAGGGGCAATTGGCGCGACGGCGTTCTGCTGCTCTGCTCGCTGTTGTTCACGGCGGTGTGGTGGAACGTCCCGCATACGCGGAGCAACTGGCTGATCACCTTCATCATCTTGGTGTTTGTGTCCGTTGTGATCGGCCTCTACGCAGCCCGCGGCATCATCGCCGCACTCCGGAGAATGTTCAAACGCTCCTGACCTTTTCTACCCCAAGTGAGTGCCGAAGAACTCTTCCATTGCGCGCCAGTGCCTTTCGGCGGATGACTCGTCGTACGGCCCGTTATCGGTGACGGCGAATCCGTGCTCGGCCGGGTACCACTCCAGAATGTGTTCCACGCCTGCATCGGTCAGCGCCTGTTCCAGTCGTTGCTCATCCTCGACGGTGTAGGACGCATCGTTCTCGGCGCCGCCGACGTACACCGCGGCCCCGATCTCCTCGGCCAACAAATGCGGGCTGCCCGGATCGTCGGCGGCCAGCCCGCCGCCGTGGAATGACATCGCCGCCGCTACCCGTTCGGGCACCCGGCCGGCCACGATCAGCGACGTCCGGCCGCCCATGCAGTAGCCGGTCGTGCCGAACCGCTGCCCACGTACCTCGGGCCTGGAGGCCAGATAGTCGAAGAAGGCCCGTGCGTCGGTCTCCATGACCTCCGGGGTGATGGCCCTCATCATGCCGAACAACCGGTTCCGTTCCGCCTCGTCGGCGAACACCTCCTTCATGGTGAACGGCGCCCACTGACCGCTGCGGTAGTACACGTCGGGCAGCAGGACCACGTAGCCGAGTGCGGCCAGTCGGGCCGCCATCTCGCGCAGGGCGGTCCGCACACCGCCGGCGTCGGGGTACATCACGACCGCAGGCCACGGTCCCAGCCCGTCCGGCGTGCAGAGGGTCACCGGGCAGGTCCCGTCCGGTGTGGTGATCGAGTCGGTGATGGTCGGCATGGCTTCGTTTCTACTCCAGCGGGCCGCACGTAAGCTGATCGGCGTGGCTATCCCGACCCCGTATGAGGACCTGCTGCGCCGGGTGCTCGATCAGGGTACACCGAAATCCGACCGCACCGGCACAGGTACCCGCAGCCTGTTCGGTCAGCAGCTGCGCTACGACCTCTCGGCCGGCTTCCCGCTGCTCACCACCAAGAAGGTGCATCTGAAGTCGGTGGTGTACGAGCTGCTGTGGTTCCTGCGTGGCGACTCAAATGTCGAGTGGCTGCAGCAGCACGGTGTCACCATCTGGGATGAATGGGCCAGCGAGACAGGCGATCTCGGACCGGTCTACGGCGTGCAGTGGCGGTCGTGGCCGACCCCGACGGGGGAACATATCGACCAGATCAGCGCCGCCTTGGATCTGCTGCGCACCGACCCGGACTCGCGGCGCATCATCGTCTCGGCGTGGAACGTCGCCGATATTCCGCGGATGGCTCTGGCGCCGTGTCACGCGTTCTTCCAGTTCTACGTGGCCGGCGGCAAGCTGAGCTGCCAGCTCTACCAGCGCAGTGCCGACATGTTCCTGGGAGTGCCGTTCAACATCGCGAGCTATGCGCTGCTCACCCACA
>NZ_JBPCSX010000218.1:0-14973 GCF_051006775.1 Mycobacterium sp.
CCAGATGGTCTCGATGTTGCCGGTGGCCAGCGCCGCAGTGATGGCACCGACGTTGGCAGTCACCGACGCCGTCAGAGCGGTCGCCTGACCCTGGATCACACCGATCAGCTCCGGCAGCGCCGTGCTGAGGTTGTTGACCACTGCCGAGGCCTTTGCGACCACGCTGCCGAGGATGTACTGAGCACCGGCGACCGTGGCCTGGATGGCGTCGGTGACACCGGCGATCCCGGCCTGGATGCCGGTCTGGATGATCGTCGGGATCGCGCCGAAGTTGCCGGAGAGGACAGCCTGAGCGATCGCGACGGTGATGCCGACCGGGGCCCACACCAGGCTGGACAGGTCGCCCAGGACCTGAGCACCGGTGTCGACGATGACGCCGGCGTAACCCAGCCAGTTGTTCACGACAGAGATGCCGATCGGGAACGGCACGGCGAGGAAGTTCGGGACCAGGCCGATTGCCTTGATGCTCGGCAGGTAGCCGAGGGGCTCAAGGTAGGAGTTGTAGATCGTGGCATTGACGATATCGCCGATACCGGAGTTCGTGTTGACGCCCGATCCCCAGTTGGCTGCGCCGCCACCGGCGCCCAGGGTGTAGTTGCTGTTGATCAGGTAGTCGATGGCCAGGCCACCGGTGCTGATCACGGCCGTGATCGGGTTGGAGAGGGCCGACAGCTCGACGGCGGCCTTGGTCGGGGACAGCGCCGGCAGCGAAACGGCCGGAGCGATCGGGGTCATGGCGATGGCGGTAGCGCCAACGAGAGCGGTAGTGCCCGCGATCATGTGCGAGCGAAGTGAGATCTGCATTTCTATAACCTCCAGCGAGAGTCGACACTGACAAGACATGACACTAACCTGAGAAAAACCTGAGCGCAAGCCTTTTGTAACGATTCGGAATTATTTTTCTGGACTCGGCTCGGCCGCACCCCTTCTACCAGCAACATTGCTGATCAGCCGGTATCCGGCCACCGCGCGGCAGACACCACCCGAGTTTGCTGGAGGGGTGAAATCGGTGAAACACCCGCCTCAGCGGTCACAGTTTTCCGCTGTTTCTCTCAGCATCATGTGCCCCACTGGCACCTTCTGCTACACACCAAACAGCCCCCTACGCGATGAAGCGGTGCCCATTACCGGGGCACCGCTTCTGGTTCGGTCGACTGATTACTTGGCGGCAGCAGCCCGGCCGGCAGCCGCGGCGGCTTTGCCCGCCGCAGCCTTGGCACCGGCTGCCTGGCGACCAACGTGCTTGGCCACCGACTTCGGCGCCGGCGCCTCGGCAGACTGGGCCTCGGCGCTCGCCTCAGCGCTCGCCTCCACTGCTGCGACCGCGGACGGTACCGCGACCGTCGCGGCGGCAGCGCGCCTAGCGGGCGCGGCGGCAGGGGCTGTCACCAAGGGCTCGAACGGATCGTTGAGGATGCCACCGTCGCCCAGCGAGCGGTAGTCACCCATCCGTTGGAGGGTGCTGGTGGCCACCGCGCGGAGGCTCGGCACCACGACGGTGGGCAGGACGATGGTTCCGCCTTGGCCGTCGTCATAGGGGAGGTCCTCGAAGATCCCGACACCGGCGGTGAACGACTCGATCTGACCGAGGGTGCCATTGGGGCCGAGGAGTCCGAGGACGGCGTCATTCCAGGCGGCTTCGAACTGGAGGCCGGCGAGATCGGTGACGACCTGGGTGACCGTCGTGACCGCGGACTGAACCATATAGCTGATACTGCCCACGACCGAACTACCCACATTGGCGATCAGTCCGGGGATGGTGATGCCGGCCAGGCTCTGAACATTGCCGATGACGTTGTCGATAATGAAGCCCACGCCAGCAACCGCCTGGGCGATGCCGGCCTGCAGCGGAGCGAGGATCTCGGTCTGGAGCACTGCGAGCGCCGACGCCGTGTCACCTGCTGCCAGGTAGCCGACGGCGGCGACCACGGCGGTCGGGGTGTTCCAGATCGCGCTGCTGACCCCCTCGACCACCGACAAGGTCGACAACCCCGCCTGCGCGTAGCCGGAGAGGTTGCTCACCAGCGCGCTCAGCGTGCCGAAGGAGAACTGGTTGGCCGCATCCGGAATCGCGCCCACATAGGCCGGCGCGTAGACGAACGAGAAGTCAGAGTTGTAGAAACCATCCGGCCAGACCAGCTCGTCGGGACCCAGCCACTGAACAGAACTGAACAGATCGTCGGAGAGGTACGCCCCCACGGAGGCAATTGCGCTGATCGGGTTGACCAGGGCCGAAAGCTCGACGGGGGTGGACACCCGTGCCATCGACGGCGCGAGGGCCGGCGACGAGAGCGGGGCGATAGCGACCGCGGTCACGCCAAGGGCTGCGACACCCGCGATCATCTGCGAGCGAAGTGAGAGTTGCATGAGGGGCTTCTTCCGTGAAAGGCCTGCGGTGACTGTTTCACAGTACCTGAGAAATTACTTAGCGCAAGGAAGCGTCGGCGCGGCCTGACAGCAACCTTCAAAAACCCTGGAACTAGACAGAATGAGCTGATTGGAGGTTTTTCATGCAATTCGTCGACACCATCAGCGAACCACATAGCGAAAGCTGCAACCGGGCATGCGGCGCGAAGCTGAGAAAATAGCACGGTGCCCCCTCCGAGGAGGGGGCACAGTGTCTGTCGTGCGGGTTACGTGCCTACTTGGCAGCAGCGGCCCTGGCGGCCGCGGCATGCCGGCCGACCTTGGCCGTGGCCTTCTTGACCGGTGCCTCGGCGTCGGCGACGTCCGCGGTGCCCTCAGCAGCTGCAGCCGCTGCGGCGACCGGAGCGGCCGTGGCGGTCTTGGCTGCCGCGGAGCGGACCGAAGCCGCCGGAGAGACTGCCGTGCTCGACAGCGCGATGGACAGGCCCTGCCCCAAGGTCTGCACCTCGTTGCGAACGCTGGGCACCACATTGGCGTAGTACGTGGCGGAATCGGTGACCTCGCCCGTTTGGACGCCGGCGCCCAGGGTCAGGTTCACCAGCGAACCCGGGACACCGGTCGGGCTGAGCAGACCGGCCACGGCGGCGTTCCACGCACCCTCGACGTTGCCGGTCGACAGCGCGGTGGTGATGTTGGTGATAGCGGTCTGCCCGACGGCGGCGACGACGCCGAGCTGCAGCGGCAAGTTGGCTAATGCAGCCGGGATGGCCGCGGCCAGAACCTGCACCGCTGCGGTCGCCTTGGCGACGAAGTTCGCCGCGATGACGGTTGCGCCGCCAACGACCGCCTGGACGGCACCCTGGATCTGGGCCACCGCGTAGGCCAAGGTGGCCTGGATCTGTACCGGGATATCAGCGAAATTGCCGCTCACGATGTCCTGAACGACTGCGATTCCCAAGCCCACCGGAGCCCACAGCAGGTTCAGACCGGCGTTGATCACTTGGGCGCCCGCCTGGTAGGCGGTGTTGACGTAACCGATCCAGTTGTTGACGACCTGGGTTCCAACCGGGAACGGCACGGTGATCAGGTTCGGGATGAGGCCGATATTGGTGATGGCCGGCAGGTAGCCCCCGCCGTCATTCCAGTAGGCGTAGGGCAGGACGCTATTGGTGTAGTCGGAGATGCCCGCGGCAGGCCAGTTGGTCGCGCCACCACCGGAGTCGAGGTTGTAATTGCCGTTGATCACGTAGTCGATGCCCAGGTTGACGCTGTTGTACAGCGCGCTGAACGGGTTGGCGTAAGCGGCCAGTGCCACGGCGGCGTTAGAGGTCGACAGGGCGGGGAGCTGGACGGCTGGGGCGATCGGCGTCATGGCGACGGCGGTGGCGCCCACGAGTGCGGTAGCACCCGCAATCAGCTGGGAACGAAGCGAGATCTGCATGGTGTTGCCTCCGGGTCACATTTACCTAACGACCAGAGGCTACCTGAGAAAAACCTTAACGAGCAATGAACAGTCCTCAACGAAGTGCCGCCAGCACGGCCTCTGCGTATTCCGGGCGGCAGACCAGCAGGTCAGGCAGCAGCGGGTCGGGCCGGTTGTACTCCAGCGGTGAGCCGTCGATACGGGAGGTGTGCAGTCCCGCGGCCCTGGCCACGGCCACCGGTGCCGCCGAGTCCCACTCGTACTGGCCGCCGGCGTGCACATAGATCTCGGCGCGACCCTGCACCACCGCGGCGACCTTCGCTCCCGCTGAGCCCATCTCCACCAGGATCGCGTCCAACTTCTCCCGCACCTGCATGGCGGCGGCCGGCGGCCGGGTGCGCGATACCAGGATTCGCGGGGTGCCGGGCGGCGGTGGGGGCGCCGAGACACCGGGGGTGGCCAGGGTGACGCCCTGGGCGGGCAGAGCCACCGCCCCGGCGACCAACTCGCCGTCCTGCCAGAGCGCGACGTGCACGGCCCAGTCGTCGCGGTCGGACTCGGAGAACTCGCGCGTCCCGTCCAGCGGATCGACGATCCAGACCCGGTCGGCACGCAGCCGCACCGGGTCGTCCGCGCCCTCCTCGGACAGCACGGCGTCGGCGGGACGGGCGGCTGCCAACGCCTCCATCAGGTAATCGTGAGATCCCCTGTCCCCCGCGGCTTTCCGTGCCTCGGCCGGTGCATCGGCCAGCTCGGCCCGGATGTCGAGCAGCAGATGCCCGGCGGCGGTCGCCAGTTCTGCGGCCAGTTGATGATCGGTCACGAACGAGTTTCCAACAGCTCGACCACCTGCCGGGCCAGTTCGGCAGGGCTGTGTTCGGGCGTCAGCCGCAGGTCCGGGTTTTTCGGCCGCTGGTACGGGCTGTCGATCCCGGTGAAGTGGGTGATCTCCCCGGCGCGGGCCTTCGCATACAACCCCTTAGGGTCGCGCCGTTCACAGTCGTCCAACGGGGTGTCGACGAACACCTCGAAGAATTCGATGCCGGCATCGGCATGCACTTTGCGAGCCAGCGCGCGGTGCTCGTCCATCGGGCTGATCGCCGGCACCAGCACTGCCAGACCGGCGTCGGCCATCAGCGCGGCGACATAGGCCAGCCGACGCAGATTCTCGGCCCGGTCACCCATGGTGAAGCCGAGGTCGGCGTTGAGCCCGTGCCGAAGGTTGTCCCCGTCGAGGATGTAGGCGGGGATTCCGTGCTCGAGCAGCATCTGCTCGGCCAGCACGGCAACCGTGGACTTACCCGAACCGGACAGGCCGGTGAACCACAGCGTGCGGCCCCTGGTCAGCCGATCCCCTGCGGTCACCAGGGACTGGTGACGCACCGTGTTCGGGGTGGCTGCCCGGGCGACCACCGGCGCGGTGTCGCGGACCATGCCCGCTGCGACGGTGCCGTTGGTCTCGGGGTCGATCAGGATGAACGATCCGGTGGCCGAGTTGCGGTTGTATTCGTCGAGCAGCACCGGCACCTGGGTGCGCAGGCTGATGCGGCCGAGTTCGTTGAGTTTGAGCGCGGTTGCGCTCTTGTCCCGGTGCAGGGTGTTGACGTCGAGCCGGTAATCCATCGCGGTAACCCGGGCGCGGGTGGTCCGGGTGGTCTGCTTGAGAACGTAATCGCGGCCGGGTTCGCACGCTGAACCGTCAGCCATCCAGCACACCATCGCGTCGAATTCGGTGGTGACGGCGGGCTGGTTCTGCGGACGGGCAAGCATGTCACCGCGGGAGATGTCGACATCATCGGCAAGACTGATTGCCACCGCCATCGGCGGAAATGCTTCCGGCACAGGACCGTTGGGTCCGGCGATCTCGGTGATCCGACTCACCTGACCGCTGGGCAGCACCACCACCTCGTCACCCGGGCGCATGATGCCGCTGGAAACGGTGCCGGCATAGCTGCGATGGTCGGCGTGGTCCCGGGTTTGCGGGCGGATGACGTACTGCACCGGGAACCGGACGTCGACCAGGTTGCGGTCGCCGGCGATATAGACGTCCTCGAGGTGCCTCAGCAGTGGCGGTCCGTCGTACCAGGGGGACCTGTCCGACTTGGTGACGACGTTATCGCCGTTGAGCGCCGACATCGGAATGGTGGTGACATCGTGGATGTCCAGCCGGGCGGCGAAGGCGTGGAACTCATCGCGAATCCAGTTGAACCGCTCCTCATCCCAGTCGATGAGGTCCATCTTGTTGACCGCGAGCACGATGTGCTGCACACCGAGCAGGGAAGCCAGGAAGGCGTGGCGGCGCGACTGCTCGAGCAGACCGTGGCGGGCGTCGACGAGAACGATCACCAGTTGCGCGGTCGAGGCGCCGGTGACCATATTCCGGGTGTACTGAATGTGGCCGGGGGTGTCGGCGATGATGAATTTCCGCTTGGCAGTGGCGAAGTAGCGGTAGGCGACGTCGATGGTGATGCCCTGCTCGCGCTCGGAGCGCAGGCCGTCGGTCACCAGGGCAAGGTCGGTGTAGTCGTTACCGCGTTCGCGTGAGGTGCGCTCCACCGCGGCCAGCTGATCCTCCATGACGGCCTTGGAGTCATAGAGCAGCCGGCCGATCAGGGTGGACTTGCCGTCGTCGACGGAGCCGGCGGTGGCCAGGCGCAGCAGGGTTGTCGTGCTCATCAGAAATAGCCCTCCCGCTTGCGGTCTTCCATGCCGGCCTCCGATATCCGATCGTCGGCGCGGGTGGCGCCGCGTTCGGTGAGCCGGGACACCGCGGTCTCGGCGATCACCTCTTCCACGGTGGCCGCGGTGGACTCCACGCAGCCGGTGCAGGTGACGTCGCCGACGGTGCGGAATCGAACCGAGGTCTCGAAAACCTCCTCGCCGCCGTCCGGCTGCATGTACTCGTGGACGGCCAGCAGCATGCCGTCGCGCCGGAACACCGGACGGCGATGCGCGTAGTAGATCGGCGGCAGCGGGATGCCCTCTTCACCGATATAGGCCCAGATGTCGTACTCGGTCCAGTTCGACAGCGGGAAGGCACGGATGTGCTCACCCTTGCGATGCCGGCCGTTGTAGAGGCTCCAGAGTTCGGGGCGCTGCGCCTTGGGGTCCCACTGGCCGAACTCGTCGCGGAAGCTGAACACCCGTTCCTTGGCCCGGGCCTTCTCCTCGTCGCGGCGGGCTCCGCCGAATGCCGCGTCGAACTTGTTCTCCCGCAGTGCGCGCAGCAGGGTGACGGTCTGCAGCGGATTGCGCGACGGTCCGTTGTCGACCACCCGGCCGGCCTCGATGTCCTCCTCCACGCTGGCCACCACCAGGCGAAGCCCGTGCTGCTCGACGAGCTGGTCGCGGGTGGCGATCACCTCGTCGAAGTTGTGGCCGGTGTCTACGTGCATCACCGGGAAGGGAACCCTCGCCGGCGCGAAAGCCTTGATCGCCAGGTACAGCATCACGATCGAGTCCTTGCCGCCGGAGAACAGCAGCACCGGGTGCTCGAACTCGGCCGCCACCTCGCGGATGATGTGGATGGCCTCGGCCTCCAGTGAGCGCAGATGGCTCAGTTCGTACTGCCCCGCCCGGGGGGATTCAACAGTTGGGCTCGCCATAGCTTCCTTGTAAAGTTGGTTGGATTTACCAGGTTTACGCAGTAAGCCCTATTAACCCACCGGGCGGGATCCCCTGTCAACCTGAACCGGGGCTGCGCCGATGCCCTACCGCTAGAGGGTGACCTCACGGAGCTTGCCGGTCGCGACATCGAAGACGAAGCCGCGCAGCGAGGTGTGCTTGGTGACGAACGGACTGTGCTCGATACGTCGCAGCGACTGGCGGACGTCCTCGTCGATGTCGGGGAAGGACTCGGCCGCCCACTCCGGCTTGATCCCGGTCTCGGCCTGCAGGTCGCGCTTGAAGTCGTCGTCGGTGAACGTCAGCATGCCGCAGTCGGTGTGGTGGATCAGGATGATCTCGCGGGTTCCCAGCAGGCGCTGGCTGATGGCCAGCGAGCGGATCTCGTCGTCGGTGATGACACCGCCGGCGTTGCGGATCACGTGCGCCTCGCCCTCGTTCAGGCCGAGCACGCCGTAGACATTGAGCCGGGCGTCCATGCAGGCCACGACGGCGACGTGCTTGCTCGGCGGCAGCGGCAGTGGGCCGGCGAAGGACTTGGCATATTCGGCGTTGTTGGCGAGGTATTCGTCGGTGACGCTCATGGCGGCCTCCCTTGTATGACGTGGCTGAACCCTGGCGATGGTAGCCGCCCGGCCGCAGATTGCCTGCAGAGCGGATCACCGTGACTTGAATGGCCGGCCACGGTGGGCGCGCCGGTGAAGGCCTTGCCGCACCCGGCACCTACCCTGTGCTGCATGACGCGGTTCCTGGCGCGCCGCCTGCTCAACTACATCGTGCTGCTCGCGCTGGCGTCGTTTCTGACGTTCAGCCTGACCTCATTCACCTTCACCCCCCTCAACGGCCTGCTGCAACGCAATCCGCGGCCACCGCAGGCGGTGATCGACGCCAAGGCCGCCGAACTCGATCTCGACAAGCCGATCCCGCTGCGTTACGCCCACTGGGTCTCCGGGGCAGTCCGGGGTGACTTCGGCACCACGGTCAGCGGCCAGCCGGTGTCCGCGGAGTTGTGGCGGCGGATCGGCGCGAGCCTGCGACTGCTCGTTATCGGGTCGGTACTGGGCACCCTGATCGGCGTCGCGGTGGGCGCCTGGGGTGCCATCCGTCAGTACCGGGCATCCGACCGGGTGAACACCGTCCTGTCGCTGCTGATCATCAGCACACCGTCGTTCGTGATCGCCAATCTGTTGATACTTGTTGCCCTGCAGATCAATACGGCGCTGGGTATCCAGTTCTTCGAGTACACCGGCGAGACCTCACCGGATGCGGTGGCCGGCGGATGGGGTCAATTCGTCGACCGGGCGCAGCACCTGGTGCTACCCACGCTGACCCTGACGCTGATCGCCATCGCCGGATACAGCCGCTATCAGCGCAACGCCATGCTCGACGTGCTGGGCCAGGACTTCATCCGCACCGCCCGCGCCAAGGGCCTCACCCGGCGCCAGGCGTTGATCAAGCACGGGCTGCGCACCGCCCTGATTCCAATGGCCACCCTGTTCGCCTACAGCGTCGCCGGTCTGGTCACCGGTGCGGTGTTCGTCGAGAAGATATTCGGCTGGCACGGCATGGGCGAATGGGTGGTGACCGGAATCGCCACCCAGGACACCAACATCGTGGCCGCGATCACGGTGTTCTCCGGGGCGGTGGTGCTGCTGGCCGGACTGCTCTCCGACGTCATCTACGCGATCCTCGATCCGCGGGTGCGGGTCACATGAGCGAGACGGTGACCGAGGAATTCGTCTCCCGCCGCACGCTGGTGGGCCGGCGTTTCCTGCGCAACCGGGCGGCGGTCTGCGCCCTGGTCCTACTGGTGGCGTTGTTCATCGGTTGTTACGCGCTGCCGCCACTGCTGCCCTACTCCCATACCGACCTCGACTTCTCCGCGCTGCAAACCCCGCCGAGCCCGCAGCATTGGTTCGGGACGAACGCGATCGGCCAGGATCTGCTTGCCCAGGTTCTGCGCGGCACGCAGAAGTCGATGCTGATCGGCCTGTGCGTTGCGGTGATCTCGACGACGATCGCGGCCACCGTCGGCGCGGTGGCGGGATATTTCGGGGGCTGGCGAGACCGAGCGCTGATGTGGTTCGTGGACCTGCTACTGGTCGTGCCGAGCTTCATCCTGATCGCGATCGTCAGTCCGAGAACCAAGAACTCGGCGAACGTCACGCTGCTGATCGTGCTGCTGGCCGCGTTCAGTTGGATGATCAGTTCACGCATGGTGCGCGGATTGACCATGAGCCTGCGTGAGCGGGAATACGTTCAGGCCGCCCGCTACATGGGGGTGCCGGACCGGCGGATCATCGCCCGCCACATCCTGCCCAATGTGGCCTCGATCATCATCATCGACACAGCGCTGAACGTCGGAGCGGCGATCCTGGCCGAAACCGGTCTGAGCTTCCTTGGATTCGGCGTACAGCCGCCTGACGTGTCGCTGGGCACCCTGATCGCCGATGGCACGAAATCGGCCACCACGTTCCCATGGATCTTCCTGTTCCCCGCGGGCGTTCTGGTGGCAATCATTCTGTGCGCCAACCTGATCGGCGACGGTCTGCGCGATGCGATGGATCCCGCCAGCACCAGCCTGCGACCGGGACCCAAGAAGTGACCGAGCGACTGCTGGAGGTCTCTGACCTGACGGTCAGCTTTCCCACCGATACCGGCGAACTACATGCCGTACGGGGCCTGAGCTATCGGGTGAACCCGCGCGAGGTGGTGGCGATGGTCGGCGAGTCCGGGTCGGGCAAGTCTGCGGCGGCGATGGCGGTGATCGGCCTACTGCCCGACTACGCCTCGGTATCGGGTTCGGTTCGGCTCGACGGCGAAGAACTGCTCGGCATGGGCGACGCGGAGATGTCACGGATCCGGGGCGCTCGCATCGGGACCGTGTTCCAGGACCCGATGTCGGCGCTGACCCCGGTCTACACCGTCGGCGACCAGATCGCCGAGGCCATCCGGGTGCACCACCGCCGCGACGGCCAGCCCCTCGATAGAGCCGGGGCACGGCGCCGCGCGGTGGAACTGCTGGACCTGGTGGGCATCGCCCAACCGCAGCAGCGGGCCCGGGCCTTCCCGCACGAATTGAGCGGCGGTGAGCGCCAGCGGGTGGTGATCGCCATCGCGATCGCCAATGATCCGGACCTGATCATCTGCGACGAGCCGACGACCGCTCTCGACGTCACCGTGCAGGCCCAGATTCTCGAGGTGCTCAAGACCGCCCGCGATGTGACCGGCGCCGGGGTGCTGATCATCACCCATGATCTCGGCGTGGTGGCAGAGTTCGCCGACCGCGCGCTGGTGATGTACGCCGGCCGCGCCGTGGAGACAGCCGGTGTCACCGAGTTGTACACCGATCGCCGGATGCCCTACACCGCAGGGCTTCTCGGGTCGGTGCCCCGGCTGGACTCGCCGCGCGGAGCGCGGCTGGTGCCGATCCCCGGTGCGCCGCCGTCACTGGTGGCGTTGCCGCCGGGCTGCCCGTTCGCGCCGCGCTGCCCGCTCGCCATCGACACCTGCCGCGCTACCGAACCGGAGCTGGCGGTCGTCGGTCCGGATCACCTTGCGGCGTGCACCCGGACCGACGAGGTCGCCGGGCGCAGCGCGGCACAGATTTATGGTGTGCGCATCGATCCGCATCCGACTGAGGAGACCGAAGACCCGAAGGTCGTGGTGCGGGTGCGCGACCTGATCAAGACCTATCGGCTGACCAAGGGCGTCGTACTCCGCCGCCAGGTCGGCGAGGTCCGCGCCGTCGACCGGGTCAGCTTCGAGTTACATCAGGGCCGCACCCTGGGCATCGTCGGAGAGTCCGGATCGGGCAAGTCCACCACGTTGCACGAGATACTGGAACTGCGCGCACCGCAGTCCGGGTCCATCGAGGTGCTCGGTAGCGATGTCGCCACCCTGACCCGCGAGGGCCGGCGCGCACTGCGCGGCGACGTCCAGGTGGTGTTCCAGGATCCGGTGGCCGCCCTGGACCCGCGGCTTCCGGTATTCGATCTGCTGGCAGAACCTCTGGACGCCAACGGTTTCGACAAGACCGCCACCGACGCGCGGGTGGCCGAACTACTGGAGATCGTCGGGCTGCGCCGCGCCGACGCCAGCCGCTACCCGGGCGAGTTCTCCGGCGGGCAGAAGCAGCGGATCGGTATCGCCCGGGCACTTGCACTGCAGCCCAAGATCCTCGCGCTCGACGAGCCGGTGTCCGCCCTCGACGTCTCCATTCAGGCCGGCATCATCAACCTGCTACTGGACCTGCAACGCGAGTTCGACCTGTCCTACCTGTTCGTGTCCCACGACCTGTCGGTCGTCAAGCACCTGGCCCACACGGTGGCGGTGATGCACCGCGGCGCGATCGTCGAGTACGGCGACAGCGACGAGTTGTTCGCCAACCCGCGCCACGAGTACACCCGCACGCTGCTCGCCGCGATACCCCGGCCGGATCCGGGTCCGCGGCTAGCATCAACGCCGTGACTTCTCTCAAAGGCGGTATCCGCCGGGCGGCGGCCCTGGCGATGGTGGCCGGACTCGTCCTCACCGGCTGCGCGACGACCAAGCAGGGCGCGTCCGGTTCGGGCGGCAACGCCGAACTCGGGGCGGCCGGCGACATCAACCCCCAGGATCCGGCGACCCTGGCCCAGGGCGGCAACCTTCGACTGTCGGTCGGCGCGTTGCCCGCCAACTTCAACACCCTCAATATCGACGGCAACGAAGCCGACACCGCCGGGATGTTGCGCGCCACCATGCCGCGGGCCTTCGTCATCGCCGGCGACGGGACGATGAAGGTCAACACCGACTACTTCACCGACGTCGAGCTCACCCAGACCGATCCGCAGGTGGTCACCTACACGATCAATCCGAAGGCCACCTGGTCGGACGGCGCCCCGATCACCTGGGAGGACATCGCCGCTCAGATCAGCGCCACCAGCGGTAAGGACAAGGCCTTCGCCATCGCCTCCCCCAACGGTTCGGACCGGGTTGCCTCGGTGACCCGCGGAGTCGACGACCGGCAGGCGGTGATGACCTTCGCCCAGCACTACCCGGAGTGGCGCGGCATGTTCGCGGGTAACACCATGCTGCTGCCCAAGTCCATGACGGCTGACGCTGCGGTGTTCAACAAGGGACAGCTCAATGAACCCGGCCCCTCGGCGGGACCATTCATCGTCTCCTCGGTGGATCGCAACGCACAGCGAATCACGTTGAGCCGCAACCCGAAATGGTGGGGCACCCAGCCACTGCTGGACTCGATCACCTACCTGGTACTCGATGACGCCGCACGCATCCCCGCGCTGCAGAACGACACCATCGACGCCACCGGAATCGCCAGCCTCGACGAACTGACCATCGCCGGGCGCACCGAAGGCATCTCGATCCGGCGCGCGCCAGGCCCGAGCTGGTATCACCTGACCTTCAACGGCGCACCCGGGTCGATCCTGTCCGACAAGGCACTGCGGCAGGCCGTCGCCAAAGGTATCGACCGCCAGGCAATCGTCAACGTGAGCCAGCGCGGCCTGGTGGCGAACCCGACCCCACTGGGCAATCACGTCTTCGTCGCCGGCCAGCAGGGCTATCAGGACAACAGCGCCGTGGTGGCCTACGACCCGGAGAAGGCGAAGACCGAACTCGACGCACTGGGCTGGAAGCTCAACGGCCAGTTCCGGGAGAAGAACGGCAAGCAACTGGTGATCCGCGATGTGCTCTACGACTCCCAGAGCGGCCGGCAGGTGGCGCAGGTGGCGCAGAACAGCCTGGCGCAGATCGGGGTGAAACTCGAGTTGGACGTCAAGAGCGCCAACGGCTTCTTTACCAACTACGTCAATGTCGGTGACTTCGACATCACCCAGTTCTCCTGGGTGGGTGACGCTTTCTCGCTGTGCTGCCTCAACCAGATCTTCACCACCGGAGCCGAGAGCAACTTCGGCAAGATCTCCTCCCCGGCGATCGATGCCAAGGTCGAGGAGGTGCTCGACGAACTCGACCCGGCCAAGGCCCGGGCCCTGGCCAACGAGGTGGACGCGATGCTGTGGGACGAGGTGTTCAGCCTGGCGCTGTTCCAGTCCCCGGGCAACGTGGCGGTGCGCAGCAAGCTGGCCAACTTCGGGCCGGCCGGGCTCGGCGACCTGAACTACAGCGCGATCGGGTTCATGAAGTAGCAGTACCGGGCCGACCCGTCCGGGGCAGCGCGGCCGCCAGCCGGGCCGCCCCCGCCAGCGCCGTCCCAGCCATCCGCGCCGAGGTGCCTTCCGGCAGGGATTCGAGCGCGGCCTCCTGCCCGGCCAGCGCCTCCGGCCGTCCTTGCGCGACATCGGCGATGATGCGTAGCGCCACGTTCTGCCGACTGTCCAGAATGCTGTGGCCGGCGGTCGGCAACTGGATCCGGATGGGGGTGGGAACCAGTCCGGCGATCCGGTCGGCCACCGCCGCCGGAGTGATGAGATCGCGGCCTCCGGACACCACCACGGTGGGCCAGCGGAATCCGGGCATCTCGGCGACGAGGTCGAACGGTTCGCCCTCGAATGGGGTCTGGGACGCGGGTACCCCCCGCCAGGTGAGAGTTGTGTCAAGCGGCTGGCCGTCCGGGGTGCCGGCAAAGTTCAACTCGCGGAAGCCCATCGCACCGATGAGGTCGAATTCGTTGCGGTACGGCACTTTCCGACGCGCGGCACCAACAACGGCCCAGCGCATTCCCGTCCACAGCGCCCGCCTGCCGTCAAGCAGCAGATCGAGGTGGCGCTCCAGCAGATCCGGGCCACCGACGCCGTAGACCACGGCCGCGACGGTGAGATCCTCGGGAACCAAAACCCCGGCCTCGGTGAGCGCACGGATCTTGGCCGCGAGGTCGGTGTCGGCGTGCCAGAGCAGAGCGCGCGCCTCGCTGCGCACCACCTCGAAGTCATCACGGCTCAGCAATGGTGAGTCGAGCACCATGGCGCGTACCCGGTTCGGGTGGCGCACACCGAACCCGGCGGCCAGGTACGTGCCATAGGACGCCCCGTACACGGCTGCGAAGTCGACACCGGCGTCGTCGAGAACCGCGGCGACGTCGTCGACGACCTGAGCGATGGTCAGCGCCTCCGGCGGCAGATCGGCGCCGGAGTCGTCGCGCCGGGACATCCCCACCCCGCGATGCTCGACCATGATGACCGCGTGACCGCCCGCCGCCGCCCGCTTACGGATGCCCTGATACGCCGCGATGGACGCCATGCCCGGGCCGCCGGGGATGATCACCAGTGGCGTACCACCGGCCGGGCCGGTGCGCACGTAGTGCAGGTCGAAGCGGTCCTCGGCGTCGGGAGTCACCGGCCGTCGGATGGCGCGCACGCCCGGTAGGGCGGCAAGCTGCCGGTGGCGGCGCTTCGCGAGGAAGCCGGACGGGTTCATGGTCGGAGATTCTGCCAATCCGGCGAGGGAAGAAAGTCCCGAGTTGGTTCGAACGGTTCCAGACCACCTCACCACAGTCGTAGGTTTGGTGCGATGAGCGAGTTCATGAGCCAGACCGACGCCTTCACCTGGGCGATGGAATCCGACCCACGGCTGCGATCCACCGTCGTGACCGTGATCCT
>NZ_JBPCSX010000219.1:0-2726 GCF_051006775.1 Mycobacterium sp.
GGGGCGATGGCGGCCGGGGCGGAGAAGTTGTTGTGCGCGTGTGGTTCTCCGGAGTGCCCGGCCCTTGGCTCCGGTGGCGCGGTCCCGGTGGTCATCCACGTGTTGGCCGAGCAGGCCACCGTCGACGGCGCCGGCGCCGCACCTGGCTACCTGCCGGGCTTCGGCATTCAGCCGGCCGAGGCAGTGCGGGAGATGGCCGCGGCCGCCAAGTGCAAGCCGCTGATCGTGCCCGGCGACCAGTGCCAGACCGGGTACCGGCCGACGGTCGCACTCGCGGAGTTCATCCGCTGGCGCGATCTGACTTGCCGCTGGCCTGGGTGCGACGCGCCGGTTTGCGATATCGACCACACCGTTCCCTATCCGGCCGGGCCGACGCATCCCTCGAATCTGAAGGGATATTGCCGCACGCACCACCTCATCAAAACTTTCTATGGCGGACCCGGCGGCTGGTCTGAGCATCAGTTGCCCGATGGGACAACAATTTTCACCGCACCCACCGGCCACGAGTACACGACGCAGCCTGCCGGCGCCGAGATGTTCCCGACGCTGTCAGCGCCAACCGGAAATCTGCATCCGCCGGCTGGCGCCGGCCCGCCCGACGCAAGCCGCGGACTAGCGATGCCTACCCGGCAACGGACCCGCGACCAGGATCGCCGGGCGCGGATCGACCGGGAGCGCCGACTTCGGGCCGAGATCAACGCCGAACGTGCGCGAGCCTACGACGCCCGAATGGCGGAGATCGAAAGGATTCATCCGCCGCCCTTTTAACCCCGGTCGCACCCGCGTCGGCCGGGGTATCGTTCCACTGTCCGGAACGGGCAACAGTTGTGCCTGACCGCGGCCAGAGTGGAGGAGTGCCATGCCGCAGAAGAAAACGGTCGCGATCGTCGGCTCGGGCAATATCAGTACCGATCTGCTGTACAAGCTGCTGCGCTCGGAGTGGTTGGAGCCGCGGTGGATGATCGGTATCGATCCCGCGAGTGAAGGTCTGGCCCGCGCCCGAAATCTCGGTCTTGAGACCAGCCCCGACGGTGTCGACTGGCTGCTGTCCCAGAATGAATTGCCGGACATGGTGTTCGAGGCCACCTCAGCCTACGTCCACAAAGCGGCCGCGCCACGCTACGAGGAAGCCGGGATCAAGGCGATCGACCTGACCCCTGCGGCAGTCGGCCCCGGCGTGGTTCCGCCAGCCAACCTGCGCCAGTATCTGGACGCGCCGAACGTCAACATGGTCACCTGCGGGGGGCAGGCGACGATCCCCATCGTTTACGCGGTATCCCGTGCGACCAAGGATGTGGGCGGGGTGCCCTACGGCGAGATCGTCGCCTCGGTGTCCTCGGAGTCGGCTGGTCCCGGTACCCGGGCCAATATCGACGAGTTCACCAAAACAACCAGCCGGGGAGTCGAGGTGATCGGCGGCGCCAAGCGCGGCAAGGCGATCATCATCCTCAACCCCGCCGATCCGCCGATGATCATGCGCGACACCATCTTCTGCGAGATCCCCGAGGGCGCCGACCATGACGCCATCACGAAGTCGATCTTCGACGTGGTGGCCGAGGTGCAGACCTACGTGCCCGGTTACCGTCTGCTCAACGATCCGCAGTTCGACGAGCCCTCGGTGGTCAACGGCGGTCGCCATGTGGTGACCACTTTCATCGAGGTCGAAGGCGCGGGCGACTACCTGCCGCCCTACGCCGGCAATCTGGACATCATGACCGCCGCGGCCACCAAGGTCGGCGAGGAAATAGCCAAAGAGGCCGCGGCAGTATCTGGAGGAGCGCGATGAGCGATCACACTTTCGACGTCCGTATCACTGACACCTCGCTGCGGGACGGCTCGCATCACAAGCGCCACCAGTTCACGAAGGAAGAAGTCCAAGCGATCGTGGCGGCGCTCGACCATGCCGGTGTGCCGGTGATTGAGGTCACCCATGGCGACGGTCTGGGCGGCTCCAGCTTCAACTACGGCTTCTCTAAGACCCCGGAGCAGGAACTGATCAAACTCGCGGCCGAGACGGCGAAGGAAGCCAAGATCGCCTTCCTCATGCTTCCCGGTGTGGGTACCAAGGAGGACATCAAAGAGGCGCAAAACAATGGTGGCTCGATCTGCCGGATCGCTACGCACTGCACCGAAGCCGACGTCTCCATCCAGCATTTTGGGCTCGCCCGGGAACTCGGCCTGGAGACCGTCGGCTTCCTGATGATGAGCCACACCCTCGGCCCGGAGAAGCTGGCCAAGCAGGCTCGGATCATGGCCGACGCCGGCTGCCAGTGCGTCTACGTGGTGGACTCCGCCGGAGCGCTGGTGCTCAGCGATGTCGCCGATCGGGTCTCGGCATTGATCGCTGAATTGGGTTCGGATGCTCAAGTTGGTTTTCATGGCCACGAGAACCTCGGCCTGGGGGTGGCCAACTCGGTAGAGGCGGTGCGTGCCGGTGCCAAACAGATCGACGGCAGCGTGCGGCGATTCGGCGCAGGTGCGGGCAACGCGCCGGTGGAGGCCCTGATCGGAGTGTTCGACAAGATCGGCGTCAAGACCGGGATCGATTTCTTCGATATCGCCGATGCCGCCGAAGAGGTGGTCGCCCCCACCATGCCGGCCGAATGCCTGCTGGACCGCAACGCGTTGATCATGGGGTACGCCGGGGTGTACTCCAGCTTCCTCAAGCACGCCGTGCGTCAGGCCGAGCGCTACGGCGTGCCTGCCCATCAGCTGCTGCTGCGGGC
>NZ_JBPCSX010000220.1:0-4665 GCF_051006775.1 Mycobacterium sp.
AGCAGACGGTTCGGTGCGAAAATTCATCGACACGGGCTTCAGCCCAGTTTCGTGTCCTTAACCCGGGGGGGTCTTTCATGTCCATTGCGGAACACACAGTTGTCGGGGCCGTCAATAACTTCGTGGCGATGGCCCAGGACGCTGAACTACGACACGCGTCGATCATGGTTTACCTCCGCACGATCCTGACCGACATCACGCCGGCCGACCTGACCACTGCAGAGACCGGGGTGCTGATCGACACCCTCAAGCCCGCATACCGCCGGCTCACCGAGGCCGCCCCCGGCCGGCTGGTCCCACGGATCGTGCAGCTGAGCGAGATCCTCAAGCGGGTCGCCCCCGCGGATTTGTTCGCCACTGAAGCGCTGACGTTTCTGACCCTGCTGATCCCCGTCCACTCCCGGGTGATCACCGCGCGAGCCGGCGGCGCAAACGGGCAGCCACTACAGCGGTTGCGACTCGCCGCATTCGAGTGACGTCCGGCTTCCGGCTAGCCTGACTTCTCGTGAGCGAACTGGTTCTCTATGACGTCCGTGACCGCGTCGCGCTGATCACGGTCAACGATCCCGACCGGCGCAACGCCGTCACCGATGCGATGTCAGCCCAACTGCATGACGCGGTCCGCGCCGCCGAGGGCGACGCCGGTGTGCACGCCGTCGTCGTCACCGGCGCCGGCAAGGCATTCTGCGCCGGGGCCGACCTGTCCGCACTGGGCGCGGCCGCACGCGAGGGACTGGAACGAATCTACGCGGGATTCATGGCCGTGGGCCGGTGCACACTGCCGACCATCGCCGCGGTCAACGGAGCGGCCGTCGGCGCCGGATTGAACCTGGCCCTGGCAGCCGACGTCCGCATCGCCGGACCGCATGCCATGTTCGACCCCCGCTTCCAGAAGCTGGGGATCCATCCCGGCGGCGGCGCGACCTGGATGCTGCAGCGGGCCGTCGGGCCCGAGGTTGCCCGGGCGGCACTGTTGTTTGGGATGAGCTTCGACGCCGAGTCCGCCGTCCGGCACCGGTTGGCGCTGCGAGTCGCCGACGACCCGGTGGCCGCCGCGCTGGAACTGGCCGCCGGGCCGGCCGCTGCCCCCCGCGAGGTGGTGCTGGCCACCAAGGCCTCGATGCGGGCCACCGCGATACCGGGCTTCAACGACGTCGCGCACCACGAGGCGGCCAAGGACATCGAACTGGGACCTCAAGCCGCCTCGGTGGAGTCCCCCGAGTTCAAAGCCCGTTTGGCGGCCGCCAAACGGCGCTGATCCGGATTGCCGGCGATGTAGCGTCTGTGATGCCGGCCACATCGACAGTGGTCTTCTTCTCGTCCTTGATCCGTAGGAGGCCCGATGCGTCCATCGACCGAGAAGTCCCCGGCCGGGTACTCCAGGTACGTCGGCCGGGTCGGCGCACTGGCAATCTTCCTCGGAGTCGGAACCACGCTCGGTATGGCGACCGCGTCTGCTGACAGCGACGGCACCTCGCCTTCCCGCGCTTCGGCGAGTGTGTCCTCGAGTTCTTCGGCGCACCCGACGAGCGGACGGGGTGCGCACGCCCAGGCGACTATCAACCGGACGGCCACCAACCGGACGGCCGCGGCATACACGCGACGGGCATCCGTCGCAGCATCAGTCGCGCCCAGCAATCAGGTCAGCCCACTGGGCACTCCGGCACAGATCAGCCGTGAGAGCATCGCCATGAACACCGCCGCAACATTGCCGGTGGCGGTGATGAAACTCATTCTGCGGCAGGGCTTTCTGGCTGCCGCCAATCAGCAGTTCGCGCTCGTCGGCGGTCCCGATACGGCGAACCTGCAAGCACTGGACAACGCGGTCGACGAGTACGCTCTCGCGTCGGCGTTTTCTGAGCAGATCCTCAACCCGATGGATCCCGTGGTGGTGACCCAGGTCGCGGCCCCGCACAGCTGGTACGGACTCGATGTCGGCGGCTCGCGACTGCTCTACGACAACCCCGACACCATCTACCGCTTCATCCCGGTGAACAAGACCTCGGAGTACGTGCTGACCGGCAGGCTCTACGAAGGCATCCCGGCAGACACCACTTTCAGTGTGCTGGAGGGAACCTCGGGGAAGACGTCGTCGATCCTGACGCTGGCCGACCTCGATGTCAGCCCGGACGGCTCGTTCGTGATCACCGTCAGTGGCGAGGCCGCAGCACCCGGACAGACCAACCATCTACAGCTGACCTCGAACTCAACCCTGATCGCCGCCCGAAACACCCTGGGCGACTGGGTCGCCGAGGAACCGATGGCGCTTGACGTTCACCGGGTCAGCGGCCCGCCGAACAGTCTGTTCGCCCAACTCGGCGGGTTTGTGCTGCTCGGCTCGGTGGTCAATGACAACCCGCTGCTGGCCTCGCTCGCATCGCTGATTCCGCCGCTGGCCATCGCGGAGGCGCCGTTGGTGCGGGGTGCGCTGACCGCGCTGCTGATGGTCGTACGGGGGGCCAATCAGGAGGCCAAGTACATGGCGCTGGCCACCACCGACCCCGCCACCGGGCAACTCAGGGCACCCAACGTGATGACCGAACCGGCCAGCAACGCCGAATTCCTGGCCAACCAGCTGCAGAGCAACGGCTACTTCCAACTCGCCGACGACGAGGCACTGGTTCTGACCATCGACCCGGCCAGCGCCGGATTCTTCAACGCGCCGGTCTATAACGACTGGACGATCACCGATGACTACTGGAACCAGCAGACGAGCCTGAACAATGACCAGGCCGTGGCCAACCCGGACGGCACCTACACCCTGGTGGTATCGCCGACCGATCCCGGCGTGGCCAACTGGGTGTCCACCGGCGGGCTGAACCAGGGAATCATCTCGATGCGGTTCCAGAAGGTCACGGACCCCGAACTGAACGCTCCCACCGTGGCCTCCGAGGTGGTCTCGATCGACCAACTCGGAACAGTCCTGCCGGGCACCACCGTGTACGTCACCGCGGATGAGCGCGCGGCACAGCTGACCGCCCGCCTTCTCGGGTACAACAAGCGCTACGCGCCCTACCCCCAGCCCTGAGAACTAGCTCTGAGAACTAGCTCTAGGAACTACCGCAGCCCGATTTCCCGCGCGATCAGCATCAGCTGCACTTCGGTTGTGCCCTCGCCGATTTCGAGGATCTTGCTGTCCCGGTAGTGCCGAGCCACCGGGTACTCGTTCATGAAGCCGTACCCGCCGTGCACCTGGGTGGCGTCACGGGCGTTGTCCATGGCGGCCTCGCTCGCGACGAGTTTGGCGATCGCGGCCTGCTTCTTGAACGGCTTGCCGGCAAGCATCAGCGCGGCGGCGTCGTAGTAGGCGGTTCGGGCGGCGTGTGCGCGGGCCTCCATCCGGGCGATCTTGAACTCGATGGCCTGATAGTGGGCGATGGGATTGCCGAAGGCCGCGCGCTCTCGCGCGTAGCGAACCGATTCGTCGACGCATCCCTGCGCAGCACCCACCGCGAGCGCGGCGATGGCGATCCGGCCTTCGTCGAGGATCTGCAGGAAGTTCGCATAGCCACGGCCACGCTCCCCCAGCAGGTTCTCCTCCGGAACCCGGACGTCGTCGAAGGTCAACGGGTGGGTGTCGGAGGCGTTCCAGCCGACCTTGTCGTAGGCCGGTTCGGCGGTGAATCCCGGCGTGGGCACCGGCACCAGTAGCGCGGAGATCTCCCGCCGGTCCCCAACCGTGCCGGTGACCGCCGTGACGGTGACCAGGCGGGTGATGTCGGTTCCGGAGTTGGTGATGAACTGCTTGGAGCCGTTGATGACCCACTCACCGCCCTCAAGTTTCGCGGTGGTCTTGGTGGCGCCCGCGTCGGTGCCGCCGCCGGCTTCGGTCAACCCGAACGCACCCAGTGCCGCCCCACTGGTGAGCAGTGGCAGCCACTCCTGCTTCTGCGCTTCGGTACCGAACCGGTAGACCGGCATGGCGCCCAGGGATACGCCGCCCTCGAGGGTGATGGCGACGCTCTGGTCCACCTTGCCGAGTTCCTCAAGGGCCAGGCACAGCGCGAAGTAGTCGCCACCCATACCGCCGTACTCCTCGGGAAAGGGCAGGCCGAACAACCCCATATCGGCCATCCCCGCGACGATCTCGTAGGGGAAGGAGTGGTCGGCATCGTGTTTGGCCGACACCGGGGCGACGACCTCGCGGGCGAAGTCGCGCACCGTTTCCGCCAGCTGGCGGTATTCATCGGGAAGTGTTCCGGTGGAGAGAAATTCGCTCATGACTGAACCCCTTCTACGTTGGCGGCAATACGCGCCAATGGCTGTCCTACCTTGACCTGATCGCCAACAGCGACGAGTAGTTGCACCACACCGGCCACCGGTGAGCGCAGCGAATGTTCCATCTTCATGGCCTCGACGGCGACGACGGCGGTGCCGGTCTCGACCGCGTCACCGTCTGTGACGCCGATGGCCACCACGGTTCCGGGCATCGGGCTGGTCAGTTCGGCGTCACCGCTGTGCGCGTCATCGGGCCGCACCGGACCCTCGGTGAGTTCTTCGAACATCATGGTTCGACCGCCACCGGCCAGCCAGATCTGATCATCGACACCGGCCGCGGCGTACTCCAGTCCGGTGCCGTCGATGGTGACCAGCATCGCCCCGGATGCCAACTGCCCTGTGAGAGAGCGGGTCTCGCCATCCTCCACCCGAACCTGCGCGCCCTGC
>NZ_JBPCSX010000221.1:0-3360 GCF_051006775.1 Mycobacterium sp.
TGCTCCTCTCGGGTCACGATGCGTGCCTTGATCGGCAGCTTGTGGATCGCGCGGGTCAGTGCGTCGCGCGCGATCTTCTCGTCGGGGTAGCTCAGCTCGAAGAGCACCCGGCCGGGCTTGACGTTGGCGACCCACCACTCCGGTGACCCCTTGCCAGAGCCCATTCGGGTTTCGGCCGGCTTCTTGGTCAGCGGACGGTCCGGGAAGATATTGATCCACACCTTGCCGCCGCGCTTGATGTGGCGGTTGATGGCGATACGGGCGGACTCGATCTGCCGGTTGGTGATGTAGGCGTGCTCCAGTGCCTGGATGCCGTAGTCACCGAATGTCACATTGGTGCCACCGCTGGCGATACCACGCTGTCTCGGGTGGTGCTGCTTGCGGTGCTTGACCTTGCGGGGAATCAACATGGATTAGCTCCCTAACTCTCTGGAGTGCTCTCGGGCGCCGGGCTCTCGACTGCGGCAACCGACTCGGCCGCCCCATCGATCGGGCCGGCCTCCTCGGCAGCGCGGCCGGCCTCGGTGCTCGTCGCGGTGGTGCCGGACGCGCCACTGCGGCGCGGGCGGGTGCCTGACGTCGGACGGTCCCGGCGCGGCCGGTCGGCGGCCGGTGCGACGGCGGAAAGCTCACGCTTGCCACCAACGACGTCGCCCTTGTAGATCCAGACCTTCACACCGATACGGCCGAACGTCGTCTTGGCCTCGTACAGGCCGTAGTCGATATCGGCACGAAGTGTGTGCAGCGGCACCCGACCCTCGCGGTAGAACTCGGAGCGGCTCATCTCAGCCCCGCCGAGGCGGCCGGAGCACTGCACCCGGATACCTTTGACGTTCGGCTGGCGCATCGCCGACTGGATGGCCTTGCGCATCGCGCGGCGGAACGCCACCCGATTGCTCAACTGCTCAGCCACGCCCTGGGCCACCAGCTGTGCCACCGACTCAGGGTTCTTCACCTCGAGGATGTTGAGCTGAACCTGCTTGCCGGTCAGCTTCTCGAGGTCGGTGCGGATGCGGTCTGCTTCGGTGCCGCGTCGACCGATCACGATGCCCGGACGCGCGGTGAGGATGTCCACCCGGACCCGGTCGCGGGTGCGCTCGATCTCCACGTCGGCGATGCCGGCGCGCTCAAGACCTGAGGCCAGCAGGCGCCGGATGGCGACATCTTCCTTGACGTACTCGGCGTACTGCTTATCGGCGTACCACCGGGACTTCCAGTCGGTGGTGATACCGAGCCGGAAGCCGTGGGGATTGATCTTCTGGCCCACTAGTCCGAGCCTCCATTCGATTCGTCGGAAGCCTTCTTGGCAGGCGCCGCCTTCTTGGCGGCCGGCGCCTTCTTGGCGGCCGGAGCCTTCTTGGCCGCGGCCTTGGTGGCAGGTGCCTTCTTGGCCGGCGCGGTGCCACTGGCGGCAGCCTTGCTGCCCTGTGCGCGGCGCGACCGTGCGGACGCTCCGGCGCGCTCGTCGCGCGGCGGGCGACTCTCCACGATCACGGTGATGTGGCTGGTGCGCTTGCGGATCCGGTAGGCGCGACCCTGCGCGCGCGGCCGGATGCGCTTGGCGGTCGGGCCCTCGTCTGCGTAGACGGTTGCGACGACCAGGGTGCGCGGGTCCAGACCGTTGTTGTTCTGCGCATTGGCCGCAGCGCTTGCGATCACCTTGGCGACCGGATCGCTGGCGGACTGGGGCGCCCAGCGCAGGATGTCGAGGGCCTCTTCGACGGACTTGCCGCGAACCAGGTTGATCACCCGGCGCGCCTTGCTCGCGGAGATGCCCACGTACTTCGCCACCGCGGTGGCCGACGGGAATTCAGTGGTCGTTGTCGCCATTATCGACGCTTCGCCTTCCGGTCATCCTTGATGTGACCCTTGAACGTCCGGGTGGGGGCAAACTCACCCAACTTGTGCCCGACCATCGCCTCGGTGACGAACACCGGCACATGCTTGCGACCGTCGTGGACGGCGAAGGTGTGACCGATGAAGTCCGGGATGATGGTGGACCGACGCGACCAGGTCTTGATGACCTGCTTCGTGTTCTTATCGTTCTGAACGTCGACCTTCTTGAGCAGATGGTCGTCGACGAACGGACCCTTTTTCAGGCTGCGTGGCATCTTTACTCCCGCCTAGCGCTTGTTCTTGCCGGTGCGCCGGCGTCGGACGATGAGCTTGTCGCTCGGCTTGTTCGGTTTACGGGTGCGGCCCTCGGGCTTGCCCCACGGGCTCACCGGGTGGCGGCCGCCGGAGGTCTTACCCTCACCACCGCCGTGCGGGTGGTCGACCGGGTTCATCACGACACCTCGGACGGTGGGGCGCTTGCCCTTCCACCGCATACGACCGGCCTTGCCCCAGTTGATGTTGGCCTGCTCGGCGTTGCCGACCTCGCCGACGGTGGCGCGGCAGCGCACGTCGACGCGACGGATTTCGCCGGAGGGCATACGCAGCGATGCGTAGGCACCCTCCTTGCCGAGCAACTGGATGCTGGCACCCGCCGAACGGGCCAGCTTCGCACCGCCCCCCGGGCGCAACTCCACGGCATGGATCAGCGTGCCGGACGGGATGTTGCGCATCGGCAGGTTGTTACCTGGCTTGATGTCGGCGTTGGGACCCGACTCCACGATGTCACCCTGCTTGAGTCCCTGCGGCGCGATGATGTATCGCTTCTCGCCGTCGAGAAAGTGGAGCAGCGCGATGTTCGCGGTGCGGTTCGGGTCGTACTCGATATGAGCGACCTTGGCGTTGACGCCGTCCTTGTCATTGCGACGGAAGTCGATGACCCGGTAGGCGCGCTTGTGGCCGCCACCCTTGTGACGGGTGGTGATCCGGCCGTGCGCGTTGCGGCCGCCGGTGCTGTGCAGCGGGCGCAGCAGCGACTTCTCCGGAGTCGAGCGGGTGATCTCGGCGAAGTCGGAGACGCTGGCACCGCGGCGACCGGGGGTCGTCGGCTTGTACTTGCGAATTCCCATGGTGTGTCCTGGTTCTCTCTGCAGTCGCTCCGCCGGCTAGGCCGGGGCTCCGAAGATATCGATCGGCTTGCTTCCGGCGGCCAGGGTGACGATGGCGCGCTTGGTGCTCTTGCGCTTACCGAAGCCGGTCCGGGTGCGCTTTCGCTTGCCCTGCCGGTTTGCGGTGTTCACCGAGTCGACCTTGACCGAGAAGATCTTCTCGATGGCGATCTTGATCTGTGTCTTGTTCGAGTCCGGGTGGACGATGAACGTGTAGACGTTGTCCTCGATCAGTCCGTAGGACTTCTCGGAGATGACCGGCGCCAGGATGATGTCGCGTGGGTCAGTCACGGTAGCCATCAGGCTGACACCTCCTGCTTGGTGCTATTGGCGATGTAGGCGTTGAGCGCCTCCACAC
>NZ_JBPCSX010000222.1:0-3259 GCF_051006775.1 Mycobacterium sp.
GGACATTCATGCTGCAGTGCCGAATCAGGGCTTCAGGGACCGTACGATCAGGCTGCGGCCGAGCAACGCTCCGACGTATTGATCTATACCAGTGAAACCCTGGGCAGCCCAACCGAAGTCACCGGTCCCATCACCGTCGATCTCTGGGCGGCATCTTCGGCCACCGACACTGATTTCACCGCCAAACTCGACGTCGTCAAGCCCGACGGAGCGGCGATCAACCTCAACGGCGGAATCCTGCGCACCTCATTCCGCGACTCGCTGTCCGATCCACGCCCCAGCGTTCCCGGCCGGGCCTACCTGTACCGGATCTCGATCTGGCCGACCAGCTATCTGTTCGCGGCCGGCGACCGCATCCGACTGGAGATCTCCAGCAGTGACTACCCGCAGTTCGCACCGAATCCCAACACCGGCGAGGCGTTCGGGAGCAGCTCGGCAAGCGTGCCCGCCACCCAGACCGTCCTGCACGACGCCGCCCACCCGTCGGCGGTGCTGATCCCGATCATCCCCGGCACCGACCGCGGATCACCCCGATTCCCGATGGCTGTCACCACCGGGTGATCGGCGTCGGTCTATCCGAACAGACCGGAGGTCCGCTGGATCCCCTGCGGCAGCCAGGTGCCGTCAGCCGCCGTCTGTCCCGGGGCGTAGATCCGTAGATACACGCTGAAGTCGCCCGCAGGAGTTTCCAGCCAGATCGAGGTGGGATCGCCCGGATCCACCTGCGAAAGGATGACGTCGATCGAGCCGTCCGCCTTCGTGATCAGCGGCCCGTTGCTGTAAACGTTCGGCTCCGTCGTGGTCACCAGCGTGCCGTCAGCGTTGTACACCGTCAGCGACCAGAACCCGCCGTCGTCGATGGGCGGTGCCTCGCCGGGCGCGTAGTGGATCAGATAGGACCGGAAGCCTTTCAGGGGAAGGTAATTCGAGTCCAGCAACCCTGGGAAATACAGCGCCTGATCGGGCGTGTTCGCCACCAACCCGACCAGCGCCACTCCGGCACGGTAGGTGTAATCGGTGCCGTAGTCGCCGATATTGGGTTTGGTGACGGCCCAGCCGTGATGCTGGATCGCCGACAGCTTCTGGGTCAGGTCGGTGATCGGGGGCAGCAGGATCGCCGTGATCTGCGTGGCGATCGCCGCGGCCAGCGACGATATCGGACCGAGCGTGTTCTGGACCTGCAGTGCCGTGGTGGGGTCACTCGGGTCAGGGCCGACACCGATCTTGGCCATCCTGTCCAGGATCGCGGCATCCTGATCCGACGGATACGGCGGGTTCTGGGTGATCGCCAAGCTCATGGCGTTCAGAACCGAGATCGGGGACAGATACGCCGACGGCAGGACGGCGTTGTTGATCATGGTGTCCCCGGTCGGAGTCAGCGTCCACTGCTCCATCAGGTCGACCACCTCCTGCTGGTTGGCCACCGAGGCTTCAACTCGCCCGAGCAGTAGCTCGCTGGAGTAGTTGACGAGCACCTTCTCGGCGCCCTCGACGTCGACGTCGTTCCCGATCCAGGTGATGGCGTAGCGGCCCGGCCCCGAACCACCGATCGGATTCGACGCCGTCGGATTCGACGAGATGTAGTTGTCGACGTTGATGTAGGGATCGGTCAACTGGAAGCTGTAGTAGCGGTTCCCCATGTCCGGGATTTCCAACACCACCGGTCCATCACTGAGGTCCAGCGAGGCCAGCGAATAGAGCACATTGACGTTAGGGCGCGCTCCGCCGCCGATCGCCTTCCAGAACGGCGCCGCGTCCGGATTGGCGAAGCTGGTGTTGATGTTCATGGTGTTCAACGGCCCCAGCAGTGACTGAACGCGCTGCACGGTCAGCAGCGGAAATCCGTAGATGTAGGCCTGCGCGGCGATGATCGCCGCCCGAATCGGACCCACCGGCCAGGTGAATCCGCCGAGAGCTGCGCCCGTCGCCGAAGCGACCGGCAGCGACACCGGTTGCACGACAGAGGAATTGAGCAGCTGCTCTGCACTCACGGCATTCACGGCCAGCGCCGCCCGTCGCGTCACGCCGCGCGCCTGCCGACTCGTCGTCGCTGCCGGCATCGCTGGCGCGGCCGCACCAGCATTCGCGACGCGCGATGCGTTGCCGACTGCGGCTGCCGCGGAAGCACTGGGCCGGACCGCACTCGCGGCACTCCTGCGCGCTGGGCCCCGTGCCACCGAAGCCGGTGTCGACGCCGCCGAACGCGCACTCGTTACGGCCGAGCTCGCGGGCTCACCACTGTCGGCGAAGGCCGAAGGCGCCCACGCAAGCAGTGCACCGGCACCCAGCGCCACGGCAAGGGCACCCACCCGTCCGACGGCGAGGGCCTGGCCGGATGCCGCGCGGCAACGGATGGGATCAGTGCTGAGGGGGCGGTGCGCTTTCACGGTTCACCATTTTCTTTCCATCGACAGGGTTCGTGAGCTGCTACTACCCGCAGGCTACCGGCAGTCAGGCAAGCCTAGGGGACACCTGTCGCGATTTCAGCAGCAAACCGCCGAACTCGCCTGGGTTATGACGACGTCTACCCGCTCTGCCCGCACGCGGCCAGCACCAACTCCCGCACCCGCGCCGCGTCGGCCTGACCCTTCGTCGTCTTCATCACCGCGCCGACGATCGCGCCGACGGCCGCGACCTTGCCGCCGCGGATCTTCTCGGCGATATCCGGGCTGGCGGCCAGTGCCTCGTCGACCGCGGTCTGGATCAGCGACTCGTCGCGCACCATCGCCAAACCGCGCCCGGCCATCACTTGCTCGGGCTCACCCTCCCCGGCCAGCACGCCCTCGACCACCTGGCGGGCCAGCTTGTTGGACAGCGTGCCCTCATCGACGAGTGCGACGACCTTGGCAACCTGGGCCGGGGTGATGGCCAAATCGGACACCGCCACTCCCCCTTCGTTGGCCTTCTGCACCAGGAAGTTGCCCCACCAGGCGCGCGCGGACTCACTGGAGGCGCCCGCCGCCACGGTGGCGGTCACCAGATCGACCGCGCCGTTGTTGACCAGATCGCGCATCACCTCATCGGAGATTCCCCACTCCTGCTGAACGCGGTTACGCGTCAGCCAGGGAAGCTCCGGGATCGTCGCGCGCAGCGACTCCACCAGTTCCACGCTGGGGGCCACCGGCTCAAGGTCGGGTTCGGGGAAGTACCGGTAGTCCTCGGCGGTCTCCTTGTCCCGCCCCGGGGAGGTGTAACCGTCCTCGTGGAAGTGCCGGGTCTCCTGGTGCACCTTGCCGCCGGCGTCGAGCACCGCCGCCTG
>NZ_JBPCSX010000223.1:0-6723 GCF_051006775.1 Mycobacterium sp.
GCGCAGTACCAGACCCTCGTCGGCAATTGCTCGGATACGCAGTCGGCGAGTTGCAAGAATCCTGCAGTCTTCAACCTGTTGACGCAGGGCGCTCAGCGTGGCATCCCGAACAACG
Source organism: Mycobacterium sp. (assembly GCF_051006775.1). Lineage (GTDB taxonomy): Bacteria > Actinomycetota > Actinomycetes > Mycobacteriales > Mycobacteriaceae > Mycobacterium. Next base: position 116 of record NZ_JBPCSX010000223.1, read on the forward strand.
CCATGGCGCCCATCGGCATCACCTCGACGGTCGCCACCCTCGTTCCCACCCAGAACGAGATCGACATGACAAAGTCGCTGTACTACCCGTTGATTGATCCGTCCACCCTGGGTACCTATTTCGCCGGCGGCACGGTCAACCCCTTCGGCGGGCCGATCATCACCGCCGACAACGGCACCTACATCGTCGACGGGCACCACCGGTGGTCATCGATTTACCTGATCAATCCGTACGCACAACTCAGTGCTGTGGACCTGGGATATGTTCCGAACCCGCAGACCGCTCTGCGACAAGGCGAACTCGGCGTGGCAGCCACGAACGGATTCATCGAGGGATCTACGGCCGGGGAACAGAACCTCTACACGATCGGGCAACCGGAGTTCAACGCCTACGTCGCAACGACACTTCTCAACGGTAACGACAGCCCGAAGGTCTTCGACACCTTCCAAAAGAATCTGAAGTACCCGGTGGGGGAACGCGAGGGCAACACGACTTTCTATATCGATCAGATTCCCTACATCCAGCAGTACCTGTGGGGCAACGTACTCAGGATGCGGGACAAGAACCCCTACATCCCCGGGGCGCCCAGTCGGGCAGTGATGCCTCAGTTGGATCCGTCGCCCCTGGTGCTGAACACCCTTGACGGCGGGAAATTGATCTACTCCTTCCCGACGGTTTCCGCCCTGGGATAGACGACGGTGGGCACTAGCCTCGGCGTTCCCCGCCCCGGACTTCGCCCGGAGCGAACCTGCACACCCCCCTCTTGAGTGCTAGCACTCTCCGGTATAGAGTGCTAGACGGCAGCCGGATCTCCCCCGTGTCGGCACCCGCGACGACGGCGCGAGGGCGTTACGACTGCCGAAAAACCTGGTCAATCGACGTGAAATATGGAGGACTCCATCGTGGCCGTGAACATCAAGCCACTCGAGGACAAGATCCTCGTACAGGCCAATGAGGCCGAGACGACCACCGCGTCGGGTCTGGTCATCCCGGATACCGCCAAGGAGAAGCCCCAGGAGGGCACCGTCGTCGCAGTCGGCCCCGGCCGCTGGGACGAGGACGGCGAGAAGCGGATCCCGCTGGACGTTGCCGAGGGCGACACCGTCATCTACAGCAAGTACGGCGGCACCGAGATCAAGTACAACGGCGAGGAGTACCTGATCCTGTCGGCGCGTGACGTGCTGGCGGTCGTCAACAAGTAGTAGCTGTGTCACCGCCCCGGAAATCCCCGCTGTGAGTCGTGGGCATTTCCGGGGCGGAACACATTTCAGGACAGTCCTAGACAGGAAAAGCACAGTATGAGCAAGCTGATCGAGTTCAACGAGACCGCCCGACGCGCCATGGAGGCCGGCGTCGACAAGTTGGCCGACGCCGTCAAGGTGACACTGGGGCCGCGTGGTCGGCATGTGGTGCTGGCCAAGGCTTTTGGTGGTCCGACGGTCACCAATGACGGCGTCACCATCGCTCGCGAGATCGACCTGGAGGATCCTTTCGAGATCCTCGGCGCGCAGCTGGTGAAGTCGGTTGCCACCAAGACCAATGACGTCGCCGGTGACGGCACCACCACGGCCACCGTACTTGCGCAGGCGATGATCCACGGCGGCCTTCGCCTGGTGGCGGCCGGCATTAACCCGATCGCACTGGGGGTGGGAATCGGCAAGGCCGCCGACGCCGCTTCCGAGGCACTGCTGGCCTCGGCCATCCCGGTGTCCGGCAAGACCGGGATCGCCCAGATCGCCACCGTGTCCTCCCGCGACGAGGAGATCGGCGAGATGGTCGGCGAGGCCATGACCGCCGTCGGAACCGACGGTGTCGTCAGCGTCGAGGAGTCCTCGACGGTCAGCACCGAGCTTGAGGTCACCGAAGGTATCGGTTTCGACAAGGGCTTCGTCTCCGCGTACTTCGTCACCGACTTCGACTCGCAGGAAGCCGTTCTCGAGGACGCACTGGTGCTGCTGCACCGCGACAAGATCAGCTCGCTGCCCGACCTGCTGCCACTGCTGGAGAAGGTCGCCGAGTCCGGTAAGCCGCTGCTGATCGTGGCCGAGGACGTCGAAGGAGAGGTGCTGTCCACCCTGGTGGTCAACGCCATCCGCAAGACGCTGAAGGCCGTTGCGGTCAAGGCGCCGTTCTTCGGCGACCGCCGCAAGGCGTTCCTCGAAGACCTGGCCATCGTGACCGGCGCTCAGGTGGTCAACCCCGATGTCGGGCTGCTGCTGCGCGAGGCCGGCCTCGATGTCCTGGGCTCGGCCCGCCGCGTGGTCGTCAGCAAGGACAGCACGGTGATCGTCGATGGCGGCGGCACCCACGATGCGATCGCCAACCGGGTCAAGCAGCTCAAGGCAGAGATCGAGTCGACCGACTCCGACTGGGATCGCGAGAAGCTGCAGGAGCGGCTGGCCAAGCTGGCCGGCGGAGTCGCGGTGATCAAGGTCGGCGCGGCCACCGAGACCGCACTCAAGGAGCGCAAGCACCGCGTCGAGGACGCGGTGTCGGCGGCCAAGGCGGCGGTCGAGGAGGGCATCGTGCCCGGCGGCGGCAGCGCGCTGGTCCAGGTGCGAGCGGCGCTGGAGCCGCTGCGGAAGTCGGTCTCCGGTGACGTTGCGCTGGGCGTGGACGTCTTCTCCGAAGCCCTGTCGGCCCCGCTGTTCTGGATCGCCGCCAACGCAGGTGAAGACGGCGCTGTCGTGGTCAACAAGGTGAGCGAACTGCCCGCCGGACACGGCTTCAACGCCGCGACGCTGTCCTACGGCGATCTGGTCGCCGACGGCATCATCGATCCGGTGAAGGTGACCCGCTCGGCGGTCGTCAACGCCGCCTCGGTAGCCCGGATGATCCTGACCACCGAGACCGCAATCGTGGAGAAGCCCGCCGACGCCGACGAACACGGCCACCACGGCCACGCACACTGATTCCGATCTGACAGAAGGGGCCACCTGTAGCGGGTGCGCCCCTTCTCTCATTTCGCCCCAGTAAAGTTCTGTCCCGTGAGGAAGGTCCTGGGCGGGCGCTGGCTGGCCGTGGCGGCATCGGTCGCGGTCTCGGCCGGCATGATCTACGCCCAGGACAAGGAGAAGCCGAGCCCTCCCGCCGCGGCCCCGGCAAGCCAGAGCCCGGCGCCTGCGGGTGCGCCGTCCTTCATCGAAAATCCCGCGCCATCGGTCGCCACCGCCACCGAGGCGCAGTTATTGGCCGCGAGCGCTCCGATCGCGGCTCAGGACTTCCAGCTCGCCCTGCCTCGCGGGGTCGCCCCGGAGCAGGGCCTGCAGATCCACACCATCTGGGCCGCCCGGGCCATCAGCATGATGTTTCTGGAGATCAAGACAATCGGCGGGTTCCGGCAGGATCCGTTGAAATGGCATCCCAACGGCCTCGCGATCGACGTGATGATCCCGAACTACCACTCGCCCGAGGGGATCGAGCTCGGCAACCAGATCGCCGGCTTCGCCCTGGCGAACGCCAAGCGGTGGGGGGTGCTGCACGTGATCTGGCGGCAGGGCTTCTACCCGGGCATCGGCGCCCCGAGCTGGACGGCGGACTACGGCAATGAGACCGCCAACCACTACGACCACGTCCACATCGCCACCGACGGCGGCGGTTACCCGACCGGCAAGGAAACGTATTACCTCGGGTCCATGACGAGCTGACCGTAGACGCTTTGCTCAGTTCATGCCAAAATCTCGTTATGCGACGTGAGACGCATGCGGTGGGAATTTCATCATGCGCTGGACGTGGGAGGTAGGGGTGTTTCAGAAGCGCGAACAGATGTGGTGGCTGGCCGCGTGCGTCGTCGGGCTTCTGGTTGCCGCCTGGGCGGCCGGCGGATTCATCGGCCCACTGCTGGCCGTGTTCATCGTCCTGTTCCTGGCCGGGGCGGTGCTGGTCGAGTTCGACGACCGTGACCGCGTGCAGCCGGACTCCGAACCGGCCGATGAGGCGGAGAGCCTCAGCTGATTCGCGCTACGCCGAGCGTCGGCGCAGGCCGCCTTTGAGCAGGATTTCGCGTTCGGCCTCACTCAGCCCGCCCCAGATGCCGTAGGGCTCGCCGACCTTCAGCGCGTGGTTTCGGCAATGTGTGATCACCGGGCACTGTCGGCACATCTGCTTGGCGCGCATCTCGCGTTGCGCTCGTGCGCGGCCCCGTTCGCCGTCCGGATGGAAGAACACCGCTGAGTCCTCACCGCGGCACAGACCGTCCATCTGCCAATCCCAGACATCGGCGTTGGGTCCGGGTAGCTGTTGTGGCTGAAGCATCGAAATCCCCTCTCTCGGTGCATGTCTCGCGATCTTCGAGTCCTCGGAACACCTCGAGTTCAGTCATCGGTGACTACTCGTGGCCTCACGGTATGGCCGCTGCTGAGAGGCCGTCAATGCCCTTGCCTGTGGTCAATCGCATAGCCGAAGCGGGAGAATTTACGTCACGTTCATCTTTGGTTTCAGGGCCCGGAACGCGACCTCCGAAAAGCCAGCGGAATCTGTCGGAATCACACCTTCGGTAGCCGCAGTTGACACAGCCGTAACGTGGCGAGCACAAACTCTTAATCCGATGAATAGGCGCACTTTGACCGACGCCGCGTTCGGTACCGACCCCGCCCGGTGGCCGCTGCCCGCAGCGCCGACCCCCGGCGGACTCTGGCTGCGTGCGGTGGCAGCAGGCGGGCAGGGCCGCTATGGCACCGCCCGCGCCGATCTTGACGAGGTGCTGCGCCGGGAGCCTGCCGGGCCGCTGGCCTCGCTGGCATCGAGCACCCACGCGTCGTTCCTACGACAGACCGGGTGGCACGAGTTGGCTCGGGGCTGGGACGGACGGGCCTGGGCGCTTGCCGGTGATGACCCGGAATGCGCCGTGGACGCGCTCGTCGGATTGGCGGCAGATGCCTTGGGTGTCGGCCGGTTCCGAGCCTCGGCGGCGCTGTTGGACCGGGCCCGGGACGTGCACGCCTGCGCCGACGATCCGCCCCTTCGGCTGGCGATCAGGCTGTCCTGGGTCCGCGCTGAACTGGCGATGGTGACCGGCGACGGTACCGACGCGGTCAAACATGCCCGCCGCGGCGTCGAACTCGCTGAATACGCCCTTCCCGAACTGCGTCGCCACCGGGTCAAGAGCGATGTCATCCTGGCGGCCGCGCTCTGCTGTGCCGGTGAGCTCGCGGCATCCCGCGAGCTGGCCGACACCGCCCTGGCTGCGACGTCCGAATACGGCCTGATGCCGCTGCACTGGGCGGTGGCCGGCCTGCTCGCCGATATCGGCAGCGCAGTACAGAGCCCCGCAGCGGTCGAGGCGGCCCGCGACCGCGGTGCGGTGTTTGTCACACGCCACGGCGGGCGCTGGAACCGCAGGTAACGGCCCATCGCAGTTCCGGCCGATATTGTCTCTAGCTGAGCCAAATGCCGGGCGTCGTCCGGTTACGTAACGTTGGAGATGCCTTCGTCGATGACTAATCCAGGAGAACGTCTCGACGCCGCCGTTGCTGAGGCAGTGGCCGGTAGTCGGGATGCCCTCCGGGAAGTTGTTGAGATCATCCGGCCCATCGTGGTCCGTTACGTGCGTGCACGCATCGGAGCCACGGAGCGGGTGGGACTCTCCGCCGACGACGTTGCTCAGGAGGTTTGCTTGGCCGCCATCCAGGCGCTGCCGCGCTATCAGGATCAGGGACGCCCCTTCCTGGCCTTCGTATACGGCATCGCTTCACACAAGGTCGCTGACGCGCATCGCGCGGCGGCCCGTAACCGTTCCGAGCCCACCGATGAGGTCCCGGAGCGGTTCTCCGCCGACACCGGCCCCGAGCAGATGGCGATCAACTCCGACTCGGCCGCACGGATGCAGAAGCTCCTGCAGGTGCTGCCCGAGAAGCAACGCGAGATCCTGACCCTGCGCATCGTGGTGGGAATGTCCGCCGAGGAGACCGCAGAGGCCGTCGGCAGCACGCCCGGCGCCGTCCGGGTCGCGCAGCATCGCGCCCTGGCCCGGCTGAAATCTGAGATTGCGGGAGCGGGGCACGAATATGCCTGACTTCGATCGCACTCCCGGTGGTGAGCCATCGCTGGAGGACATCCGTCGCAGTGACAGCTTCATCGAGGCCCTGTCAAGCGGGGCAGGCGGGGCACCCGTCGCGCCGGCGGACCAGGCGGACGCGGCACTGGCCGCCCTGCTCGGAACGTGGCGTGATGAGAGCCGCTGGCCTCCTGACGCCGGACTCATTTCCGAGCCGCAGGCCATCGCGGCTCTGGATGCCGGGCTCGCCGAAAAGCGCACCGGTGTAAACCGCGACAAGTGGGTGCCCACCACCAGCCCCGCCAAGCGTAATCGGCGCGGGCTGAGCGTGGTCGGCGCCGCGGCCGCGGCGATGTTGTGCATCGGCGGTTTCGGTGCGGTGGTGTCCGGCGCCGGACCCGGCGACTCGCTGTACGGCCTGCGCACAATGCTGTTCGGCGCGCCCAAACAGGTGCGCGACGATCAGGTTGCGCTGGCCGCCCGGACCGAGATGCAGCAGGTGCAGGAGTTGATCTCCCGCGGCGACTGGCAGCAGGCCGAGGAGAAGCTGGTCGCGGTCAGCAATCAGGTGTCCAGCATCGGTGACGTCGAGCAGAAGCAGCAGTTGCTTGAC
>NZ_JBPCSX010000224.1:0-24346 GCF_051006775.1 Mycobacterium sp.
CGACATCCTGGTCATCGACTCGGTGGCCGCACTGGTGCCGCGCGCCGAGATCGAGGGCGAGATGGGCGACAGCCACGTCGGCCTGCAGGCCCGCCTGATGAGCCAGGCGCTGCGCAAGATGACCGGCGCCCTGAGTAACTCGAACACCACCGCCATCTTCATCAACCAGCTGCGCGAGAAGATCGGCGTGATGTTCGGCTCGCCCGAAACCACTACCGGCGGCAAGGCGCTGAAGTTCTACGCCTCGGTGCGCCTCGACGTCCGCCGGATCGAGACGCTGAAGGACGGTACCGACGCGGTCGGTAACCGCACCCGCGTCAAGGTGGTCAAGAACAAGGTGTCGCCGCCGTTCAAGCAGGCCGAGTTCGACATCCTCTACGGCAAGGGCATCAGCCGCGAGGGTTCGCTCATCGACATGGGCGTCGATCACGGCTTCGTCCGCAAGTCCGGCTCGTGGTTCACCTACGAGGGCGAACAGTTGGGCCAGGGCAAGGAGAACGCCCGCAACTACCTGATCGAGAACCCCGATATCGGTAACGAGATCGAGAAGAAGATCAAGGAGAAACTCGGGATCGGTGCGGTGCTGACCGACGAGTTCGTCGATGACGTCCTTCCCGCTCCCGTCGACTTCTGAGACCCGCGAGGAGCAGGCGCACGCAGATTGTCTGCGCCTGCTCACCGTGCGGGCCCGCACCCGTGCCGAACTGGCGGAGCGGCTGACCAAGCGGGGCTATCCCGATGAGGTCGCCGAGACGGTGCTGAGTCGGCTGGCGGAGGTCGGCCTCATCGATGACGAGGACTTCGCGGAGCAGTGGGTGAAGTCGCGGCAGCGTAACGCCGGAAAAGGGAAGCGCGCATTGGCCGCTGAACTTCGCACCAAGGGTGTCGACGCCGACGTGATCGCCTCCGCCCTGTCCGGTATCGACGCCGGGGTCGAACGTGTCCGGGCCGAGCAACTCGTGGAGCGCCGACTACGGCGTGAACCGCTGGACGATGGCGATGAGATCAAGGTGACTCGGCGACTCGTGGGTATGCTCGCGCGCCGCGGCTACAGCCAGAGCATGGCGGTGGCGGTGGTCACTGATGCGGTGGCCGCGGAACGGGAGCGCCGGAAGGTCTGATCTAGGCTCGGTCCATGCGGATCTCGGCCAAGCTGGCACCCACTTTCAGCTATTCCGAGCTTGAGGATTTCTGGCGCACCGCCGACGATCTCGGATTCGAAGCGATCTGGAACTACGACCATTTCTACGGCCTGGTGGATAACGCCAAACCCACACTGGAGGGCTGGACGACTCTGGCTGCCATGGCGGCAGTGACCCGGCACGCCCGAGTCGGCTGCATGGTCACCGGTGTGACCTATCGCAATCCGGCGATCCTGGCCAAGATGGCGGTCACCGTCGACCACATCAGCGGTGGCCGAATGGATTTCGGCATCGGCGCCGGCTGGCATGAGGACGAGCATCGTGGCTACGGTATCGAGTTCCCCAGTCCGGGAACCCGGGTGGCGATGCTCGACGAGGCGCTCACGGTGATCCGACGGTTGTGGACCGAGGAGTCGGTCACCCATTCGGGTCGCTTCTTCACCCTGACCGAAGCGCTGTGCGAGCCCAAACCGGTTCAGCGTCCACACCCGCCCGTCATCGTGGGTGGCTCACAGCCGAAGATGCTGCGGGTGATCGCCCGGCACGCCGACGAATGGAACATGCCCAGCCACGAGGGTCCTGCCGAGTGGGGACAGGCCAACGCCGCCCTCGACGTGGCGTGCACGGAGGTCGGCCGTAACCCGGGTGAGGTCCGGCGTGCAGTGCAACTGTTCCTGCATCCGCGAAAGCCCGGACAGGTCGACGAACAACTGGGTCTGCTGCCGGAATACCAGAGACTCGGCTGCGACCATGCCGTGCTGTCGTTCTACCAACCACCAGATGCCGAGTTGATGCAACGCTGCGCCGCCTTGCGTGGAAACTAGTCGCCGGGCTCCAGCATCGGGTCGGCCGCTTCCAGTGGTTCCGGGGTGCGCTTGGAGCGGCGAAGACGGCTCTCCAGCCTGGTCGCCGCGGCCGAGAGCGCGAAGTTCAGGCTGATCATCAGCACGGCGATCACGATCAGTGCCGGCACGTAGTTGCCGTAGGTCGACCCGATGACGGTTCCTTGGCGCACCATCTCCACGAACGTGATCTGATAGCCGATCGCGGTGTCCTTGAGCGCAACGACCAACTGGGACACCAGAACCGGCAGCATCGAGGTGATGGCCTGGGGCAGCAGAACCGCCCGCATGGTCTGCCCCCAACTCATTCCCAACGATGCGGCGGCCTCGGTCTGTCCGCGGGGGAGCGCGCCCACACCGGTTCGCACGATCTCGGCGATCACCGCCCCGTTGTAGAGGGTCAGCCCGGTCACCACGCCGGCCAGCGCCAACTGTTTGGACGGGAACACGTCGTAGAGCGCGAACAGGAAATAGGCGAAGATCATCATGATCAGCACGGGTACGGCCCGGAAGAACTCGATGATCACCGTGCACGCCCACCGCAGCGGCGCAGCGGGGGACATCCGGCCGACACCGAGCAGCAGTCCGAGGATCAACGCCAGCACGATCGAGACGGCGGCGGCGGTAAGGGTGCCGGTGACACCGGGCAGCACATAGGTCTTCCAGAGGTCGCCGGTGAGGAACGGTCGCCACTTCGCGGCTGTGAGTTGTCCCTTGTCGGCGAGCCGGGAAACGATCGCCCACAGCACCAGTGCGACCACTGCCACGGTGACGCCCGAGATGATGCGGTTGCGGACCCTTGCCCGGGGTCCGGGTGTGTCGAATAGCACGGACGCGCTCACCTGACCACCGCCCAGCGCTTGCCCAGCCACCCGAACAGCAGGCCCATCGGCAGGGTCAACAGCAGGAACCCGAATGCGAAGACCCCACCGACCAGCAGCAGAGCGGCGGTGTTCTCGATCATCTCCTTCATCAGCAGCGCCGCCTCCGCGACGCCGATCGCCGATGCGATGGTGGTGTTCTTGGTCAGCGCGATCAGGACCGACCCCAGCGGGATGATCACCGCCCGAAATGCCTGTGGCAGCAGCACGATCCGCAGATTCTGCCCGAATGTCATCCCCAACGAACGGGCCGCCTCGGCCTGGCCGGCAGGCACGGTGTTCACCCCGGCGCGCACCGTCTCGCACACGAATGCCGCGGTGTAGACCGACAGTCCCAGCACGGCGAGCCGGAAATTACTGTCGGCGATCGACGTCGGTGATGTCGCATCGGCCAGTGTGATGCCCAGGGTCTGCGCAAGGCCGAACGAGCAGAACAGAATGATCAGCGTCAGCGGGGTGTTACGGACGGTGTTGACGTAGAAGGTTCCGATCTGGTTGAGCGTCGGCACCGGGGACAGCCTCATCGCCGCCAGCGCGGTACCGAGGACCAGCGCCCCGATCGCCGACAGTACCGTCAGCTTGATCGTGGTCCAGAAAGCCGTGATGATCAGCCCGCCGTACGTGCCGAAGATGTCGACCCGCTCGGCCGCGCCGCCGGTGGCGGCGGTGTCGAGTGGCGGAGGCGGCGGCGCGGTGATACCGGCGGGGCCGAGGTTGCGGTCGAACGCCGCCGTCCAGTCTCCGTCCTCCTGCATCTTGAGGATCGCACTGTTGATCTGGTCGCGAAGCTCGAGATTCTCCAGGCGCAACCCGATTCCGTAGTGCTCCACCGAGAACGGCTTGCCGATGATCTTGAAGGCGCCGGGGGACTGCGCGGCGAATCCGGCCAAGATCACCTCGTCGGTGCTGACCGCATCGATCGCGCCGTTGCGCAGCGCTTCCACACATGCCGAGTAGGTGTCGTACTGCTGCAACTGCACACCGGGGTACTTGTCCTTGATGCGCTGGGCCGGTGTCGACCCCGACACCGAACAGAGCCGCTTGGCGTTGGCCAGGGATTCCGGTCCGGTGATGTCAGCGTTGTCGGCCCGCACCATCAGGCTCTGCCCGGTGTCCAGATACGGCCCGGCGAATCCGACCTTTGTCTTGCGGGCATCGGTGATCGAGTAGGTCGCCACGATGTAGTCGACCTGATCGTTCTGGATCAGTGTCTCGCGCTGCCCGGACGGGGACTCCTTCCACTCGATCTGCTCCGGTGAGTACCCGAGTTGCCCGGCCACATAGGTGGCGACGTCGACGTCGAAGCCCGCCATCGACCCATCCGGCTTCTTCACCGCCAGGCCCGGCTGGTCGAACTTGGTGCCGATGGTGATCGTCTTCTCGCTACCGCCGCACCCGGCCAGGGCCAGCGACAGACCCATGAGCAGCAGAAGGGCGAGCAGGCGCCGGGGCAGTGACCGCATGGTGCTAGTGGCTGAGGATCTTGCCGAGGAAATCGCGGGCCCGGGCCGATTGCGGGTTGGAGAAGAAGTCCTCCGGCGCGGCGTCCTCGACGATCGTGCCGTCGGCCATGAACACCACCCGGTTGGCCGCCCGGCGGGCGAACCCCATCTCGTGGGTTACCACCACCATGGTCATACCCTCGGCTGCCAGCGAGGCCATGACGGCCAGCACCTCGTTGACCATCTCCGGATCCAGCGCGCTGGTCGGCTCGTCGAACAGCATCACCTTGGGCTCCATCGCCAAGGATCGGGCGATCGCGACCCGCTGCTGTTGGCCGCCGGACAGTTGCGCGGGGTATTTCTCGGCCTGGCTGGCGACACCCACCCGCTCCAGCAGCGACATCGCCCGGGTCCGGGCCTCCTCGGCGGACACCTTGCGGACCTTGACCGGTGCCAGCATCACGTTTTCCAGGATGGTCTTGTGGGCGAAGAGGTTGAACGATTGGAACACCATGCCGACCTCGGAACGCAATTGCGCCAGCTTGCGTCCCTCCGACGGGAGCACCTCGCCGTCGATGGAGATCGTCCCGGAATCGACGGCCTCCAACCGGTTGATGGTTCGGCACAGTGTGGACTTGCCCGAACCGGACGGGCCCAGGACCACGACCACCTGACCGCGGTCGATCTCGAGGTTGATGCCCTTGAGCACATGCAGGGGTCCGAAGTGCTTGTCGACCCCCTTGATAGAGATCATCGGGACCCCGCCACCAGCCATGCGAGCTGACCTTACCGAGGTCCGGCACGCTCGGCGCGGTAACCGCATCCGTAGCATGTGCGGTGTGACGGCGGCGCGCAGCCAGGAGAGCGGAACGGGCGATTCGCCGGCTCCGCCCCGGGGGCGTACCTATCAGGTTCGCACCTACGGCTGCCAGATGAACGTTCACGACTCCGAGCGGATCGCGGGTCTGCTGGATGCCGCCGGCTACCTGCCCGCGGCCGAGGGAACTGACGCGGACGTCGTGGTGTTCAACACCTGCGCGGTGCGGGAGAACGCAGACAACAAGCTCTACGGCAATATCAGTCACCTCGTGCCCCGCAAGGAGGCCGACCCCGATATGCAGATCGCGGTCGGCGGCTGCCTGGCCCAGAAGGACCGCGACAGCGTTCTCCAGCGGGCGCCGTGGGTCGACGTGGTGTTCGGCACGCACAACATCGGCTCGCTCCCGGTGCTGCTCGAGCGGGCTCGTCACAACCGCGTCGCACAGGTCGAGATCGCCGAAGCGCTGCAGGCATTCCCTTCCACACTGCCGGCCACCCGGGAATCCGCCTATGCCGCATGGGTTTCCATTTCCGTCGGCTGCAACAACACCTGCACGTTCTGCATCGTGCCCTCGCTGCGCGGCAAGGAGTTGGATCGCCGCCCCGGCGACATCCTCGCCGAGGTGCGTTCCCTGGTGGACCAGGGCGTGCTGGAAGTCACCCTGCTGGGTCAGAACGTCAATGCCTACGGGGTGTCATTCGCCGCCGACGAGCACCTGCGCGAGTCGCCGTTGACTGAGCATGACACTGCGCGCGACCGTGGCGCCTTCGCGGCGCTGCTGCGTGCGTGTGGCCGCATCGATGGGCTGGAGCGGGTTCGCTTCACCTCGCCGCACCCGGCTGAGTTCACCGATGACGTGATCCAGGCGATGGCCGAGACCCCGAATGTGTGCCCGGCGCTGCACATGCCGTTGCAGTCCGGTTCCGATCGCATCCTGCGCGAGATGCGGCGGTCCTACCGGGCCGAGAAGTATCTCGGAATCATCGAGCGGGTCCGGGCGGCGATGCCACATGCGGCGATCACCACCGACATCATCGTCGGCTTCCCGGGTGAGACCGAGGAGGATTTTGCCGCCACCCTCGATGTGGTGCGTACTGCGCGGTTCTCGGCGGCCTTCACCTTCCAGTATTCGAAGCGGCCTGGAACGCCCGCGGCTGATTTCGACAATCAGATACCCAAAGCTGTTGTCCAGGAACGCTATCAGCGGCTCATCGAGCTCCAGGATGCGATTTCCTGGGAGGAGAATCAGGCGCTGATCGGCAGCACGGTCGAACTGCTGGTGGCCACCGGCGAGGGGCGCAAGGATGCTGCCACCGCCCGGATGTCGGGCCGGTCCCGGGACGGCCGGCTGGTGCACTTCGCCGCCGGCGACAACCAGGTGCGCGCCGGCGATGTGGTGACCACAACGATCACCGCTGCCGCACCGCATCATCTGATCGCCGACGCGCCACTGCTGACCCACCGCCGGACCCGGGCCGGTGACGCCCAGGCCGCCGGCGAGCGCCCGCGAACCATCGGGCTTGGACTTCCCCTCATCGGCGCACCGCCGACCAATGAGCCGACGAACGGATGTGAACGATGAGCGTGCCGGATCCCCAGGGCCACTTCGAGGCCTACAAATCCGATCTGGAGGCTGCCGAACGCCGGGTGGCCGGCGAGATCGATCCGGGACTGCGGGGTGTCGTGGTGGCGGTCCTGGTCTTCGTCCTGGTGTTGTCCTTCGTGCTGCCGCACACCGGTGGCGCCCGCGGGATCGACGTCCTGATGGGCAATGCCAAGGCGATCAGCGTCGGTATCGCCTTGCCGTCACAGATCTTCGTCTGGTTCGCACTGATTTTCGGGGTCGGTTTCTCCATGCTGGCCCTGCTGACCCGGCGCTGGACGCTGGCCTGGATCGCCCTGGCCGGTTGCGCTGTCGGAACTGCGATCGGGATGCTGGCGGTGTGGTCCCGGCAGACTGCGACCCACGGCCATCCCGGCCCGGGAATCGGACTGGTCCTGGGCTGGATCACCCTGTTCCTGCTGGCGTTCCATTGGGCACGGGTGGTCTGGACCCGCACCGCGGTGCAGCTGGCCGCCGAGGCTCAGCGCCGGGAAGAGGCCGGGCAGCAGGCGCGCTCGGTGCTCGACGAGCCGTAGGAGCGCCTGCGCCGCCGCTACCGCTTCTTCGCGACGGCCTGCGCCGCCGCTGCGGCCCACTCCCGCCACTGCGCCGCGCTGGCCCGGGCCGCTTCGGCATCCTTGGCGCGGCCGGCGGCCTCGGCTTTCTCCGCCTGACGTTCGAACTGCTCGACGCGAACGCGGAACTGCTCAGCGCGGGCCTGGGCCTCGGGGTCGATCCGGCCCGCATCGGCGGCGTCGCGGATCTTCTTCTCCACCGCCCGCAGTCTCCGGTCCAGTTCCGGTCCGCGTTCCTTGGGGGCCTTGCCGGTGTCATCCCACTTGTCGGTGATCGAGCGCAGCGCCGCCAGGGCCGCCTTGGGGTTGGCGACGTCGATCTTCTCGGCCTCCGCGAGCAGGCGCTCCTTGGCCTCGGCGTTGGCGGTGAACTCGGCATCGCGCTCAGCGCTGACCGCGTTGCGGGCGGCGAAGAAGGTGTCCTGAGCCTTCTTGAACCGCTGCCACAGCGTCTCGTCGACGTCCTTGGCGGCGCGGCCGGCGGCCTTCCACTCGCCCAGCATGTCGCGGAACTTCGCCGCAGTCGGTGCCCAGTCGGTTGAGGCGGACAGTTCCTCGGCGCGCTCGCACAACCGCTCTTTGGCCTGCCGTGCGCCGGCCTTCTCCTTGTCGAGTTCGGAGAAGTGTGCGCCGCGCCGCCGGTTGAACGTGTCACGGGCCGCCGAATAGCGCTTCCACAGCGCGTCGTCGACCTTGCGGTCCAGTCCGGTAATGGTGCGCCACTCATCAAGGATGGTTCGCATCCGATCGCCGGCGGTCTTCCACTGGGTGGCGTTCGCGGCGAGGTCCTCGGCCTCGACGGCCAGCGCCTCCTTGAGTGCCGTCTGGGCTGCGCGGTGCTCGTCGCGGCGGGCCCGGTCGGCCTGGGCAGCCTCATCAGCCTGGTCGGCGATCGCGGCCAGCCGGGCCGCCAGAGCGTCGACGTCGCCGAGAACGCTTGCGGTGGGCAGTGTTTCGGCCAGCGCGGCCGCCGCCGCCCTGATCTTGCGCGCATCGCCATTACCCGATGCCAGCCGGTTCTCCATCAGCGTGATCTCGGTGGCCAGATCATCAAAGCGACGACCGAAGTGGGCGAAGGCGGCCTCGGCGTCACCGGCCTGCCAGGACCCGATGACTCGCTCACCCGTCGCGGTGGTCAGGTACACGGTTCCGTCGTCGGCCACCCGGCCGAACCGGTGCGGGTCGCTCACCGGCGTCCGCAGCGGCGGTTGGGCCGGCTGGTTCGGGCGTGGGCCCGGTCGCGGTGGTCCGGGCAGGGGGCTGGGCTTGGGGAAGTCGCCGGTGGTCGTTTCGTCGCTCGTCATCAGCCCAGCCTTCGTATGCCTGCCGCGCTGAGCGGCTCCGGTCGTGCGGTGCGGGCCGGTGGAAGCGACTACCGGTCCCCGGTGGGTATTGAACCAGTTCGCATCCGCCCATGTGCCGAGGTTGCCCGTGTTGTTGCCCGTGCTAGAGAGTTGGCGGTCAGAGTTGCCCGGTGCCGCTACGGTCGGCAGGCTGGCGCGCAGCACGATGACGAGCGTGGGGAGGTGTCATGGCCGAGGTGGAGATCGCCGCCCTGCTGGCACTCGGTGCCGCGATGGCAATCGGTGTCGGCGACGTCATCCAGCAGCGGTCGGCCCAGGGTGTCACCGACGAACCGGTGGGACATGCCGCACTTTTTCTCCGGCTGCTCCGCGACCGGACCTGGTGGGCCGGCAGTCTGCTGGCCGGGGCGGGTTTCGTACTGCAGGCAGCAGCGCTGGGAATCGGATCGGTGGTGCTGGTTCAGGCATTGCTCTCAACGTCACTGCTGTTCGCACTGCCGATCAGCGCACGGGTCAACGGTGCGCGGATCAGCCGCCGGCAGGGGGTGTGGGCTGCGCTGCTTGCGGTAGCGGTCGCGGTGATCGTCATCGAGGGTGATCCGACCGAGGGGCTCGCGCGGGCCGGGATCTCGGTATGGCTTCCGGTGATCGGGATCTTGGGCGCGCTGCTGCTCGCGGGCCTGGCGGCGGCCAAGCTGCTGGCCGGGCGCCCGGCGGCGGCGGTGCTACTCGGCCTGGTGTCGGGCGCGCTGTGGGGCCTGTTCGCCGTACTGACCAAGGGCGTCGTTGATCGGCTCGACGAGGGCGTCTGGGCCGTGCTGACCATGCCTGAGCTCTACTCGTGGGCGGTTGTCGCGCTGCTCGCCACCGCGATTCAGCAGTCTGCGTTCCGGGCCGGATCGCTGGCGGCGTCGTTGCCGGCGGTGAATGTCAGTGAACCGCTGGTGGGCTCTGCCTTGGGCATCCTCGTCCTTGGCGAGGCCCTGTCGCCGGGGCGGATCGGCTGGTTCAGCCTGGTGGCGGCGGTGGCGGTGATGGTGGCGGCGATCGTGGCGCTGGCCCGCAGCCAGAGCGCCTCCGCCGGCGCCCGTGGCGCGGTCTAGCGTTGATCCCGTGTTGGCGGCCATTGCACTGACTCCCTCCGCGCCGGTCCTGGTGCCCGACCTCGCGGGCCGTGCTGCCGCCGAGGTCGCCGAATTCCGCACGGCTGCAATCGAGGCGGCGCGCGCGCTTCCGGATCAGTGGATCGCGATCGGGGTCGGGAGCGCCGAATTGGTGCTCTCGCGTGTTCGCGGGACCTTCGCCGGATACGGAACGGACGTACCGGTATCGCTGTGCCCGGAGGAGCTGGGATCACCGACCGAGATGCCGCTGTGCGCGTTGTTCGCCGGTTGGCTGCGCGGGCAGGCCAACCCCGCCGCGTCTGTGCCTGTCCGGGTGTACCCCAGCAACCTGACCGCCGGGGAGGCACTGGCCCGCGGACGGCTGCTGCGCGAGCTCATCGACGACACACCCGAGCCGATCGGGGTGCTGGTGGTCGCCGACGGACTCAACACGCTGGGTCCGTCGGCGCCCGGCGGTGAGGATCCCGGCGCCGGACCGGTGCAGGCCGCTCTGGACGATGCGCTGGCCGCCGGCGATACCGTCGCGCTGGCTGAATTGCCCGACGGCGTCGTCGGCAGGGTGGCTTATCAGGTGCTGGCGGGGTTGTGCGGATCCGGGCCCCGCACGGCGCGCGAACTGATCCGCGGTGCGCCCTACGGTGTCGGCTACTTCGTGGGTGTCTGGCTCCCATGACCGGCCGGCCGATCGCGATCATCGGCCCGACCGGCACCGGCAAGTCCGACCTCGCCGTCGAGATCGCGGTCCGGGTGGGTGGCGAAGTGGTCAACGCCGACGCCATGCAGCAGTACCGCGGAATGGACGTCGGCACCGCCAAACTGAGCATCGCCGAGCGCCGCGGGGTCCCACACCACCAGCTCGACGTTCTTGAGGTCACGGCCACCGCCACCGTCGCCCGCTACCAGCAGGCCGCGGTCGCCGATGTGGCGGCGATCGTCGGTCGAGGGGCCACCCCGGTCATCGTGGGCGGGTCGATGATGTACATCCAGGCACTGCTGGACGACTGGGCGTTCCCGGCGACCGATCCGGCGGTGCGGACGCGCTGGGAGGAGCGGCTGGCCGAGATCGGCGTCGCCGCTCTGCACTGCGAACTGGCCCGACGTGACCCGGCGGCGGCAACCTCAATTCTGGACACCGACGGCCGCCGCATCGTCCGTGCACTCGAGGTCATCGAGCTCACCGGTCGACCGTTCGCCGCTTCCGCACCTGCTATCGGCGCTCCGCGCTGGGACACCGCGATTATCGGATTAGACTGGGACACAACGGTTCTCGACGGCCGATTAGCGGTCCGGACCGATCTGATGTTCGACCGGGGTCTGGTGGCCGAAGTGGCAGGTCTGGCGGATTACGGGCTCAGAGACGGTGTCACGGCCCGCCGTGCGCTGGGCTATTCCCAGGTGCTCGACGCCATTGATGCCGGCGGTACCGCCGAGCAGATCGCGCAGGCTCGCGAATTGACCTTCATCGGAACCCGCCGCTATGTGCGTCGGCAGCGGTCATGGTTTCGGCGTGACCACCGGATCGGTTGGGTGGACGGCGCGGCCGACGACCTCACCGAGACGGTACTGAGGCGCTGGCGGGACGTATCCTCGAGGACGAAATGAAATTCGTGAAGGGGCACGGCACGCAGAACGATTTCGTGCTGTTGCCCGACCTCCCCGGTCGCCTGGATCTGACGCCGGCCTCGGTGGCCGCGGTCTGCGACCGTCGTCGCGGTCTCGGCGCCGACGGCGTCCTTCGGGTCACCACCGCACAGGCCGCGCTCGCCGCCGGCGTGTTCGACGCGCTTCCCGTCGGTGTCGAGGCGGCCGATTGGTACATGGACTACCGCAACGCGGACGGCTCCGTCGCGCAGATGTGCGGTAACGGAGTGCGGGTCTTCGCGCACTACCTGCGGATCGCCGGACTGGAAAACCGCGACGCGTTCGTGGTGGCCACGCTGGCCGGACCGCGTCCGGTGGTGATCAGCCACGCCGACGGTCTCAACGCCGATGTCACCGTCGAGATGGGCAAGGTCAGCCGGTTCGGCGCCGGCCGGGCGAGCGTCGGTGGGCGCACCTTCACCGGACTGGTCGTCGACGTCGGCAATCCACACCTGGCCTGTCTGGATCCCGACCTGACCGAGCAGCAGCTTGCCGGGCTCGCCGTCGGCGAACCGGTCGGGTTCGACGCCACCCGGTTCCCGGACGGGGTCAATATCGAGATACTCACCGCGCCGAACCGCGGTGCCATCTCAATGCGGGTACACGAGCGCGGTGTCGGCGAGACGCGATCCTGCGGCACCGGGACCGTCGCAGCGACGGCGGCCGCCCTGGCCCATCAGGGCACCGAGTGCGGATCGATGCGGGTCCGGGTGCCCGGTGGCGAGGTGGAGGTCGAGATCACCGACACCACCAGTTACCTGCGCGGACCGTCGGTGCTGCTGGCGAGCGGTGAGATATCGGACGCCTGGTGGAATGCGCAGGGGTGATCGGCCGCGGTTGGCGGGGACGCCAATTGATGTGCGCGACGTTGTACCGGCGTGACACCATCGGAACCAACGTATGACCGATTCTGACCTGACCCGCGCCTCCGCTGAGCCCAGCCTCGGCGAACTCGCCCTGGAAGACCGTGCCGCGCTGCGCCGGGTTGCGGGGCTGTCCACCGAACTCGCCGATGTCTCCGAGGTCGAATACCGCCAGCTGCGGCTGGAGCGTGTCGTGCTGGTCGGTGTGTGGACCGAGGGCTCTGCCGCTGACGCCGACGCCAGCCTGGCCGAACTCGCCGCCCTGGCCGAGACCGCCGGCTCGGAGGTGCTCGAGGGAATCATTCAGCGTCGCGACAAACCCGATCCGGCGACCTACATCGGCTCCGGCAAGGCCCAGGAGTTGCGCCAGATCGTCGTCGCCACCGGCGCCGACACCGTGATCTGCGACGGCGAGCTCAGCCCGGCGCAGCTCAACGCGCTGGAGAAGGTGGTCAAGGTCAAGGTGGTCGACCGCACCGCGCTGATCCTGGACATCTTCGCTCAGCACGCCACCAGCAGGGAGGGCAAGGCCCAGGTGGAGTTGGCCCAGATGCAGTACATGCTGCCCAGGCTGCGCGGTTGGGGCGAGTCGATGTCCCGGCAGGGTGGCGGTGCCGGCGGCAGCGGGGGCGGGGTCGGCACCCGCGGTCCCGGCGAGACCAAGATTGAGACCGATCGCCGCCGTATCCGGGAACGGATGTCGAAGCTGCGTCGGGAGATCAAGGACATGAAGCGGGCACGCGATACCCGGCGCAGCCGGCGGCTGCACAGCGATGTGCCCTCGATCGCGATCATCGGGTACACCAACGCCGGCAAGTCCAGCCTTCTCAACGCACTGACCGGGGCCGGCGTCCTGGTGGAGAACGCGCTGTTCGCCACACTCGAACCCACCACCCGTCGCGGCACGTTCGACGACGACCGCCCGTTCGTGCTGACCGACACCGTGGGGTTCGTCCGGCACCTGCCCACTCAGCTCGTCGAAGCGTTCCGGTCCACCCTCGAAGAGGTTGTCGACGCCGATCTGCTGATCCACGTCGTCGACGGTTCCGATGCCAATCCGATGGCTCAGATCGCCGCGGTGCATCAGGTCGTTCGCGAGGTGCAGGCCGACCATGATTCGCCACCATCGCCGGAATTACTTGTGGTCAACAAGATTGACGCGGCGACCGACCTGACGCTGGCGCAGCTGCGCCGCGCGTTACCCGGTGCGGTGTTCGTCTCCGCCCATACCGGTGACGGATTGGGGCGGCTGCGCACCAGGCTGGGGGAGCTGGTCGAGCCCCGCGAGATCACCGTCGACGTGACGATTCCCTACGACCGCGGTGATCTGGTCGCTCGGCTGCACAGTGAGGGCCGGGTCGACGCTGTCGAGCACACCGACGCCGGCACCCGCGTGAAGGCCCGGGTGCCCGCCGCGACTGCGGCTGCCCTGAAGCAATATCTGATCGCCTGAGTTCCCCCGGCCCTCCCGCAATGGTCGTTGGTCCTGCCTGTGACCGGTTGCTGGGTTAGTCTTGGCGCGGCATGACGATCGACAAGGAGACGAGCAGCTCATGAGGAACGTGTTGGTGGCAGCCACGGCGGGTCTTTCCGCTGCGGTGCTGAGCTTTGCCGTCGTTGGCTGCGGATCGGGCGCTAAGACCGATACCAAGACCTCCGCATCCGAGTCGGCTACGACCTCGGCGGCGGCGTCGAGTACGGCCGGCGGCGCGCTGCCGCCCCCGCCCACGAAAGAGGGCGGCCTGAAGAAGACGCTGCACGACTACATCGTCGAGAACGAGATTGCTGAAACGCCGTTCGATCCGGGTGATCCCGGCACGCCGACGTACGACTTCACGATTCCGGAGGGCTGGGGCGAGGTCGACCAGGTCCCGGACTGGGCTTACGGCGCCATCGTCTACACCAAGGCCGCCGATCCCACCGATCCGCCGACCGTCACCGCGGTCGCCGACCGGCTGACCGGTGATGTCGAGGCGGTCGAGGTCCTGCAGTACGCCCCGGGCCTGCTCGACGATCTCGAGGGCTTCACCCCGGCCGGTGCGCCGGTGCGCAGTTCGTTCTCCGGATTCGATTCGATCGAGTACTCGGGCACCTACATGCACGAGGGCAAGAAGCGTTTCATCGACGAGAAGACCGTCGTGGTGCCGGCCAGGGACGGCAGCTTCTTCGTTCTGCAGCTCAACGGCGACGCGCTCGATGGTGAGCAAGCCGTCGTGCAGGACGCCATGAAGGCGATCAACCAAAACACCAAGATCACCGCCCCCTAGCCGCGACGCACCCGGAGACATCGAGAATGAATCGCTTTCACGCTTCCACGTTGCTCACCGCGGCGATCGCCGGCGTTATCTCCCTGTCGGCTCCCGTGATGTACACCCCGCTGGCCGAGGCCACCGTCACGTGCGCGCCGAACCAACAGGTCGATGCCCGCACCGGGCTGTGCTGGGGCAAACAGGACTTGAACAATCTCGGTACGGCCCGCGGTATGGGCGGCACCGCGCCGTGCATGCCGGGACGGCTCGGATTGTGCCTGGGTGCCATCGCGAACGGCGTCACACCTGGTGACACCCTGCGGACCAAGCCGCCGGCCGGCCCGGCTCCGCGGACCACCTGGCCCTCCCGCTGATTTAATTCAGCGACGCCCTCGCCCTGTCGCGGGCCTGGGGGTGTGCCCTACCAACCGCCCGGTTGGGTTATCCTCGGTGGAAATATCCCACCCGACGGAGGTCAACCATGGGCAACGCAGTCAAGTACACCCGCACCCTCTTCGAGCCCGAGCACGATCTCTTCCGGGAGTCCTACCGGGCGTTCCTCGACAAGCACGTCGCCCCCTTCCACGATCAGTGGGAGAAGGACAAGATCGTCGACCGCGGTGTGTGGCTGGAAGCCGGTAAGCAGGGCTACCTCGGAATGGCGGTTCCGGAGGAGTACGGCGGCGGCGGCAATGCGGATTTCCGGTACAACACCGTCGTCTGCGAGGAGACGGTGGCCGGCCGCTTCAGCGGATTGGGTTTCGCGCTGCACAACGACGTCATTGCGCCCTACCTGCTGCATCAGACCAATGAGGAGCAGAAGCAGCGCTGGCTGCCGCAGTTCTGCACCGGCGAGATGATCACCGCGATCGCGATGACCGAACCGGGCACCGGCAGCGATCTGCAGGGCATCAAGACCCGGGCGGTCCGCGAGGGCGATCACTACGTGCTCAACGGCTCGAAGACCTTCATCACCAACGGCATCAACGCTGATCTGGTGATCGTGGTGGCCCAGACCAACCCGGAGAAGGGCGCACAGGGCTTCTCCCTGCTGGGCGTCGAGCGCGGTATGCCGGGCTTCGAACGCGGCCGTCACCTCGACAAGGTCGGCCTCGACGCCCAGGACACCGCCGAACTCTCGTTCACCGATGTGCACGTACCGGTCGAGAACCTCATCGGCGAGGAGGGGATGGGCTTCATCTACCTTATGCAGAACCTCCCGCAGGAGCGCCTTTCGATCGCCATCATGGCGGCCGCGGCGATGGAAGCCGTGCTCGAGGAGACCCTCCAATACGTCAAAGAACGCAAGGCGTTCGGTAAGCCGATCGGCTCATTCCAGAACAGTCGCTTTCTGCTCGCCGAATTGGCGACCGAGGCCACCGCGGTGCGCATCCTCACCGATGAATTCATCCGGCTGCACCTCGAGGAGAAGCTGACCGCCGATCAGGCGGCGATGGCCAAGTGGTGGACCACCGAGGCGCAGGTCCGCCTGGTTGACCGCTGCGTGCAACTCCACGGCGGGTACGGCTACATGCGCGAATACGGCGTGGCCAAGGCTTTCCTGGACGCCCGTGTGCAGACCATCTACGGCGGCACCACCGAGATCATGAAGGAGATCATCGGCCGCGGCCTGGGAGTCTGATCCGCGAATTGGCATCCTCCACGAGGCATTTCAGTTCAATTCGGGTTTTATCTCAATTTGGGTTCACGCGTTAATTTCGGCCGCGTGTCGTGGTTAGCTGGCGCGGAAATTATGCGACGGTGTTGCTTAATTCTGAGACTTGCCCAGGTCTTGGACTGATTGCGGGAGACGGGTAATGACGCGGCTTGTGAACGGTCTTATGAGATACGGAAGGCGCGTGGCACTCGGCGTCGCCGTGACGGCCACCGCCGCCGCCCTGGTCTCCCCGCACGCATTCGCCTCCCCGGAGAGCGATGCCGCCGGCGCCATCAACGCAGCCTGGGAGGCCGCCGGTGGCTCGAGCTCAGTGGTCGGCGGCACCGACGGCGACGTCTACGAGGTCGGTGCCGGCTACGGCCAGAAGTTCACCGATGGGCAGATTTTCTACACTCCCGACACCGGCGCGCACCTGATCTACGGCGACATCCTGAACAAGTACCAATCCCTCGGCGGACCCGGCGACAGTGATCTCGGATTCCCCACCATCGATGAGGTGGAAGGTCTGTTCGGGCCCGACAGTCGGGTGAGCACCTTCAACGCCAGCGACAAACCCGCCATCTTCTGGACCGCAGAGACCGGTGCCTGGGTGGTGCGCGGCGCACTCAATGTGGCCTGGGACAAACTCGGTGGCTCGGCTGGCGCTCTCGGGGTGCCCACCGCCGATGAGCGCTACGACGGCGATGTCGTGAGCCAGACGTTCACCGGCGGCGAGTTGTCCTGGAACACCGTCACCAAGACCTTCTCCAGTGATCCGTCCAGCCTGGCCGAAGGCCTGGCCGGACTGGAGGTGCCCGCGGATCCGACCACCCAGATCAACATGGCCTGGCGTGCCAGCGGCGGACTGGGCGGTCCGTTGGGTGCTCGGCAGGGCGCGCAGGCGACGATCGGTGACCCGGGCCCGGGACAGGGCGCCGAGCAGGGCTACGCCGGCGGCAAGATCTTCTATTCTCCGGACAGCGGAGCGCATGCGGTGACCGGAGCGATTCTGTCGAAGTACGAATCCCTCAACGGCCCCACTGGCGACCTCGGCTACCCGATCGGCACCGAGACCGAGGGCGGGGTGCCCAACAGTCGGATCGGATCGTTCAACGCGCCGGATAAGCCGGTCATCTTCTGGACGCCCGACAGTGGTGCGATCGTGATCCGCGGCGCCATCAATGCCGCCTGGCAGTCCCTCGGCGGAGCAACCGGAACCCTGGGTGCCCCGACCGGTGAGCAGACCTCCAGTGGTGACACCGTCAGCCAGACGTTCAGCGGGGGACAGGTCTCCTGGAACCAGGCGACAAAGGAGTTCAGCACCAACCCCGCCGATCTCGCATCGTCGCTGTCCGGTATCGAGTTGCCCGACGGCATTGCCCAGGCGCCGGCAACCGGGGGTGCCGGCTCGTCGGACAGCGGAGGCAAGCAGTGGTGGTGGCTGGCGATCGCCATTCCGCTGCTGCTACTGGTCGGATTGCTCGGCCTGTGGGCGATGCGGCGCGGCGGTTCGGCTGCCAGTGACCGGGACTTCGACTACGACGGCGAAGAGGGCCGCTGGCCCGGAGAGCGTCTGGGCGGTGCGTCCGAGGAGGAGCGCACTGCCGAATATCGGTGGTCTGCGCGGACTTTCGAGGACGAGGACAAGATCGACACCGCACCCACCCGGATTCCCAGCGAGTCGGATCTCGAGGGATTCGGGGCGGGCTTCGACGAGTCCGACGGCGAGCGGTCCGACTCCGGCCGGCACGCGACCGACGCGGTCGGCGCCGAGTCGCAGTGGCAACTCGACCTCGGTGAGGTCGGGGAGCCACGTCGCCGACATGCCGCACAGGACTTCTCGCGGTGGACCCAGCCGTTCGAGAGCCGTTTCGACAGCCAGATCGAGAATGTCGCCGACGCGCCGGCCGAGGGTTCGGTAGGTGGCTTCGACGAGTCCTCATGGACCGGCTACTCGTTCGATGAGGAGGTCGAGGTCGAGGTAGAGGTCGAACCCGAGGCTGACGAGTCCGATCAGGAGCCTTGGCGCCCGGCGATCCATCTGCCGCTGGCTGACCCGTATCAGGCGCCTGATGGCTACGTCATCAAAGCCAACACCCATTCGGGCCTGTACTACGCGCCGGACTCGGCGCTGTATGACAACACCGTCCCGGAGGTCTGGTTTGCCAGCGAGGAACTGGCTCAGGCCAACGGTTTCATCAAGGCGCCAAGGTAGGCCGGTCTAGACCTTCCTGATCACTGTCACGATTTTGCCGAGTACGACCGCGTCGTTACCCGGGATGGGATCGAAGGCCGGATTGTGCGGCATCAGCCAGACCTGGCCGCCGGTGCGCTTGAACGTCTTGACGGTGGCCTCGCCGTCGATCATCGCGGCCACGATATCGCCGTTGTCGGCGACGTTCTGCTGACGCACCACGACCCAGTCGCCGTCGCAGATGGCCGCGTCGACCATCGACTCGCCGACGACTTTCAACAGGAACAGTGAGCCTTCGCCGACAAGTTCGCGGGGCAGTGGGAACACATCCTCGACCGCCTGCTCGGCCAGGATCGGGCCGCCGGCGGCGATTCGACCCAGAACCGGGACGAATGCGGGTTCCGGTAGTGCGTCGGAACCGCTGACGTCGGTCACCACCGGGGCCGCCGAATCCTCGGAACCTCGGACGTCGACCGCACGCGGGCGATTCGGGTCCCTGCGCAGGTAGCCCTTGCGCTCCAGGGTGCGCAACTGGTGGGCTACCGATGACGTCGAGGTCAGGCCGACCGCATCGCCGATCTCCCGGATGCTGGGCGGGTAACCGCGGCTGGTGACCGAGGCCCGGATGACGTCGAGGATGGTGCGCTGCCGTTCGGTCAATCCCGCGGCCGTGGTGACTTTGCTCTCGCTCATAGATGCGAATCTAACCCGGATTGACGCGATTATCAAACATGTGTTCGAGCGTGTCGGCCACCGATTGGCCGGTGGGGCTGGAATCTGTCGGAACTTGTCGGGGGGCCTGTTTATCGTCGACGACACGCTCGCTTAAATGTTCGAACATCGAACAGATGATCGAGTACAGTTCGAACACATAAGCGAAGAAGTCCGCGGAAAGGGGCGAACATGACAGTCCTCGATGATCGGGATCTGATCGACCGGCAGCTGGCCGAATGGCAGCAGATCTGGCCCAGGGAAGTCGCGCGCGCCCCGCAGTCGGCGCCGTGCCGGACGGCCCGCGCTGGTTCGGGCAGGGCTGGTTCGGGCAGGGCCGCACGCCCGGCCCCGATGCGCCCGGCGACAGCGCCGATGCGCTATGCCGGAACCGGAATCGCGGTGTCGCGGGCGGCGCATCAGCCGCGCCGTCAGGTAAGCGCCATGATGACCATCGCGCTGGCCGGCCTGGCCGCACTGATAACCGTCTGGCTGGGATCCATCGCGCACTTCAGCAGTGACCGCGCGGCCACGGCCGCGGCGGTGCCTGAGCAACTGGCGGTGGTTCAGGTCCAGGCCGGGGAGACGTTGCAGCAACTGGCCGCCCGGGTGGCCCCGGACGCCCCCGCCGGGCAGACCGTCGAGCGGATCCGCGATCTGAACAAGCTGGGTTCGGTGGCAGTCGATGCCGGCCAGACCCTGATTGCTCCCGTCGGCTGATTCGCGGCGATGTTCGGTGAGACCGGATGCCGCCCAACCGGCCTGGAGTGGCTCATCGGTAATGGTCGCGGCAGGCAGGCGCGGGTAGGCTCTCCCTCATTCGGCATTTCGGCCGGAGAGGGGAGAGAGGAAGCGCTCATGCACTGTCCTTTCTGCCGTCATCCCGATTCCCGCGTGGTCGACTCCCGGGAGGCCGACGAGGGTCAGGCGATCCGCCGGCGGCGGTCCTGTCCGGAATGCGGCCGCCGGTTCACCACCGTCGAGACCGCTGTTCTCGCGGTCGTGAAGCGCTCGGGGGTCACCGAGCCGTTCAGCCGCGAGAAGGTGATCAGCGGGGTTCGACGGGCGTGCCAGGGCCGCCAGGTCGACGACGACGCGCTCAACCTGCTGGCCCAGCATGTCGAGGACGCCGTGCGCGCCGCGGGGTCACCGGAGGTTCCCAGCAATGAAGTGGGTCTGGCGATTCTCGGGCCGCTGCGCGAACTCGATGAGGTGGCGTATCTGAGGTTCGCCTCGGTGTACCGCTCATTCAGTTCGGCGGAGGATTTCGAGCGCGAGATCGAGGCGCTGCGCACGCACCGGAAAGTCAGCACGTCAGGCTGAGCCGGTCAATCCAGCCGCCTGACCCCGTCGCTGACCACCCGGCCACCTACCAGCACCCATCCGTCTGCATTCCACGTCGTAGTGATCTGTGATCCCTTGCCCTGGGTGATTTCCAGATCGCGGCGCAATGAATCAGTGAGGCGTACCGCCGCCGAGCCGGTGGCCTCGTCCTCGGGTACACCGAGTTCGTTGGCGAACATCCGCGCTCGGACACGCCCTGCCTCGCGGTCGGTCCAGGTCCACAGGTAGTGATAGCGATCGTCGGCGTAGTCGACGGGATCAGCGTCCAGTAGTTCTTCAACCGACGCGAAGTGAAGCTCGGCGAACTGCGGTGACCAGTCCGCGCGCGCCCGGATCGTGGTCAGTGTTCCGGCCTGGCCGATCTGCACTCGGCCCGCCGGCACGTGAAGGGTGGCTACCGGTGTGTCTCGTTCGCGCAGCCACCACGCTGCCCCCACGCTCGGATGTCCGGCGAAGGGGAGTTCGGTTGCCGGCGTGAAGATATGGGCATGTGCGGTGGTGGAACCTGCCTGTGGCAGATCGATGAAAACCGTTTCGCTGTAACCCAATTGGGTTGCGATACGTTGGCGATCGGTCGGTACGGCAGCGGCCGCGTCGACGACGCCTAACGGATTGCCGAAGTCGCCGCGTGAGTCGGTGAACACCCGCAGCACCGTGACGTCGATGGACATGGCCCGGTGGTCGGGTTCAGTCGTCGGTGTTGTCGGTGGGTCCGTCTTTGAACTCGTCGGCGTGCTGGGCCAGGAATCGTTCGAACTCCGCACCCAGTTCCTCACCGCTGGGCAGGTCCTCGTCACGGGCCAGTAGTGAACGATTCTCCTGTGCTTCGACGAAGGTGTCGTACTGGCGTTCCAGTGCGGCGACCACCTGGCCGACCTCGGCAGAGGCCTCCACCTGCTCGTCGATCTTGCGGCGCACCGCTGCCGCGGCCTCGGTGAGAGCGTCCAGGGGGAATTGCAGTGCCGCTGACTTGGCGACTTGCTCCAGCAGTGCCTCGGCGCCGGCCGGGTAATCGGTCTGGGCCAGGTAGTGCGGCACGTGCACGGTGAAGCCCACCGCGTCATGGCCGTGCTGAGCCATCCGGTACTCCAGCAGGTTCGAGACGCTGCCGGGCACCTGGACCTCGTTGACCCACGGCTGATGATCGGCGATGAGGTCGCGATTGTTCGAGTGCGCTGTCATGGTCACCGGCCGGGTGTGCGGCACCGCCATGGGGATGGTGCCCAGGCCGATGGTCTGGCGGACGTCGAGTCGCTCGGCGAGAAGCCGCACCGCGGTGATGAAACGTTCCCACTTGAGATCCGGCTCGAGCCCGGCCAGCAGCAGAAACGGTGTGCCGACGCTGTCGCGCAGGGCGTAGAGGTTCAGTTGCGGGTCGTCGTACCGGCTGAAGTGGTCACTCTTGAACGTCATCATCGGCCGGCGTGAGCGGTAGTCCAGCAGGTCGTCGATGGCGAATGACGCCACCAACTCGCTTTCCAGGGTGCCGGTGAGGTGTTCAGCGGCCAACCGGATGGCGTGGCCGGCATCGGAGAAGCCCTCCAGGGCGTGCACCAGTACCGGCCCGCGGCCGTCAGGGGAGGCCAACTGCGGTGCAGGCACCTCGAGTGCGTAGATCTGTTCGTGGACCTGTTCGTCGGGCCGATTGCCGGTCTGATCGTCGTTGCCATCCATCGCCGTGCCTCCTCATCCAGCTTCACCATCTCTAACGCATCGGCGGTGATGCTCGTTCCCGACCGCAGTGCGGAACGGGTTCACCAGCAGCTTAGGCCGACCGGCGCCGGCGGCTGATCCACAGTCGCGTGTCGGTCCACAGTTGACCCCCGGCACGGGGCCCGGCGGCGCGGCGTTGACGGCGGTAGTTGACAGCGTCGGGCCCATGACCAAACACCACGCCGAATACCACCTCAGCCGTCCCGGAGCCCTGATCGCCGCATTACCGGCCGTCCTCGGATTCGTCCCGGAGAAATCGCTTGTCCTGGTCTCCCTGGAGGACGGCCGGATGGGGGCGGTGATGAGGGCCGACCTCTCCGCCGATCTCAGCGAGAACATCGGTCACCTCGCCGAGGTGGCCGCCGCCTCCGGAGCCCAAACGGTGGTGGCGGTCATCGTCGATGCAGACGGGGCGTTATGTCCGATGTGCAATGACGACCACCGCCTGCTGTGTCAGTACCTCACTGCGGCACTGGATGCTCGCGGGGTGGGCGTGTACGCGGCGCACGTGGTCGACCGGGTCGAGGCGGGGGGCACCTGGCACTGCGTCGATGAGTGCGGTGCTCGTGGGGCGGTGGAAGACCCGAGTGCCTCGCCTCTGGCTGCGGCCGCGGTCCTCGACGGGCGCCGCCTGTACGCCCGGCGATCGGATCTGCAGGCTGTGGTCGCCGTGACCGACGCCGATCGCAGCGCAGCCTTGACGGGTCTGATCCGCGCGTGCGACCAGCGGCGCGACGTCGACTGGCGGGCCGACCCCGATGGCTGCGGACGCCGCGACGTCGAGGCGGTGCTGGCGGCCGCCGCTACGGTCTGCGACGGTACCGACCTTGATGATCCGGAGATCGCGGCGCTGGCCTGCGGTCTGACCGACGTCGCGGTGCGTGACACGCTCTACGCGTTGGCGGTGGGTGACCAGGCCGGTCGGGCGGAGACCCTCTGGGCGGTGCTGTCGCGGGTACTCCCTGATCCGTGGCGAGTGGAAGCACTTGTGCTGCTGGCATTTTCGGCCTACGCCCGCGGTGACGGACCGTTGGCGGGACTATCGCTGGAGGCGGCTCTGCGCAGCGACCCCGAACATCGCATGGCGGGGATGCTGGACACCGCATTGCAGTCGGGCATGCGTCCCGAGCAGATCCGCGAGTTGGCGGGCACCGGCTACCGGTTGGCCAAGCGTCTCGGCGTCACGCTGCCACCGCGCCGTGCGTTCGGACGTCGCGCCGGATGAACCGGACTGCCGCTAGACCTTTTCGGCCATGACGGCATGGGCCATCTCGTGGGGTAGTTCAACGTTCTCGTGACCGCCGACGACGATCGTCACGTCGCCGTCGGGGCCGGTCTGGACCAGCACCCTGGCGTTGGGGACCACACCTGCTTCCTTGAGCCGTCCGATCAGGCCGACATCGCCTTGCACATGCTCGGTGAGCTGGCGGACGACGACGGCCACCGCTGAGCCGACCGGAAGTTCGGTGAGCCGCACCAGATCGTGGTGCTGCGACTCGGCGTGGATGTCGTCCAGACCCAGCTGTGCGAGGCCCGGAATGGGGTTGCCGAACGGGGAGACCAGGGGCTTCTCCAGCACCCGCACCAACTGGCGTTCGACGTCTGCGCTCATCACGTGCTCCCACCGGCAGGCTTCGGCGTGCACCTCCTCCAGGGGCAGCCCGATGAGGTCCACCAGGAGCCGCTCGGCGAGCCGGTGCTTGCGCATCACCGCTACGGCGAGCTGGCGGCCCTCCTCGGTGAGCTCGAGGTGGCGATCGCCGGCCACCCGCACCAGTCCGTCGCGTTCCATTCGGGCCACTGTCTGGCTGACCGTCGGGCCGCTCTGCTCCAGCCGCTCGGCGATGCGCGCCCGCAGCGGCACCACACCCTCTTCTTCGAGGTCGTAGATAGTGCGCAGGTACATCTCCGTGGTATCGACCAGATCGTTCATTAGGTCACCCTTCGTTCGCGCAGAGTCTACTTCCCACCGCGGCAATCGCGATCCCGCATACAAGTGGGGCCCCCGGAGATTGCCGGCGGGGCCACTCGTGGTATGCGCTGCCGCTCCGCGATGCGTGCGCGCAGCGGCACCACGCCCTCTTCCTCGAGGTCGTAAATGGTGCGCAGGTACATCTCAGTGGTATCGACCAGATCGTTCATTCGGCGCCTCTCAAGACCCTCTGTCGCGGACGAGTCTACCGGTTGCGCCGCCCCATCAGCGGTCTTCACCGGTGACGACACACGCGGTCGGGTGTGGGG
>NZ_JBPCSX010000225.1:0-19687 GCF_051006775.1 Mycobacterium sp.
GTGGATGGCGTAGTCGATGTTGTAATCACTTGCCTTGCGCAGACTGCGATACCCGGCCGACCATGCGTCCCGGTAGGTGTCCTCGAAGACGATGAACTCCAGTTCGGTGCCGACGAACGCACCCAGCCCGCGTTGGGTGAGCCGGGCGAGTTGCCTGCCCAGCACGCTGCGCGGGGATGCCAGCACCGGGTCTCCGTTCGGCCAGCACAGGTCGGCCATCACCAGCGCGGTCCCCGCCAACCAGGGCAGCAGCCGCAGGGTGGACATATCCGGGCGCATCACCATGTCGCCGTAGCCGGATTCCCAGCTGGACATCGCATAGCCCTCGACGGTGTTCATCTCCACGTCGACCGCCAGCAGGTAGTTGCAGCACTCGGCGCCGTGGGTCGCGACCTCCTCGGCGAACAGCCGCGCCGAGACCCTCTTGCCGGTCAACCTGCCCTGCATATCGGCGAAGGCCACGATCACCGTATCGATCTCGCCGGCCGCCATCAGTCGATCGAGTTCGCCGGGCGTGAGCAGCCCGCGGCGGCGGGCGGTGCTGTCGGACGTCACGTTCGCTCCCTCGCGTCATCGGGAATCACCCGGAATCACAACGACCCCGGCTGGGCCAAGGTTTACATAAATGACACGGCAAAGGTAGGACACCAGACCAATAAACGCATATTGTCCGTGGGAACTCACCGCCTGCCCGGAATGGAGATCGCTGTGCCTGAAGGCCACGAAATACTGGATGAGGACGAACTGCACCTGGCCCGGCTGGGCTACTCCCAGGAGTTGCAGCGATCGTGGTCCGGGTTCAACAACTTCGCGATCTCGTTCTCGATCATCTCGATCCTGGCCGGCTGCTTCACCTCATTCGGTCTTGGCTGGAACAACGGCGGACCCGCGGCCATCGCCTGGGGCTGGCCGATCCTGGCCGCGTTCATCCTGCTGATCGGCTTCTGCATGTCGGAACTGGTGTCAGCGTTCCCCACTTCCGGCGGAATCTACTGGTGGGCAGCAAAACTCGGCGGTCCCAAGGCCGGGTTCTACACCGGCTGGCTCAATCTCGTCGGGCTGATCGCCATCCTCGCCTCAGTGTCCTACGGCAGCGCGACATTCCTGGATCTGACGCTGGGCACCCTCAGCGAGGACTGGCTGGCCGGATACAGCCTGAAACGAACGTTCGTGATGTTCCTGATCATCCTGGTGGTGGTGGCGGCCATCAACATCTTCTCCAGCCACCTCTTGGCCGTGATCAACAACATCTCGGTCTGGTGGCATGTCGCCGGCGCGGCGACCGTGATCGCCATCCTGTTACTTGTTCCCGAACACCACGCCAGCGTCGGCGACGTCTTCGCCAGGACCGTCAACAACAGCGGGATGTTCGGCGGAGAAACCTCCGGGTTCGGCTGGCTGCTGCTCGTGCTGCCGATTTCGGCGATCCTCACCCAGTACACGATCACCGGATACGACGCCTCCGCTCACCTGTCCGAGGAGACCAAGAGCGCCGCCGACGGAGCAGCCAAGGGCATCTGGCGGTCGATCTTCTACTCGGCGATCGGCGGCTGGATTCTGCTGCTGTCCTTCCTGTTCGCCGTTCAGGATGCCGACGGAGTCTCGAAGGCCGGCGGCGCGGTCGCTGCGATCTTCAGTCAGGCGCTGAGTTCCAAGTGGGCGGCGGCGGTGTTGTTCATCTCGACGGCCGGCCAGCTGTTCTGCACCACGGCCTGCCAGACCAGCGCATCCCGCATGCTGTTCGCCTTCAGCCGTGACCGCGCGGTGCCGGGCCATCAACTGTGGTCGACGGTGAACTCGCGGAAGGTGCCTGCCAACGCGGTGATGGTGACCGCGGTGATCGCGGCGCTGATCACCCTGCCCGCGCTGGTGCCGGTCGACATCAACGGCGCACCGGTGCCGATCGCCTTCTTCGCGGTGGTCTCCATCGGCGTGGTCGGGCTGTACCTGGCCTTCGCGGTGCCGATCTACTACCGGTGGAAGGCCGGCGACTCGTTCCCTGCCGGAAGCTGGAACCTGGGCAATCACTACAAGTGGATGGCCCCGCTGGCGCTGGCCGAGATCATCATCACCTCGATCGTCGCGATGTTCCCGACTGCACTGGGCGGCGTCCCGTGGGATCCGAGCTTCGAATGGAAGTTCGTCAACTACACCCCGCTGCTCGTCGGCGGCACGCTGATCCTGCTGTGGCTCTACTGGCACCTCTCGGTGAAAAAGTGGTTCACCGGACCGGTGCGTCAGGTCGACGAGACCGGTCGCCAGCTGGACGGAGCGCGCTAGCGGGGGTCACCAGGTGCTGGTGCGCAGGACGATCTCAGCGGCCAACTGTGCGGTCGACTCGGCGGCGTTTCGTCGGGCGGCGAAATCCACCACCCGGTAGTCGCTGTACACCCAACGCTGGCTGGCCTTTGCCGCGGCCCGCACCGCCGGACTGGTGACCAGCGCGGTGGTGTTGATCTCGACCGGCGGGCAGTCCGAGTCCCGGATGACACCGTGCGGGTCGGGGGCGCGCGGATGCCCGCGGTCGATGACGACCAGGCCGGTGAACCGGTCGGGCCGTGCGGCGGCCAGCTCCCACGCGAGTTCGGCACCGAACCGGTCGCCGACGAGGATCGCCCAGGGCACTTCCAGCGCGTCGAGAATGGCCACCACGGCCTTGGGGTGCAGCCGCGGATCGGCGCCGATGACGACGGTCCGGACCGAGGCGGTATGCAGCCGATGACAGAGGCTCTCGTAGGCCGCCGGCGCATGCTGCGCGGCACCCAGCAGGACGACATGGGGTCCCTTTTCCGGACCGGTGACAGCGACCGGAACCGGGAACCCGTCGACTGTCATCATCGCCGCAGGCATTGGCTCACGCTACTGCGGGCAGTATCGCTGCGCAGGGATTTCGACGAACCACGCAAGTTACCGATCAGTAGGAACGAAACTTCTCAACCTGCTTGCCGAAGACGTCCAAGAATGTCTGCGGCAGTGTCGCTTTGGCCTCGATGGCCGAGTTCGGAGTCGGGAATGCGACACCGAATACGGCACGCCCGCCGACGTTCTGGAATGCCATGAACACACTGGTGCTCTCGTCGTTGAGTCTCATCGTCTGCTGATAGGCCAGCGCCGCCGGCTCAAGCCCGGACAGCTCGGTGGTGGTGATCGGAATACCCGCCGAGTCGGGGTCGAAGAACGCCTCGAACTTTGCGCAGCGGACTGCGGCCGCGCGCAGCGTGTCCAGGTCCAGGTTCCAGGACAGCAGGGTGATCACCAACCGCGCCCCGTCATAGGACACCGCGTACTTGGCCGCGCTGCCCGGTCCGCGTTCGGCCGAATTCGCGATGACGTTCGTCAGGGCGTTGGCGCACCCCCGGGGCCGGGACAGCATTGAGCCTGGCCCGCCCGCACCGTCGGGAGTTCCGGACTGATCATTGATGCGGTCGTACTCGACCCCCGGCGGGAAGTCGGCGATCCGCAGAACGGCGGCCTCCAGTGCCGCGCCCGGCCAGGTCGCGGTACCGGGTACGGCGGCCGAACACCCGGCCAGCGCGCCGACCACCGGCAGCATCGCGGCCAACGCTGTCCTCATGGTCGTCACGGTAGGCGCCTGTGCGAGGTCGCGATCACCGCGGCGGACGGCGGCGGGCCGTCCAGCAGTGCCAGTACCGCGTCGAGATCGAGGTGCGCGGTGACCAGGTCGGCCATCAGGTCCAACTGCGCGTCGCGACGCGCCGGCACACTGACGTCGGGGGCCACCTCGAAGCCCGGTCGTCCCGCGGCCAGCGCGGCCTCGGTCAGCCACGCGCGCCGGAAAACGTCGTTGTCGAGCAACCCGTGCCAGTGGGTTCCGAACACCGCCCCGCGACGGTAACCCTGCACATGTCCCCCGGCCTCGAACCACCCGGTCTCCCCGGTGCGACTCACCTGCCCGTGATGGATTTCGTAACCGCTGAGCGGACCGTCCCAGCTGCGCAGTGTCTTCTCGGGTCTGAAGACGATATCTGCGTCGAGCAGTCCCAGCCCGTCAACCGCCACGCCGCGACTCTCGACCGCGTCATCGATGCGTCGGCACAGCATCTGGAAACCGCCGCAGACGCCGAGCACCACCCGTCCGGCCCGGGCGTGCGCCGTGACGGCGTCAGCAAGCCCGCGCTCACGCAACCACTGCAGGTCAGCGACCGTGGCCTTACTACCCGGGATCACCACGACATCGGCGTCGGCAAGATCACCGACCGCACTGATCCAGCGCACCACCACCCCCGGCTCGCAGGCCAGCGCCTCCACATCCGTGGAGTTCGAGATCCTCGGCAGCCGCACGGCGGCGACCCGCAGTACCTGGCCGCCGTGCGGCGGAGCCGGCGCGCCGACGATCTCGCCGGCCCGCACTGACAGCGAGTCCTCGGTGTCGAGCCACAGTTCGTCGCTGTAGGGCAGCACGCCGTAGGTGGGCCGGCCGGTCAGCGCGGCCAATTGCACAAGGCCCGGTTCCAACAGTGCCGGGTCCCCACGGAACTTGTTGATGATGAACCCGGCGATCAGTGCCTGATCCTCTGGACTCAGCACCGCGACGGTACCGAACAGATGGGCCAGCACACCGCCGCGATCGATGTCACCCACCACCACTACCGGCAGATCGGCCGCGCGAGCCAGTCCCATGTTCGCCAAATCCGTTGCGCGAAGGTTGATCTCGGCCGGCGATCCGGCGCCCTCACAAATCACCACGTCGTACTCGGCACGCAGAGCCGTGAGGTCCTCGGCGACCACACCGGCCAGCGCGTCCCGATGTGCGATGTAGTCACCGGCCGCCACGGTGCCGACCACCCGGCCGCGAACCACGAGCTGGGAGGTACGGTCGCTGCCCGGCTTGAGCAGGACGGGGTTGAACCGGACGCTGGGCGCCAGACCGGCGGCGCGCGCCTGCATCGCCTGCGCCCTGCCGATCTCACCGCCGATCCCGTCGCCATCGACCGCGACCGCGGAGTTGTTGCTCATATTCTGCGCTTTGAACGGTGCGACCCGGATTCCCTTGCGCGCCAGCACACGGCACAACCCGGCGACGACCATCGACTTGCCCGCATCCGAGGTGGCTCCGGCAACCAGCAACGCGCCACCGGGTGTCACGGCAGCGTCAGGATCTCGGCGCCGTCCTCTGTCACGACGAGGGTGTGCTCGAACTGCGCGGTCCATTTGCGATCGCGGGTGGCCACCGTCCAGCCGTCTTCCCAGATCTCGTAATCCAGCGAGCCGAGGTTGATCATCGGCTCGATGGTGAAGGTCATGCCCGGCTCGATGATCGTCTGTACCTCAGGCTGCTCGTAGTGCAGCACCACCAGTCCGTTGTGGAACGTGGTGCCGATACCGTGCCCGGTGAAATCGCGAACCACGTTATAGCCGAACCTGTTCGCGTACGACTCGATCACCCGGCCGACGACTGACAGCGCCCGGCCGGGCTGGACCGCCTTGATGGCGCGCATGGTCGCCTCGTGTGTCCGCTCGACCAGAAGCCGGTGCTCCTCGCTGACATCGCCGGCCAGGAACGTGGCGTTCGTGTCGCCGTGCACACCGTCGATGTAGGCGGTGACGTCGATATTGACGATGTCGCCGTCCTCGACCACCGTCGAGTCCGGGATACCGTGGCAGATGATCTCGTTGAGCGAGGTGCAGCACGACTTCGGGTAACCCTTGTAGCCCAGCGTCGAGGGGTATGCGCCGTGATCGACCATGTAGTCGTGGGCGATCCGGTCGAGGTGGTCGGTGGTCACCCCCGGCGCGACAGCCGCACCCGCGGCAGCCAGGGCGCCGGCAGCGATCCGGCCCGCGATCCGCATCTTCTCAATGACCTCAGGGGTCTGCACCCAGGGTTCGCTGCCCTCGACTGCGTCTGCCCTGCCGACGTACTCCGGACGGCTGATCGACTTGGGTACCGGCAGAGTCTGCGAGACGACCCCGGCATGCAGTGCGCTGCGAACTGACATTAGGACTCCCCTACCTACGGAGCAGCTGTGCGCGCTTGGACCTGGGACCGCGGATGTTGACCGAACCCAGCACCACCCGGCCGGTGATCACCACATGCGGGCGGCCTTCGGCGGGCGGATCCTTGCGGCGGTCCCTGGCACTACCGCCGTAGACGCTGACATCATCGATCGAGGCGCTGGCGCCCTCGGGTAACCGGATGTCCACCGAACCGCGAACCATATCGAGTTCGATGACCACGACGGGACCCGCGAACCGGGCCTTGGTGAGG
This sequence comes from Mycobacterium sp., assembly GCF_051006775.1. GTDB lineage: Bacteria > Actinomycetota > Actinomycetes > Mycobacteriales > Mycobacteriaceae > Mycobacterium. Next base: position 6,230 of record NZ_JBPCSX010000225.1, read on the forward strand.
TCGAGGTGCACTGAACCCACCCGGCGGACCAGCGCGAGCCGGGTGGGCACCGTCCACTGGCCACTTCGGCTCAGCGAGCCCAGCCAGCCGCGCAGTTCCAACCGGTCAGCCGCCGACGTCGCGATCGCGCCGGGCCCGGGCAGATCCCGGATCAGCTCCTCCAGATCAGTCGGCTGGCGGGCCATCGACACCTGAGCCGAACGCTCCTCGAACTCGCCGATGTCGATCAGGCCGAGCGCGACGGCGTTGTGCAGCCGACGCAGCGTTCCGCCGCGGTCGGCGTCGGACACCCGCATCGCGGGCACGCCCGGAGTCCGGTTCTCCATGTCAGTCATAACCATGCCAATTTACCCCGGCCCCGAAACGGTCACGCCCCTGCTCAACCACACCGGCTAGGCTCACCCGGGTGTCTGAGCTATCCCGACGCACCGCCCTCATCGGTGCCGCCGCCGTCCCCCTGGCCGCCTGCGGGCCGCGATCGGAGAACCCCCGGATCCCCAATCCGCCCACGCCGGGTGCGAACATCGTCGCCGTCGCCGATGTGCCCGTCGGCTCGGGAGTGGTGGTCGAGGGCACCCTGGTCACCCAACCCACCGCCGGGGTGTTCAAAGCTTTCATCGCACGGTGCACTCACGCCGGGTGCGCACTGTCCACGGTTGTCGACGGCGCCGTAGCGTGCCCCTGCCATGGCAGTTCGTTCGGGCTGGACGGGCAGGTACTGCGCGGGCCCGCACTGGAGGGGTTGCGGGCCCGCGCAGTCTCGGTGCGCGGCGACGAGATCGTCGCCGCTGGTTAGACGGCGCTGATATCACTCATGCGGAACTGGGCGGCCGTGACACCGATCAGGATCACCGTGCTGGTGCCGACCGTGATGACGGCATTGCCGTTCTCAGTGCTGACCCTGGGCCTGGCGGTGCCGAGATTCTCGAACTTCAGCTTGTCCTGACCCACCCTGAAGTCGGTGATCACGGCGTTGACACCGGTGCTGCCCACGACAAAGGTGTCCCGGCCGGCCGCGCCGGTCATGGTCTGGCTGCCGGTACCGGCCACCAGCATGTCGGCCTTGGTGCCACCGACCAGGGTGTCACCACCGTCGGACCCGATCACCAACTGCGGTGAAGCCGGGTTCTCCATCACGCTGCTGCCGCTGCGGCGCTCGTAGAACACGAACGCGTCGGCCTGGATGTGCTCGGTGTCGGTGTTCTTCAGGATCAGCGAGGACAGCGTCGTCGATTCGATCTCCCGCATCGTGGCTTTGTCGAATCCCTGATTCTGGTACCAGAACCGGTCGCCGTCACGCAGCGCCTGGAACTGCTGGGCGACGATCACATCGAAGGTCTGCCCCACCATCGCGCCCGGCAGATGGTTCTCGGCCAGCCCACCGATCCACAGCTCCACCTTGTCGACGTCACCATAGGCGGCCTCCAGAGCCGCCGCGGTGGTCGCGTCGGAGGTGATCTGCGAGAAGCTGGTGTAAGCCTTCAGTCCCAGTGCCACCCGGGTCTCGTTGAGCGTTCCCAGGCCCAGATCGCGTCCGCGCTGCAGGTTGATCGCGGCCAGATCCATTCCGGCCGAGGGACCGAACAGGAAGTTGCGGAGGTCATCGACGATGTGGACATCGAGGGAGTTGGACAGATCGTTGGTCAGGTGGCGCAGCAGTCCGTCGCCACCGCCGTCGGCCAGGTAGGACTCCGGATCCTGGAAGAACGCATCCTTGAGGGTGACCGGCGTGCCGATCACATTACCCAGCTCATCGGTCCGCTCCAGGTTGGCAGAGACGATCGAGTGCCCCAGCCGGAACGCCGCACCGGCGAACTCCTCGCTGAGCGTGGGGTCGACGTTCGGGTTGTAGCCCCGATAGGGCTTGATCGCGTTCGCACCGAGCAGGTGCGGCAGGAATTCGTTGTAGGTGATCCGGGCGATCTCAGCGGTGACGATGGCGCGAGCCTGGTCATAGAGCTGGTCACCGGTCCAGTCCGGATGCGCCGCCGCCAGCAGGTCGACCTGACGGTTGTGCTCGCGAACGAACAGCGTCTGCAGGGCGATGAGATCCGGATTCTCCGCGACCCGGATATCGCCGGCCACGTATGCGCCGTCCACGATCGGCAGGTTGTCGCCATCCGAGGTCAGCATCCGGCCGGCGGCGTTGCGCAGACTGGCGGCCGTGGTGGCGTCCGAGCCGTAGACCATCGAACCGTCGATCCAACCGGTCACGTTGTTGGTGGTGACGGCCGCCTTACCGGCGACGCCGGTCGTCGGGTCGATCACCGCGCGGGTCATCGAGATCGAACCGCTCAGGGTGGGGTCGCCACTGGGAACGGTGACGTCGATGTGGGTGACGTTGTCGGACAGCGTCAGATTGATGTCGTGGTCGATGAACTGACCCCAGGCGTACATCATCCCGGAGAGGCCCTCGGCGTTCGGGGTCTCGGCATTGCCGGCGACCACCAGGTTGCTGACGGTCCGGGCATTGGGGAGATCGGTGCGCAGCGCCGAGACGCCGTCACTGAAGTGGGCCACGCCCAGGCGCCGGAAATCGGTGCCTGCGACGTTGAGGGAGGTCTTGGTCAGATTGTTGCCACTGCCGTCGATGGAGCGATAGTTCACGCCCGAAGAAGGCAGAGACTGGCCCGGCGGGGGCGGCACGGCGCCCTGGGGCTTCATGGCGCTCGCAGCCGTCGCGATCCGCTTGGCGCCGCCGCTGACCGCGGCCCGGCGCACGCTCTGGGAGGCGGCACTCACGCTTTCCGTCGATGATGTCGACTGGGAATCGTCAGCCGAAGCCGTCGCCGCCGCCAGCACACTTCCGACCCCGAGAGCGAAGGCGAGAGCGCCCACCCTCCCCACACTGATCGCACGTCCACGCATGGTTTTCTGCCTTCTTCTCGGGTGGCAGGTCTCGAGTCGCTGGTGTGGGCCCAAACCTCAACCCGGGCCAGAAAATCGCGTTGACCTGCTGGTGTTATTGAATTACAGTGTGCATCACATCACCCCTCGCCGCATTGGTCAAGCGTTTGATCGGAATTTCCTCAGGAAATTTTGATGTGGCGCCGCACCGCGGGGGTCTGACGGAGAGGTAGTAGGCTCGATCCAAGGAAGGCGGTGCAGTGCCAGCCCAAGAGCTCGACCCCAGCGGAGTGAAGATCCTCGATGGCGCGGTTCGCGTCCTCGGCGACTTCGGCTTCAAGCGAGCCACCGTCGAACTCGTGGCGAAGTACGCCGGCGTGTCACACATGACGATCTACCGGCGTTGGCCGAGTAAGAACGAACTGCTCACGACCGCCGTCATCGGTGAGCTGACGACACTGCTCGACGCCGCTTTCGGCCAGGCCTTTCAGAGCTGCACCGAGTTTGCTGACCGCTCGCTGAACGCTTTCACCGACACCGTGTGGGCGGTGCAGAACCACCCCATTGCCATCCGCGAACTCAACAGCGAGTCCGGCGAGCATTCGGCTTTGCTGTCCAGCTCCTCCGGCGCGGTCATGGACGTGAGCGTGCCCCTGATCGCCGACCGGCTTGCGCAGCTCGGCGAGGGTTCCGAAGATGCCCCGGCAGACTTGGACGCGGTCGCTGACGTATTCGTCCGGCTGGCGTACTCCCTGGTGACCGTCAAGCGGACCAGCCAGCCGGTGGCCTCTCGGGCCGAGGTCGCGGGGTATGCGAGCGAGAGTTTCGGCACGTACCTGCTGGGGCTGCAGCCCGTGGCGGATTCGGTCGTCACCGACGCCCCGGTGATCGACCTCGCCACCCGACGTTCAGCGCGTGACCGGGACCATCGGCCCTACCTGCAGATCGCTGCCGCGAGCCTGGTCGGATTCCTGACGCTCGGTGCCGGACTGACCGCGGTTCTCGGTGGCGACATCAAAATTCCGTTCATCACCCCGGCCAATATCAGCAGATCCGGGATCCCGGCGACGCCGACCAACCTCCCCCCCGCACCCGCACCGGATGGCTCCGGCTCCGCATCTGAACGGGGGGGTCCCGAGGCATCGGCGGAGGAACCGGCCGCGCCCGGACCGGCGGCCGGACCGTCAGCGGCTGATCCCGGCGCAATACCGGCGGGCCTTCCCGTAGTGCTTCCCCCGGCCGGTCCGGGGCAGTCCGCTGTGGCCGTCGTCGGGTCCAACGGCGGAAACGCCGGGGGCAACGCCGTTGTCGACAATCTGCCGGTACTGGCGAACCCGGCGCCGGCACCACCACGCCCGACCCCCGGTCCGCAGCCGCCCAAGCCGGGGCCGCAGCCACTGAATCCGTCGCCCCAACCGCCGAAGCCCGGGCCACCGCCGCCGGGTCCGGGGCCGCAGCCGACCAACCTCGCCCCGAAACCGCCCAACCCCGCACCGAAACCGCCCAACCCGGGACCCAAACCACCCGGTCCCGGCCCGCAGGGCGGTCAGCAAGGCGGGCAACAGCCCGGGCCCGGGCCGGCCAACTGACGGTGGTGTTCTCGGTCAGCCCAGGAAGTCGGGCGGCAATTCCGACAGCATCTGCTTGACCATCCGAACCGCGTAGGTCGAGCTTCCGCCACCGACGATCAATCCGGCGAAGGCCAGGTCACCGCGGTAACCGGTGAACCAGGCATGCGAGCCGCCGGAGAACTCGGCCTCCCCGGTCTTGCCATAGACCGGACCGGAGTCCCGGATCTCCGTGGCGGTGCCGTCGGTGACGACCAGTCGCATCATCGAGCGCAGACCGTCGAGGGTGCCGGGATCGGCCGGCGGATGATCACCGGTCTCGGTGGTCTGACTGCCGGCGATCAGGCGCGGCGTCGGGGTCTTGCCCGCCGCCACGGTAGCCGCCGCCAGTGCCATCCCGAACGGGGTGACGAGCACCTTGCCCTGACCGAAACCGTCCTCGGTCCGTTCGGCGAGATTCACCGTCGGCGGCACGGTACCGGTCACCGTGGTCAGTCCCTCGATCGTGTAGTCGGCGCCGATGCCGAACTCGGAGGCGGCAACGTGCAGTGCGCTCGGCTTCATCCGGCTGGCCAGTTCGGCGAAGGTGGTGTTGCAGGACTTCGCGAACGCCCGCGAAAGCGGGACCGTGCCGAGATCGAACTTGTTGTAGTTCGGGATGGTCCGGTCCCCGATGTCGATCTGTCCCGGGCAGGCAACCATGGTCTCGGGGGTGGCCATGTCATTCCGGATGGCCGCTCCGGCGGTGATCATCTTGAAGGTCGAGCCGGGTGGGTAGAGGCCGGTGGTCGCGGCTGGGCCGTCTGCGTCGGCGGCCTCGTTCTGCGCCACCGCAAGGATGTCCCCGGTGGACGGCCGCAGCACCACCAGCATGGCCTTATTACCCTGCAGATTCACGGCGTGCTGAGCGGCGTCCTGAACGTTTCGGTCCAGGGTCAGCGAGATCGCCGGGGCCGGCTTGGGCGCCACCTCGGTCAGTACGTCGACGTCGGCGCCGTTCTGATTCACGCTGGCCACCCGCCAGCCGGCGTCGCCGTCAAGTTGATCGATGACGGCCTTCTTCACCTCACTGATGATCGCGGGCGCGAAATCATCATCGGTGGGCAGCATTTCGGCCTGCGGGGTCACCAACACGCCGGGCAGCGCGTCCAGCGCGGGCGCCACCCTGTCGTGATCGGAGGGCCGCAGCGTGATCAAGTCCAGGGTCCCGGACGAGGAACTCGCCCGCTCGGCCAATTGCTGAGGATTGAGGGTGTCGTCGAACTGGTGCAGCACATCGGCGACGACGCGGGACGTCGACATCAGCGCGTCGCCGGCCTCGCGCGCGTCGAGCTGATAGCGCCACAGACTGCCCGGGCGCAGCACCTCGGTACCGCTGAATTCATTGACCGCAGCCCGCGGCCCCTGATCGGCACGGAGCATGAAGCGTTGGTGCTCACCGAGTTTCGGATGTAGGGCGCTCGCGGTCCAGCGCACCCGCCAGGTGCCCTCATCACGGATGAGGTTGAGGATGCCGTCATAGGACCAGGTGCGATTCTTGGGCAGCTGCCAGGTGAACCGGTAGTTCACACTGCCGGTGTCACCGGTGTAGCGGGAACCCAGGATCGTGGCGTCCAGATGGGCGGCCTGTAACCCCGACCACGCTTCGTTGAGGGCGGCGTGCGCCTCGACCGGCTTATCGCTGAGCTGCGCGGCCGCCGCGGTGTCGCCGCGGCCGAGATCAGCGAAGAACTGCGCGGCCACCGGCGTCGGTCCGTCCGGCCGTGGCGTGCAGGCCGATAGGGCCGCGACCACACCCAGCGCCGAGACCAGGCATGTGACTCGTGTTATTAAAGAGGTTGGAGTTGCCATTGAGGCAGATGTTATGAGCTTGTGACCGAAGTCCGGCGGAGGCGCACCGGGGACGGCGGGGCTAATCGAGCAGAACGGTGGCGAAGGTGCCGACCTCGCGGAACCCCACCCTGGCGTAGGCGGCGCGCGCCACCGTGTTGTAGCCGTTGACGTAGAGGCTCGCAATGCGGCCGCCGTTGATCACCGACGCCGCCACCGCGGCGGTACCCGCGGTGCCGAGCCCGTGACCACGCCATTCCGGGTGCACCCAGACACCCTGAATCTGGCCGACCGCCGGCGACTGAGACCCGATCTCGGCCTTGAACACCACCCGGCCCTGCTCGAAGCGGGCATAGGCGCGACCGGCGGCGATCAGGGCGGCGACCCGGCGCCGATAACCCCTGCCGCCGTCACCGGCCCGCGGGTCGACACCCACTTCACCGATGAACATATCGACCGCCGCGACCAGATAGGCGTCGAGTTCGTCGACCTTGACGCGTCGCACACCCGGATCGGCGGCGCAGGACGGCCGCGAGTTCATCGCCATCAGCGGTTGCTGATCACGTACATCACGCGCCGGACCCCACCCCACGCTCAGCCGCTCCCACATCGGCATCACCAGGTCGGTGCGGCCGACCAGCGACGAACACCGCCGGGTGCTGCCGAGAGCCTGCTCGGCGAACACCTTGAGGTCGGCTCGGCTGCCGCGCAACGGAATCAGATTGGCTCCGGCGAAACAGAGTGACTCCAGCGGACTCCGGCGGGTCCACAGTTCGCCGCCAATCGCCCGGGGTTCAATCCCGTGATCGGCCACCCGGGCGGCCACCATGCAGGTCGCCACCGGATCCTCGTTGAGGACTCGGCTCACCGCCACGACGTCCCGGACCACCGATACCCGGCGCCCTTCGACGGTGCGGAACAGTGGCGGAGCCGACATAGCGGTCTTTCTGTGGCCGTCGTTGGGTGCATTCCCGTGCTGGGGACGCGCCTCAGCTTACGGTGACGACCGGGGAACCGGCTGCATCCTCGTCGGTGCCGCGTTGCTGCTCGGCCAGCCGCATCGCCTCTTCGATGAGGGTCTCGACGATCTGAGATTCCGGGACCGTCTTGATCACCTCTCCCTTGACGAAGATCTGTCCCTTGCCGTTACCGGAGGCCACGCCGAGATCGGCCTCGCGCGCCTCGCCGGGGCCGTTGACGACGCAGCCCATCACCGCCACCCGCAACGGCACGTCGAGACCTTCGAGCCCGGCGCTGACTTCGTTGGCCAGCTTGTAGACGTCCACCTGCGCGCGTCCGCAGGACGGACACGACACGATCTCCAGCCCGCGCGGCCGCAGGTTCAGCGATTCCAGGATCTGATTGCCGACCTTCACCTCTTCGACCGGCGGAGCCGATAGCGACACCCGGATGGTGTCGCCGATCCCGCGGGCGAGCAGTGCTCCGAAGGCGACGGCGGACTTGATGGTGCCCTGGAAGGCCGGCCCGGCCTCGGTCACACCGAGATGCAGGGGGTAATCGCACTTGGAGGCCAGCAATTCATAGGCCGCAACCATGATCACCGGGTCGTTGTGCTTGACGCTGATCTTGATGTTGCCGAAGCCGTGTTCCTCGAACAGCGATGCCTCCCACAGCGCTGACTCGACCAGAGCCTCCGGGGTGGCCTTGCCGTACTTGTCCATGAATCGCTTGTCCAGCGACCCGGCATTGACTCCGATGCGGATCGGGATACCGGCGTCGCCGGCGGCCTTGGCCACCTCGCCCACCCGACCGTCGAATTCCTTGATGTTGCCCGGGTTCACCCGCACCGCGGCACAGCCGGCATCGATCGCGGCGAAGATGTACTTCGGCTGGAAGTGGATGTCGGCGATCACCGGAATGTTGCTGTGCCTGGCGATTTCGGCGAGCGCGTCGGCGTCCTCCTGGCGCGGGCAGGCCACCCGGACGATATCGCAACCGGCGGCGGTCAGTTCGGCGATCTGCTGCAGGGTTGCGTTCACATCGTGGGTCTTGGTGGTGCACATCGACTGCACGGCGATCGGATAGTCGCTGCCCACACCGACGTCACGCACCATCAGCTGTCGGGTCACCCGCCGCGGGGCAAGCACGGGCGGCGGCGCCGGCGGCATTCCCAAACCAACTGACATCTGTGAATCTCCTACTGGAACAAGCGAATTGGATTGACCAGGTCAGCTGTCACCGTCAGCGCCATGTATCCGACCACCACGACGATGATCACGTAGGTGGCCGGCATCAGCTTGCTGTAGTTCACCGGGCCGGCAGGTAGCAGACCACGGGACGCACGGAACAGATTGCGGAACTTCTCGTAGACGGCCACCGCGATGTGACCACCGTCGAAGGGCAGCAGCGGCAGCAGGTTGATGGCGCCGAGAACGAAATTCAGCTGCGCCAGGAAGAACCAGAACGCCACCCACAGCCCATGATCGACGGTGTCACCGCCGATGATGCTGGCGCCCACCACACTGATCGGGGTTTCCGGATCTCGCTCGCCGCCGCCGATGGCATGCACCAGCGCACCGACCTTCGACGGAATCTTCGCCAGTGACTTGCCCAACTCCACCCCGAGTTCACCGGTGAACACGAAGGTCGCCGGTACGGCGGTGAGCATGTTGTAGTGCGTCGGACCGAACTCGGCGGCGGTGACACCGATGGCCCCGACGTTCGACGGCCCGGCGGCCTCGCCGCCGCCGGAGGGCTTCACCCACCGCTGGGTGGTGGTGACGTCGACGACAGTGTCGAGGGTGGTCGTGGTGCCGCCGGTGGTGCGTTCGACCACGAACGGGGTCGGTCCGGAGGACTTCTGCACCGCTGCCACCATCTCGGCGAAGGTCTTGACGCCGGTGGTGCCGACCCTGACCACCACGTCCCCGGACCGGATACCTGCGTCGGCCGCGGGCCCGGTTCCGGCGCAGGGGCCCAGCTGGCTCTTGGTGACCTCGGCCTTGACGCAGGTGGTCTCGCCGACGATCGCCGTCGTCGGCGGGTGCAGCTGGGGCAGGCCCCAGACCAGCGCGATCGAGTAGACCAGCACCAGTCCGATGACGAAGTTCATGGCGGGTCCGGCGAAGAGCACCGCAACCCTCTTCCAGACCTTCTGCTTGTACATCGCGTGCGGCTCATCCTCGGGCTGGATGGGCGCGTCCGGGGTCATTCCGGCGATATCGCAGAAGCCGCCGAGCGGGATCGCCTTGACGCCGTATTCGGTGACGCCCAGCTTGTTGGGCCGCATCGTCGACCAGAGGGTGGGCCCGAATCCCACGAAGTACCGGCGGACCTTCATGCCGGTGGCGCGCGCCACCCACATATGACCGCATTCGTGCAGCGCCACCGAGATGAGAATGGCGAGCGCGAACAGGAAAATGCCGAGCACGAACATCATCGGGGTGAAGCGACCTCCTGTGCGGCGACCTCCACGAGCTCGCGCGCACGTTGCCGGGCCCATCGCTGGGCTTCAAGTACCTCTTCCACGGTAGCGGGTTCGGCCGACCACTGGTCTGCGCCACCCACGACGTCAGCGATTGTTCGCACAATCGTTGGGAAGCGGATACGGCCCGCCAGGAAGGCCTCGGCAGCCTCCTCGTTGGCCGCGTTGTAGATCGCCGTCATGCACCCGCCGGCCTCTCCGGCCTGCCGGGCGAGGTCCACCGCGGGGAACACCGAGGCGTCCAGCGGTTCGAAATCCCACCGCGACGCGGTGCCGAAATCGCAGGCCAATGCGGCCCCGGGCACCCGCTCCGGCCAGCCCAGCGCCAGCGAGATGGGCAGTTTCATATCCGGCGGGCTGGCCTGGGCGATGGTGGAACCGTCGACGAAGGTCACCATCGAGTGCACGATCGACTGGGGGTGCACCACCACGTCGATGCGGTGATACGGGATGCCGAACAACAGGTGCGTCTCGATGAGTTCCAGACCCTTATTGACCAGCGACGCGGAGTTCAGCGTGTTCATCGGGCCCATGTTCCAGGTCGGGTGCGCCCCGGCCTGCTCGGGCGTCACCGACTCCAGATCGCCGGCCGCCCAACCCCGGAACGGGCCCCCGGACGCCGTCAGCACCAGTCGGGCCACCTCGTCGGCGCCGCCCGAGCGCAGGCACTGGGCAAGGGCCGAGTGCTCGGAGTCCACCGGCACGATCTGACCCGGTCGGGCCGCCCGGACCACGAGCGGACCACCCGCCACCAGGGATTCCTTGTTGGCCAGCGCCAACTGGGCGCCGGTGGCCAGGGCGGCCAGGGTGGGTTTCAAACCGAGCGCTCCGACCAGTGCGTTGAGCACGACGTCGGCCTCGGTGTCCTCGACCAGACGGGTGGCCGCATCCGGTCCGCTGTGGGTGACATCTCCGATGCGCAGCGCGGCCGCCTCGTCGGCGACGGCGACGTTGGTCACGCCCGTTTCCGATCGCTGGCGGGCCAGTAACTCCGCGTTGCCGCCGCCGGCGGCCAGCCCGACTACCTCGAAGCGGTCCGGGTTGGCGGTTATCACTTCCAGCGCCTGGGTGCCGATCGACCCGGTGCTGCCCAGGATCAGCACACGAATGCGCGAGGAGGTCACCGGTCCATTGTGCCGTGGCAACGTCTGGATGACGCCTGGGGCGGAGAACAACGCGACTCCCGATCCGGTTTTCTGTGATTACCGTCACACTTGCCCATCCGACCCGCGTTCGGGACCGAATTGTTCCTGCGGCCGGACATCGGCTGAGCTCTACACCGGAAGCACCAGGGAGAAAACCATATGACCGTTCACCGTTCCGTTCTGACCACCGCAGGAGTCGCAGCCGCCGTGGCTCTCACGCTGGCGGGCTGCTCGACCGCGACCAAGGAGTCCAAAGACGCCGCCTCATCGACCGCGGTCGCATCCTCGACCGCCGAGACCAGCGCCGCCGCGGCGCCGGCATCCGGCGCGCTCGTCGGCGCGGGCTGCGCCGCCTACGCCGAGCAGAATCCCACCGGCCCGGCCTCGGTCGCGGGTCTGGCCAAGGACCCGGTCGCGGTCGCGGCGTCCAACAGCCCGGTGCTGACCACGCTGGCCGGCGCTCTGTCGGGCAAGCTGAACCCGGACGTGAACCTGGTGGACACCCTCAACAACGGCGAGTTCACCGTGTTCGCGCCGACCGATACGGCCTTCGGCAAGATCGACGCGGCAACCATCGAGAAGCTCAAGACCGACTCCACGCTGCTGACGTCGATCCTGACCTACCACGTGGTGTCCGGCCAGGCCGACCCGGCAGCGGTCGTCGGCGAGCACAAGACCGTGGAGGGCGGGACGGTGAAGGTCACCGGCTCAGGCGATGACCTCAAGGTCAACGATGCCGGCGTGGTCTGCGGCGGGATCAAGACGGCCAACGCGACGCTGTACCTCATCGACACCGTGCTGATGCCGCCGGCTCCGGCCGCCGCGCCGGCAACCAGCACGACGCCGACGCCCTAACCCCGCTCCAGCAGCCTGGTCCGGGGCAGGGCACCATGGGCGGATGCCCACCGCCCTGCCCCCCAGGCTGCTGTGGTTTCGCCGGGACCTGAGACTGGCCGACCTGCCGCCGATGATCGACGCCGCTGCGGGCGGCGCCGGCGTGCTTGCATGCTTCGTGCTCGACCCCGGTCTGGAGTCGGCCTCGGGTCCGCGCCGGCTGCAGTTCCTCGGCGACTCCCTGCGAGAACTTTCGCAGCGTCTGGACGGACGACTCCTGATCGTCCGCGGCCGCCCCGAGGAGGTGATTCCCCGGGTGTGCGCCGCCGTCGAAGCGCAGCAGGTGCACATCTCCGCCGACTTCAGCCCGTATGGCACCGAACGAGACCGTGCTGTCGGTGCCGCACTGAGTACGGTGGGCGCGGAATTGGTGGCGACCGGGTCGCCGTATCTCATCTCACCTGGCCGGGTCACCAAGGATGACGGCACCCCGTACAAGGTCTTCACCCCATTCTTCAACAGGTGGCGTGAAGTCGGCCGGCGCTCACCGGCACAGAGTGATCCCGGAGCGGTCAACTGGATCGAACCGGAGCGCGCCACCGGACTGCCGGAACGCTGCGACGCCCCGAATCCCGCTGTGGCACTGGAACTTCCAGCCGGTGAAGCTGCGGCGCTACGGGGCTGGAAGGAGTTCTTGGCAGCCGGTATCGACAACTACGCGTCCGACCGCGACCGGCCCGACCGGCCGGGCACCAGCCGGATGTCGGCGCACCTGAAGTTCGGCACCATCCACCCCCGCACCCTGGCCGCCGACCTCGACCTGCGCCGGCCGGGACCGGCGGCATATCTGCGAGAGTTGGCCTTCCGTGACTTCTACGCCGGTGTGCTGCAGCAGTGGCCGCGCAGCGCCTGGCACAACTGGAATCCGACGTTCGACGACATCGTGGTCGACACCGATGCTCAGGCTCAGGCGCTGTTCGAGGCCTGGAAGCAGGGCCGCACCGGATTCCCGATCGTCGACGCCGGGATGCGCCAGCTGCTGCACACCGGCTTCATGCACAACCGGGTCCGGATGATCGTCGCCTCATTCCTGGTCAAGGATCTCCACCTGCCATGGCAGTGGGGGGCGCGCTGGTTCTTCACCCAACTCGTCGACGCGGACATCGCCAGCAATCAGCACGGCTGGCAGTGGTGCGCCGGGACCGGAACCGACGCCGCTCCCTACTTCCGGGTGTTCAACCCGACCGCCCAGGGTGAGAAGTTCGACCCCGACGGCGTCTACGTGCGGCGCTGGGTGCCGGAACTGGCCGAGGTCAAGGCCGGCGACGTCCACAAGCTCAAAGCCGGGCGGCCCGCCGGATACCCGGAGCCGATCGTCGACCACGGCGCCGAACGACTCGAGGCACTGCGCAGATACAAACTGATCGGCCCCACGAGCTGATCGGCTCGGATCCCGTATGCCAGAATGATGGGAGTTTCCACAGATAGGAGCCCACCATGGCCAACACCTCGGTCGAGCGCTACAACGACGTCGACACCGCCGAGGTGCCGTCGGCCGCATGGGGCTGGAGCAAGCTCAAGCCGCGCACCTGGTACGGCCTGGGCGTGTTCATCATCCTGTTCCTGCTGGGCATGTTGCACGGCAACCACATCGGACACATCGAGGACTATGTCCTCATCGGCTTCGCGGCTTTTGTGGCGTTCGCGATCATCCGCGATATCTGGATGCGCAAGCGCGGCCTGCTCAAGTAGGCCTACCCGCCTTCGGCGGCCAGCTGTCCACACGCGG
>NZ_JBPCSX010000226.1:0-13075 GCF_051006775.1 Mycobacterium sp.
CTCCTGCCCACCGGAATCTTTCCCGGGTCGCTACGCTCCTGCCCACCGGAATCTTTCCCGGGTCGCTACGCTCCCGCCCACCGGAAGATCCACGCCCGCTGCACGACGAAGTTGATCACCGTCGCGGTCCCCTGGGCAATGACGAACGCGACCAGCAGGCTCTGAGGCCGGCCACCCAGCAGGTTCAGGAAAAGGTGGTTCAGGCCGACCTGCACGGCGAAGGTCATCGCATAGAGAACCATCACCGCGATGAAACGTGCCCGGTTGGGCGGAGCCTGGAACGTCCACCGTCGATTGATCAGGTAGGCCGTCAGGGTCCCGGCCACGAAACTGATGGCCTTGGCGGCGTCGACCTGCAACCCCACCACCTTGTAGAGGAATACGTAGAGACCGAAGTCGACGACGGCCGAGAACCCGCCGGTGAGCACGAACCGCACGATCTGGGTCCGCAGACTCAGCGGCGGTTGGGGCGCGATTTCGGCCATCGCGGGAAGCTTACGTGTCAGATCCGGGCCGACCGTGCAGGATATTGGTGTGCAGTACCCGCAGGATCTGGTCGAGTCATGGGCCGAGGTGATCGGTCGGCACACCACTGACCCCGGCGCGGCGGATGTGGGCGCCCAATTAGTGGGGTCCTGGTCTGAACCGCACCGGCGCTACCACTCCATCGCACACCTGATGGACATCCTGGTCCGCGTCGAGCAACTCGCCGCCTACGCCGACGACGCGGACGCCGTGCGACTGGCCGCCTGGTACCACGACTGCGTCTACGCCGGGTTGCCCGATGACGAGGATCGCAGCGCCCGCCGCGCGGAGGAGGAACTGTCCCGGCTGGGGGTGGCCCCGGGGATGGTCGATGAAGTGGCCCGGCTGGTCCGCATGACGGTCAACCACAACCCGGCCCCCGGTGACCACAACGGGGAGGTGCTCTCGGATGCGGACCTGGCCGCGCTGGCACTGCCCAGGGACCTCTACCGACGCAATACCCTCGATATCCGCGCCGAGTACGCCCATGTCTCCGACGAGGTATTCCGGAAGGGACGCCTGCAGGTCCTGGTGATGCTGCTGGAGGGATCGGGCGTGTTTCGCACCGAGCCCGGTCGGCAGTGGTGGGAGGCTGCGGCCCGGGACAATCTGCGCGCTGAACTGGCGACCCTGGAGTGAGTGATCCTGGCGGCGCGGGACTTTCGGCACTTGCGCGACGCCGCTCTGACGGAGAGCATCGGGCGCATGGCGGTTGACGAAAATCCGGTGACGGTACTCGGTGACGATGAGGCGTGGGACTTGGTATCCGGCGTTGCGCTGGGCAGGTTGGTGACGCACTTCGGCGGACAGCTGGAGATCTTCCCGGTGAACTTCGCCGTGCAGAATCGCAGCCTGCTCTTCCGTACGGCCGAGGGAACCAAGCTGTTCACCACCGTGATGAACGATCAGGTGCTCTTCGAGGTCGACGACTACACCGCCACCGGCGGCTGGAGTGTGGTGGTCCGCGGCACCGCGCACGTGCTCAGCAGCGCTGAGGAGATCAGGGAGGCCGAACGTGCGGAACTGCTGCCGTGGCTTCCGACGGTGAAACTGCGCTTCGTGCGGGTCACCCCGGCACAGATCAGTGCGCGACGTTTCCGGTTCGGCCCCGAGCCGGACCACGGCCAGGTTCCCGGCTAGACCCAGTAGGGCACCCGAGCCCGGTACTGACGCAACGCCAGCGCCGCCGCACACCAACCCAGCACGGTGAGCACGATCACGACGATCCAGTGCCGGGGTTCCTGGTGGGCGCCGAGCAGTGGCGCACGCAGGATGTCCAGATAGTGCAGCAGCGGGTTCAGTTCGATGATCTTCGACCATCTTCCGGCGCCCTGCTGCTGCAGGGTGTCGGCGTTCCAGATGATCGGCGTCATGAAGAACAGCAACTGCACCAGCGAACCCAGCAGTGGACCGATATCGCGGTAGCGGGTGGACAGGATGCCGAAGCAGAACGAAACCCAAACACAGTTGAGCATGATCAGAAACAGGGCCGGGATCGCCGTCAGGTCGGCCCACGACCACGGTTTGGGGTAGATCATCGCGATCACCACGTAGATCACGATGTTGTGCCCGAACAGCAGTATCTGGCGCCACACCAGCCGGTAGACGTGCACGCTCAACGGTGTGGGCAGTTGCTTGATCAGGCCCTCGTTGGCGATGAAGACATCCGCGCCCTCCAGGATGGAGGCGTTGATCAGGTTCCAGATGATCAGCCCGAGTGTCACATACGGCAGGTGCTCGGCGAGTTCGAGGTGGAACAGCTTGGAGTACAGCGCACCCATCGCCACGGCTGTTGTGCCGGTCGCGATGGTGATCCAGAACGGACCCAGTACTGATCGCCGGTACTTCTGCTTGATGTCCTGCCAGCCCAGGTGCCACCACAGCTCACGTTTACGGAAGCCGCCCACAAGATCGCCCCAGGCGCGGCGGAAGGTCTTGGATTGACTGGCCGCGTCGATGAAGGTCATGACGTTCCTCCGCCCGGTGGGCCGAATTGTTCGCGCCGGCCCAGGCGGCGCAACCTGATCCACTCCCGCAGGCCGGCCGGATCACGGCGGGTCACCAGGAAGAACCAGCCGAACCGCAGCCATTCCTGCGGCAGCAGTTTGCGCAGACCCGGCTGGGACAGCACGTAGCCGCGGTTACGGTAGGTGAAGTACCGCTTCACCGGGTCGTCGGGGTACTGGGTGTGCATCCTCCCCCCGAGGATGGGCTTGAACTCGTCACTGCCGTACGGGTGCAGATACACGGTGTCCAGGCAGGTTCCGAAAGGCAGTCCGCTGCGCAGCAGCCGGCGGTGCACCTCGACCTCGTCACCGCGCACGAAAAGCCGGATATCGGGAACACCAACGGCCACAATGGCTTCGTCGCTGAACAATGCTCCGTTGAAGAGGGAAGCGATACCGGGCAGCAGATCCTGGCCGGGACCGTCAGTCCGCAGTTCGTCGACACTGCGCCGCCAGACCAGTCCGCGCCGAAGCGGGAAGGCGAGTTGGTCGGGGTGGTCGATGGCGCACACCATCGGAGACACCTCGGCCAGTTTGTGCCGCTGTGCGCAGCGCAGCAGTGTGGCCAGCACCTCCGCGTCTTGAGGGTGACCGTCATCATCGGCCAGCCACACCCAGTCCGCACCGAGTGCCAGCCCGTGCAGCATCCCGAGGGCGAAACCTCCTGCGCCGCCGAGGTTTCGGTGTGACCCCAGATAGGTGGTCGGGATCGGCTGCCCGGCGACCAGATCACGCACCCGGTCATCATGATCGTTGTCGATGACGATCAGGTGGTCGACCATCCGGCTCTGGGTGCTCAACGCATCCAGTGACTTAGCGAGCTCATCAGGTCGGCGGTGGGTGACGACGACGGCGCACACCATCTCGGTCATGGTGCCGCGGCCCCGTCGGTCCAGTCGCCGGCGTGCTCGGCGAGAACCTCGCGGACATGGCGTGCGGCGTCGTCGCCCTCGTAGGCACCGACCACCTCTTCGATACCGCCGACCAACCTGATGGTGCCGTGGTCGATCCACATCGCGGTTTTGCACAGCCGGGCAAGGAACTCGTTGGAATGGCTTGCGAAGACCAGGATTCCAGAGCGCTCGACCAGAGCCTGGAGGCGTGATTGGGCTTTCTTGAGGAAGTCTGCGTCGACCGCGCCGATGCCCTCGTCGAGAAGGAGTATCTCCGGGTCGATGCTGGTGACCACACCCATGGCCAGCCGCACCCGCATACCTGTCGAGTAGGTCCGCAGCGGCATGGACAGGTAATCACCGAGCTCGGTGAACTCCGCGATCTCATCGACCTTGGCCAGCATCTGCTTACGGGTCTGGCCGAGGAACAGCCCGCGGATGATGATGTTCTCGTAGCCGGTGATCTCCGGGTCCATCCCGACGCCGAGGTCGAAAACCGGAGCCACGCGGCCGCGGACCACGGTCCGTCCGCGGGTGGGTTCGTAGATGCCGGACAGCAGCCGCAGCAGTGTCGATTTGCCTGCGCCGTTGTGTCCCACCAGTCCGACACGGTCGCCCATCTTCAAGGTCATGGTGATGTCGCGCAGCGCCTCGATGACCACCACGTTGTTGTCTGTGCGGCCGATCGCGCCGCCCGCCTTACCCAGGACGGCCTTCTTCAGTGAGCGTGTCTTGGCGTCGAAGATCGGGAACTCGACCCAGGCGTCCCGGGTCTCGATATAGGGATCTGTGCTCACCGGATGCCGTCTGCCTGAGCCCTAGAGGTACTGCCCGGTCCCGTGACCGGGGCTTGACGGTCCACCTGGCGGGGTCATGCCGGGAGGAAGTGAGCCCTGGCGCATCTGCTCGAGCTGGGTCCGGGCCGCCATCTGCTGGGCGAACAATGCGGTCTGGATGCCGTGGAACAGACCCTCAAGCCAGCCGACCAGTTGGGCCTGGGCGATGCGCAGTTCGGCGTCCGACGGGACGGTGTCCTCAGAGAACGGCAGCGCAAGCCGCTGGAGTTCGTCACGAAGTTCCGGGGCGAGGCCTTCCTCGAGCTCACGGATGCTGGTGGCATGGATCTCGCGCAGCCTGGTGCGGCTGGCGTCATCCAGCGGTGCGGCGCGCACCTCCTCGAGCAACAGCTTGATCATCGTGCCGATCCGCATGACCTTGGCCGGCTGCTCCACCAGCTCGGTGATCGAACGCTCGTCTCCCGCGCCGTCGGTGATCCCCCCGGCATCGAGGCCGGAGAGGACCTCGATGTTGTCGTCGTCGGAGTTCGTCGTCATCGTCCTTGCCATTCATAGATGCGGGCGCCGCCGTTGTCGTAGATCTTGGCCCACGACCTGGACTTGTCCAGTGACACTAGTCCGTCCGGCATGACAAATCCGCGAACCACCGGGCCGCTGGTCATGACATAGCGGATGTTGAGCGCCCGTACCGCCTCGGCCACGCGCGGATCGTGGTCCGCGTCGTCGGCGTACGCCCAGAAGATGAACCGGTTGTAGCCCGGGCCCTGCTGCACCGGGTAGTCGTAGTGCGTCCACAGCGGGTGCAGGTCGGCCACCGCGTACATCCACGCGGTGCCGTCGACGTTGGCGTCTCCGATCAGGGTGTCGCGCGCGCCCGGCAGCCCGGCCAGATACGCGAAGGCCTCCAGGTCCTTCTCGCCGACGATCACCCGGTCGTACTTCTCGCCCATCAGATACCGGTGCCGTGGGAAGTAGTGCCAGGCGAGCCCGAAGCAGATGACGACGAGCAGGCCCGCGGTGGCGCCGATCCAGAACCCCCTGCCGTGGGTGTGGTTGCGGGCCAGAGCCTTCCGCTTCACCCAGGCCACCACCACCAGTGCCGCGGAGAACAGGGCGAGTCCGGCCATCGGAGTCAGCAGCAGGGTCACCACGGCCGACAACCGTCGGGGGTCGCTGTAGAAGAGGTCGCTGTACTTTCCGGCGACGGCGCCGATCGGCCCGCCGAACGGCGCCGATGAGTGCACGATCGAGATGATCAGCAGCGCCCACACCGCCGCCGGCCACCAGATCCGTTTGAACAGCAGCAGAAGGAAACCGGCGCCTGCCAACGCGATGATGATGTTCTGGATCGGAAAGTCGTTGAGATGCCGGGTGTGCTGAACGATCGCGTCGAACAGGGCGCGCTTCTTGCCCAGATGGGTGACGAAGGCGTGTCCGGCGATGATCTCGGTCTGCTGCAGCACACCGAGGAACTGCGGCAGCAGCAGGGCCAGTGTCGGGGCGGCGATCACCAGGAGGGTTCCGAAGTCGGCCAGCCGGCCGCGCACCGGGCGCTGCCAGGCTTCGAGCAGCCACCAGATGGTCACGAAGGTGACCACGACAACTCCGCCGGTGATGTGCACCGAGAACACCCCCACCAACGCCAAGACCGCCAGCGGAATCCGATTGGGGTGTGCAAGCGAGGTGGCGATGAGGACGAATGCCGGAACGGCCAGGCCGTAGGCAGTCATATTGGCCATCGACGCGGTGTCGAACTCGACATACGGCACCGCGGTGAATGAGGCCGACAGCGCCCCGGCGGTGGCTGCCGCGCCGGCCGTGCGCCAGCGGGTGGTCCTGCTGATCAGCAGTTGCCAGGTCAGCAGGGCTGCGCTGACCGGGAACAGCCAGACCGCCGACGCCAGGGAGCTCAGCGTGTATGCGGTGGTCGGTGCGGCTCCGGTGATTTGTGCCAGCACTGCGCCGAGGGCGTGGAAGGCAGACGGGTAATACAGCGCCGCGTGGGTTTCCACGTTGCGCAGTTCGCCCATATGGGTGGGCGAGGCCTGCCCGGTGTCGAGGATCCAGCGGATGACGTTGGCATGCCAGACTGAATCCCAGGTGCTCGGGATCGACTGCCAGTACGGCATTCCCCGCCAGGCCGCGACACCGATGGCAAGTGCGCCGAACACCACCCCGGCGGCCGCCGCGATCACCGGCCAGTCCGGCCGGGCCCAGTCCGGACCCGCCGCCCGGTCGCCCCGCGTCAGGGCTACCCGCAACCCGGCGGCGATGGCGGTCACCACAGTCAGGGTCAGCAGTGCGCTGAGCGCGTTCCACCGGATTCCGAGCGCGCCGAACGGGACAATTGCCAGCGCGACGGCACCATAGGTCAGCACCGGCCCCACCGCGAAGGCCAGTGGCCAGCGCAGCCCACCTGCGCGGCCCACGACGGCACCCGGTACGGCCAGCAGCCCGACCGCAATCAGGACACCGAAGCCGAAGTTCACTGCCCTAGTATGGGTAAGCGGTCCGCATTGCCGTCGAGGGGGTTGGCGAGGCAGAGGCCGGGTAACGGCGCAGTTCGCGGACGTCGAAGGTGGGTGCAATGGCGTACGACGTCGCTCGTGTGCGGGGCCTGCACCCGGCTCTCGGGGACGGGTGGATCCGCTTCGACGCACCGGCCGGAATGGTCATTCCGGAATCGGTCGCCAGCACGGTGTCCACGGCGTTCCGCAATTCCGCGCCGAACATCACCGGCCCGCATCCCTCTGCCCGGCGCAGCATCGCGGTGCTTGACGCCGCCCGCCGCGCGGTGGCCGATCTGGTCAACGGTGATCCCGAAGGGGTGGTGCTCGGTCCCGATCGGGCGGTGCTGCTGGCCTCGCTGTCCGACGCGGCGTCCACCCGGACAGGTCTGGGCAGCGAGGTGGTGGTGAGCCGACTCGACGACGAGGCCAATATCGTGCCCTGGCTGCGGGCCGCCGATCGCTACGGCGGCAGGATCAAGTGGGCGGAGGTCGACATCGAGAGTGGCGAACTGCCGACCTCGCAGTGGGACGAACTGCTCGGGCCCGACACCCGACTGGTCGCGCTGCCCTCGGCGTCGGCCACACTCGGAACCGTCACCGATATCGGCGCCGTCACCAAACTCGTGCACAACGTCGGCGGCGTGGTGATCGTCGATCATTCCGCGGCCGCGCCCTATCGGTTGCTCGATATCGGCGAGGTCGAAGCCGATGTCGTGGCGCTCAACGCCAGCGCGTGGGGCGGCCCGCCGGTCGGCGCGCTGGTGTTCCGTGATCCCGGTCTGATCGACACCCTCACGTCGATCTCGACCAACCCGCGCGCCGGCGGTGCGGCCCGATTGGAACTCGGCGCCCACCAGTACGGAATGCTGGCCGGCCTGGTGGCCAGTGTCGAATACCTCGCCGGGATGGACGAGGAGGTCGGGGGCAGTCGTTGCGAAAGGCTCACCGGATCAATGAAATCCGCGGGCGCCTATCTGGACGGCCTTTTCGACTACCTGATCGGCGCCCTGCGTTCGATGCCCATGGTGTCCCTGATCGGCGATCCTTCGGTCCGGATCCCGGTGGTCAGCTTCGTCGTCGACGGTGTGCCGGCCGATCGCGTTGTTCAACGTCTGGTCGACAACGGAGTGCTGGTGATCTCCAATTCCTCATCGCGTGTTCTGGAATCGTTGGGAGTCAGCGAGATCGGCGGTGCGGTGACCGTCGGGCTGGCGCACTACACGACCGCGGCAGAGGTCGACCATCTGGTCCGGGCGCTGGCCTCGCTGGGATGATCAGTCGCGCGTGACGGTGAGAATCACCTTGCCGACCGTCGCACCCGATTCCAGCAACCGGTGTGCTTCGGAAGCGGACTCGATCGGGAAAACGGCGCCGATCACCGGACGCACCGACCCCCGCTCGATCATCGGCCACACCGAATCCACCACGGCGTCGACGATTCGGCCCTTGCCGTTCGTGCCGTCCACCGGGCGCCCGCGCAGTGCAGTACCGATCACCGACAGCCGCTTGCCGATCAGGGCGCCGATATTGAGTTCGGTGCTGACGCCGCCCTGCATCCCGATGATGACCAACCGCCCGTCGGTGGCCAGCGCACCGAGGTTCCGATCGAGGTAGGCCGCCCCCATGATGTCGAGGATCAGGTCAGCCCCGGCACCACCCGTCGCCTCGTGCACCCGTTGGACGAAGTCCTCGTCGCGGTATCCGATGAGGACATCGGCACCCAGTTCCCCGCACACCGTCAGCTTGGCCGCCGACCCCGCGGTCACCGCGATACGGGCGCCGAGTTCGCGGGCCACCTGGATGGCGTGGGTGCCGATTCCGCTGGCTCCGCCGTGGATGAGCAACCATTGGCCGGCCGACAGTCCGGCGGTCATCACCAGGTTCGACCAGACCGTGCAGGCCACCTCCGGCAATCCCGCAGCATCCTGCAGATCGACGCCTGCCGGGATGGGCATCACCTGTCCGGCCGGCACCGCAACGTACTGCGCGTAGCCGCCACCGGCTAGGAGCGCGCAGACCTGTTGGCCGGCAACCCATTTCGTCACTTCCTCGCCGACGGCGGTGATGACCCCGGATACCTCCAGTCCCAGGATGGCACTTGCACCCGGGGGCGGCGGGTACTTTCCGGCGGCCTGGAGGAGGTCCGCGCGGTTGATGCCGGCGGCAGCGACCTCGATGAGAACCTCGCCGGGTCCGGGTGAAACATCAGCAACTTCACGCCACTGCAACTGGCCGGAATCACCCGGGACGACGGCGAACATGGCGTCAAACGTACTACCGCAGGATCGCTGCCGGGGGCGACGGACTCGCTTACGATCAGCGCATGGGTGGGACTATCGCGGGGCGCACGGCAGGGGATATGCCGGGTTTGGACATCGCTGAAGAGCGGTCGTGGCAGAACTTTCTAGACGCATCACTGAGGCTGTACGGAACGTTGAACAAGAAGCTCAGTGAGCAACACAAACTCAGTCTCGTCGATGTCCGACTATTGGAGATCCTGTCGAGGTCCGAGACCGGCTCGGCCCGCATGGGTGACCTCGCCGAGCAACTGCTCTCATTACCCAGCAGGGTGACTCGGCAGATCCGCCGCCTGGAGGCCGCCGGACTGGTGGAGCGCGAGGCGAGTCCTGACGACGGCCGCGGGGTGCTGGCCGGAATCACCGAGCGTGGCCGCGCCCTGGTCGAGGATTCACTGGCCACCTACGGCGAGGCGGTCCGCGAGCATTTTCTCGGGCCGCTGACCCGGCCACAGATGTCCGCGCTGGGGGAGAACTGCCGCCGGATCAGCGCGGATTTGAAGGTCAAGTCCACGGCGAGGTTCGGCCGGGTCTGACGGTGCCGCGCGCCGCGCCAGGCTTTTCCGCGCCTGCCTGATGGGCCGCCGCGTTACGCTTGCCGGCGGTGGCGTGGCAGAGCGGCCTAATGCACTCGCCTTGAAAGCGAGAGACGGCTAACACCGTCCGGGGGTTCAAATCCCTCCGCCACCGCGGTCGGGTAGTGGTTCAGCGTTTCTTTCGGCGCAGGAGCGGAGCTGCGCGAACGCTTTCGAGTGCGAGTCGTGGAGAGTCACTCGTGCGCATGACCGTCAGGTCGTCGGCGAGGGAGCCGGTGTCGGAGAGGAAGCGGGCCAGCACCGCGGGAGGCACTCGCTCGAACAGACGGTAGAACGTTTCCGGCGCACGTTCGGGACGGCTGCGCAGATACGACAGAAAGATGGTGTCCAGCGCTGTCGTGCGTGGACTCCGAGCGGCGGGCGGCTCGGCGCATCCGCCCCCGCGCAGCGCGGCGATCACGCGCGGAGCGAACTCATCGACGAAGCGCTGCACGGCTAGAAAGGCGTATCCGGTCGAGGGTTTGGCATGTCCACCTGCGGTGCCGATCCGCACGATTCGCGGGCTCGGCCATGCGTCGAAGGGCGCTGTCGTCATGGGTATCACTCCCGCCTCGCGCGAGACCGTCTGGAACGCCGAATGGGGCAGTCGCTGCGCGAGCCAGGTCTCGATAGCAGTCTCGTACACCTCATCGGGCAGGACCCGCTCGGTGAAGAACGTGCTCTCGACGAGAGCGGTGTGCGCGTCGAAGGGCAGCACATAGACGAAGTGAATTCCGTGGACCTGTGTGACATCGAAGTCCATGAGCGTCGCGGTGTCGACCTCGAAGACCGGCTCGGTGCTGCGGACGACTCGGCCACGGAAGTGCTGTAACAGGTGGACGTCCTTGTCGCCGGCTGTTGCGCGCGGCAGTTTTGGTGGCCGCGAGTCCATTGCCAGGCGTGCGCTGAGCACGCCTGCGCTGGTCCGTACGGCGACACGGTCGCCGAGATCCTCGATGTCCTCGACCGTCACGCCGAGCATGAACTTCACGCTGTTGCCCGCGGATGCGAGACGGTCGAGTGCCAGTTCATAGAAGCGCTCGCCGGGTATGCAGCAGTACGTGAGGCCCGGCGCGGAGCGCAGTGCCTCGGCGCCCCCGTTGCGGACGCGCCAGCGGGTCCAGCGGTGGGTGATCGCGGACCCGAATGCGTGTGGTGCCAGATCGAAGAAACTCCACGTCCGGTCGGTGCCGCTCAGGGATTCGCGTGGATCGACGAGCAGGATCCGGTGGTTGTCCGGCAGGCCGGCGTCGAGCAGGGCAACCGCGAGTGAAAGACCGGAGAGCCCCGCGCCCGCAATGATCACATCGGCGTCGAGCGCTGCATCTTCGCCGGGCTCCGTCACATGAGTCCCTTCCCTGGGCGCAGGGGTCTTTACTCTCCGGTGAAGTTCGGAGGACGCTTCTCGAACATCGATGCCATCGCCTCTTTGAGATCGTTCGACGGCAGGAACGCAGAGTTCCACGCCGCCACATAACGAAGGCTGGCGGCCACGGCATCGGTGCGGCCCTCGTCGAGAACGTCCTTGGTGCCCCGCACGGCCAGCGGCGAATTCGCCGCGATCTCGGCGGCGGTGGCGTGTGCCGCGGCCAGGCAAGCCTCCGGGTCGGGTAGCACATCGTTGACCAAGCCGATCTTCTCGGCCCGCGCGGCATCAATGTCCTTGCCAGTCAACGCGAGTTCGCGGAGATGACCGTCGGAGAGGATGTAGGGCAGACGTGCCAGACTGCCGACATCGGCGACGATCGCCAGCTTCACCTCGCGCACCGAGAACTTGGCATCAGCGCTGGCGTAGCGGATGTCGGCCGCGCTGATCAGGTCGACGCCGCCACCGATGCACCAGCCGTGCACTGCGGCGACGGTCGGCGTGCGGCAGTCAGCCACCGCGGTGATCGCGTCCTGTAGCCGCTTGACAGTGGTGTGGAAGGCGGCTCTCGACCGGGCAGAGGCTCCGCCGCCATCCGTCGTGGGCAGGGTCGGGCCCATGGCCATCAGGTCCAACCCGAAGCAGAAGTGCTTGCCCGATCCGGCGATCACGATGGCCCGGACCTCAGGGTCGGCATCAAGTTCGCCGAAAACCTCCGGCATCTCCTTCCAGAACGCCGGGCCCATCGCGTTGCCCTTGCCGGGGCCCAGCAGGGTCACCTGGGCAACGTTGTCCTTGACCTCGACGGAGAGTGCCTCGTAGCTGCTCATGACTAGAGAGGCTACGACGGGTGCTGGCCGGCGCCGGTGTCGGCCCACTCCCGGGCGAAGCGCAGGAAGGCGTCATTCTCGGCCGGTGCGCCGATGGTGACCCGCGCCCCGGCGTCGCCATAGGGTCGGACCAGGACTTTGGCCTCGGCGGCCGCGTGGGCAAACCGTGTGGTGCGTTCGCGAAGTGGCAACCAGACGAAGTTGGCCTGCGACGGCGGGAAGGTGTAGCCGAGTGCGGCCAGTTCGGCACTGACCCGGCGGCGTTCGGCGACCACGGCGTCGGTGCGGGCCAGCAGTTCGTCGGCGGCCTGCAGTGAGGCGATCGCGGCGGCCTGGGAGATGGTGCTGGCAGTGAACGGCACGTAGACCTTGCCCAATGCGGTGATCACCTCCGGATCACCGACGGCATAGCCCACCCGAAGTCCGGCCAGTCCGTAGGCCTTTGAAAAGGTCCGCAGTACAACGACATTGCTGAAGTAGTCGGCCAGTCCGAGACTGTCGGGCACCAGACCGTCGCGGATGTACTCCACGTACGCCTCGTCGATGACGACCAGGATGTCCGAGGGCACTGCGGCCACGAACCGCGCCAGCGCGTCGGGGTCGACCACCGTCGAGGTGGGATTGTTCGGATTGCAGACGAAGATCAGCCGGGTGCGTTCGGTGACGGCGGCCAGCATCGCGTCGAGGTCGAAGGTCTCATCGCGCAGCGGAACCTGGACCGGAGTCGCGCCGGCCACCCGGACCTGCAGCGGGTAGACCTCGAAGCTGCGCCACCCGAAGACCACCTCGTCGCCGATGCTGCAGGTGATCTGGATGAGTTGCTGACACAGGCTCACCGAACCGCAGCCGACGGCGATGCGTTCCGGCCCGAACTCCCCGTCGCCGGCCAGGTGTTCGGACAGCGCCTCCTTGAGCCGGGCATGGCCGTTGTCGGGATAGCGGTTGATGGTGTCGGCCGACGCCATGATCGCCTCGAGCACGCTGGGCAGCGGACCCTCGACGGTCTCGTTGCTGGCCAGCTTGATGGCCCCCGGCACGGTCCGTCCGGGTGTGTAGGCCGGCAGATCGGCCAGTTCGGGGCGCAGGCGAGCGGTCACGCAGGAGAGTCTAGGTGCGGGCCGCAGTGGCTCAGGACTTGCTTTGCCATCGGCTATCGGGGCTGTGTACGCTCATCGACGGTTCAGGAGGCGTGCCAGAGCGGCCGAATGGGACTCACTGCTAATGAGTTGTCCCCCTTAAAGGGGACCGGAGGTTCAAATCCTCTCGCCTCCGCCGC
>NZ_JBPCSX010000227.1:0-10926 GCF_051006775.1 Mycobacterium sp.
CCGGATAGAAAGAAAAAAAGTATGCAGATCGCACTTCGCTCGCAGATGATCGCGGGCGCGACGGCACTCGTTGGCGCCACCGCCATCGCGCTGACCCCCATTGCGCCGGCGGCTTCATTGCCCGCGCTCAGCACGTCGAAGGCCGCTGTCGAACTGGCGGCACTCGCGAACCCGATCAACGCATTGCTTGCAACCGGCGGGACCGTCGTCCAGTACCTGTTGAGCAGCGACGCGACCGGCCCCGATGGTGCTTCCGCCGCGGTCAACTGGCCAGGCTCCCAGATCAGCGACGCCATCAATATCGCTGTACGGCCCAATGGCGGTGTGCTCACCTCGGGCCTCATTCCGAACATTCTGGCGAACCCCTTTCCGGCCGCCACCCAGCTGTTGAGCAACTGGTTGGGCTACGCGGGCATCGCGATCAACTCGGGCGCTGCGGTTCTGGGTGCCGCCTCGACAATCGCATGGCTTCCGGTGAGCGTCGCCGGCACCATCGTCTCCGACATCCTCGCGGGCACCCCCGGGCTCATCCCGCAGGACGTCAGCAACGCCGTCAACCTCGCGATCGCCACCGCGACCAGTGCTACGCAGCTTGCGATTGCCGGTGTGACCTCCATCGTCAACGGGATCGTCACACGGGGCTCCGCGGTGCTCACCGCGCTGTCCAGTTCGCTGTCGCAGTCGCCCGAGCTGATCCAGCTCCAGATCGCGGCGCTGACCACGACCATCTCGAACGTGGTCAGCAATGTTTCGACCGGCTACGCCACCGGTGGGCTGTCGGGGGCCTGGAACGCCGGTGTCGTCGGTCTGTTGTCGACGGTTGCGCCGGTCGGCTCCGGTTACACGGGCCTGACCCTGCCGGGCACCGTCGTTAACCTGACCGAGGGCGCGGGCGTTCAGACGTCCGCGGCCGACCCCAACTCCTGGGTGCCGAGCGTTCGGGCGGTGGGCACGGGTCTGGCCACCACCATCGCCGGCGCGCTCGCCACCACGGTCCCGGGCCCGGTGCCGGTGGCTGCGGGTCGCCCGGCGGCTGCCAAGTCTGCAGCGGCTGCTCCGGCCGCCGCGAAGAAGGCCGGCGCCGGCGTCGGCCGTCACGCCGCTGCCAAGGCTGCTGCCGCCAAGTAGGTCGCAACAACGCAGCACAGTGCCCCCTCCCCTCCGGGGAGGGGGCACTGTGCTAGGCAGGCTCGAACAGGTCTTCTCAGTTTCTTCTCAGGTATGCTAGTATTCGGTGTCAGAGAAAGGCGGGTGAGGACAGTGCGCCGCGCGATTGGTCCGATCGTCACGACAGGGGTGGCCATGGTGGCTGCCGGTGTCATCGTGGCCAATCCGATCCTGGTCCCGCGCGCCGATGTCCAGATCCCCGCGGTCGCACTGTCGGCGGGTAGTGATTCCGCCGACATGCTGGACGCCTCCTTCCTCGACGCCATCGCTCCGGCGGCGCCTGAGTCCACCAACCCGTTCTCGGTACTCAGGCAACTCGTCTCCGCTCTTGCCGCTGACGCCAGTTATGTCGGTAAGAACGCGATCGTCGATGCGTTCGTCGCCGGCGTCGCCGCGGTCTCCGGACCGGACCTTTCCGTCCCCGCCACCGTGGTGTCTCCCGCACCCGCACCCATCGCGCCGCCGCCTGATCTGGCCGCTCTGGTCCCGGCGTTGACTCCGCACCTGGACTCCTCGCTGTTGACGGCTCCGCTGGCCACCGTTTCCGCTGATGTCACGAATGTGACCACCACATTCATCAACGGGTCGGTCGTGCCGGTCGTTGAGCAGGTCGTCTCGGCCGTCTACAACGACGCCGCCTATCTCGGCAAGAACGTGCTCACGGCCGCCTTCGTGGTCGGCGCGGCCGTCGTCGCCGAACCCAGTCTGATCGGTGACACGCTCACGGCCTTGGTCAACGGCGATATCAACGCCGCCCTGCAGAACGCGGTCAAGGCCGTCGAGAAGGCGGTCACCATCCCGTTCAACGCGTCGATGCTCATCGTCAACGCGGTCAAGGACATCATCGACAACCACCTCGACGAATTGACCGACTTGTTCGATCCGCCGGGGCCGGCCGTCCTGCCCCTGCGACCGATACCGCCGGCCGGTGGCGTCACTGATGTCTCGTCGGTGATGACCCGCGACCAACGTTTGCAGGACGCTCTGCCGGTTCTGGTGCAGTCACCGCGATCCGCGTCGACTGCGTCCGCCGTCGCAGTGTCGGCGCGGGCAGGGGCCGCAGTGTCCGCCACCGACGCGCCCCGGGCGCTCCCGGTTCCGCGCCAGGTCGCCGGTGTGGTCCTGGATGCGGTCAAGTCTGTCGGCGATCAGGTCAGCGCGGTCGTTCAGAACCCGGCCGGCGGTGGCGCCAAGGCCCTCGCGCGAACCCGGAGTGCCGCCGCAGGCCGTTAGGGTCCCCGCTCGTCAATCCGCTAGTGAGAGAATTCGCGGTATGCGGATGTCGGCGAAGGCGGAATATGCCGTCCGCGCCATGACGCAGCTGGCAGCAGCAGGGCCGGGCATCCTGGTCAAGACCGAAGATCTCGCCAAAGCGCAGGGCATCCCCGCGCAATTCCTGGTCGACATCCTGTCCGATTTACGGGCGGACCGGATAGTCCGCAGTCACCGCGGCCGCGACGGCGGCTATGAATTGGCCCGTCCGGCCGAGCAGATCAGCATCGCCGACGTACTTCGCTGTATCGACGGACCCTTGGCCAGCGTGCGCGACATCGCCCTGGGCGATCTGGACTACACCGGGCCGACCACGGCATTGACCGACGTCTGGCGGGCGTTGCGCGCCAGCATGCGATCGGTGCTCGAGCAGACCAGCCTGGCTGACGTCGCCGCCGGTGTGCTGCCCGAGCACGTCGGCCGGCTCGCCAGTGACTACCGCAATCAGGAGGACCGCCGCGGCCGCAGTGGCGGTGGCCGATGACGGCGGCGGACACCGAGCCCCGCTACCTCGGGCCCAATTGGTTCGCCTCGGTGATGGGCACCGGAATCGTGGCGAACGCGGCGGCCACGTTGCCGATCCAGATTCCCGGGCTGCGCGGCTTCGCCGTGGTGGTGTGGGCGCTGTCGGCCGCACTGCTGGCCGTGCTCGGCGTCGCGGTGGGCGGACATTGGTTGCGTCATCCCAGCCTCGCCCGGGATCACGCGGCCGGCCAGCAGATGGTGCACTTCTACGGCGCGGCGCCAATGGCACTGCTGACCGTGGGCGCCGGGACGGTCCTGGTGGGTCGTGATCTGATCGGCGAACAACTGGCGGTCAACCTCGACTGGGTGCTGTGGACCGCCGGTACGGCGGCCGGGCTGTTCACTGCGGTCAGCATCCCCTTCCTGATGTTCACCCAGTACAAGGTCGAGCCCGACGCCGCCTTCGGCGGCTGGCTGATGCCGGTGGTCCCGCCGATGGTGTCGGCCGCCACCGGCGCACTGCTCATCCCGCACGCGGCACCGGGAACCGCCAGGGCCACCCTGCTCTACGGCTGCTACGCGATGTTCGGGCTCTCGCTGATAGCGGCATTTCTCATCATCGCGATGATCTGGAGCCGGTTGACCTACTTCGGCACCTCGGGGACCGCCCGGGTGGCGACGCTGTGGATCGTGCTCGGTCCGGTGGGCCAGTCCATCACCGCCGCCGGACTGCTCGGGAGCGCCGCGGCTCTGGCCGTTGACCACGACATCGCCGCTCTCCTGGACGGTTTCGCGGTGCTGTTCGGCGTGCCTATGTGGGGGTTCGGCGTGCTGTGGATAGCACTCGCCGCCGCATTGACCGTGTACGCGCTGCGTCGGGGCATGCCCTTCGCGCTGACCTGGTGGAGCCTGACCTTTCCGGTGGGAACCTTCGTCACCGGCACGACGCAGCTGGCCTTGCACACCGGACTGCCGGCATTCCGGGTGGCCTCGGTGATCGCCTACGGGGGTCTGCTGTGCACCTGGGTGCTGGTGGCCATCCGCACCGCGCGCGGCACCATGCGCGGCAACCTGCTCTCTGCGCCGGCGCAGACCGGACCGGTGAAAGCCCGCAAGGAATAGGGACTCCCCGGCCGGGGCGTGTCAGAATCGCGAGCGTGCAGATTGGCATGACGATGCCCGTGATGGAGCCCGATCTCGATGCCGGGCTGCTCAAGCGGTGGGCCCAGGGGATCGACGACGGTCCGTTCTCCTCGCTGTGCTGGGGTGAGCGCATCGCGTTCGGCAATCCCGAAGCGCAGACCCTGCTCGGTGCGCTGGCCGCGTGGACGCAGCGGGTGCCGCTGATCACCACCGTCGTGGTGCCCCAGTTGCACGACCCGGTGCTGCTGGCCAAGTCGCTGGCCACCGGGGACATGCTGTGTGACGGCAGGCTCACCGTCGGCATCGGTGTCGGCGGCCGGCACGAGGATTATCGCGCCGTCGGCGCCGACCCCTCGACCCAGACGATGAAAGAGATGGCCGACCGGGTCGCGGTCATGAAGCGGGTGTGGGCCGGCGAGAAAGTCACCGACGCGGTGTTACCGGTGGGCCCGCAGCCGGCACGGCAGCCACGTCTGTTGGTCGGCACCATCGGGCCCAAGACCTTGCGCAGCGCGGCGGGATGGGCCGACGGGCTGGCCGGCATCACGCTGGACCTTGATGTCGACAAGCAGAACGAGCTGTTCGAGGTCGGCCGGACCGCGTGGGCGCAGGCGGGTAAGCCCGCGCCGCACCTGGCCACCTCGTTCTGGTTCGCGCTCGGTGACTCCGCCGATGCCCGTGCGCAGATCCATCGGCACCTGCGCCACTACATGAACTGGATTCCGGTCGAATACGTCGATGCGATGGCACCGAATACAGGCTGGGCGGGCAGCCAGGATCAACTCGCGGAGGTGCTGCGCGGCTTCGCCGCCGTCGGAACCAGCGAGATCCACCTCATTCCAACCAGTTCCGACCTCGGACAGCTGCAGGCCGCCGCTGATGTGGTCGCCGACTTCGGAGAGGCCGCATCATGAGTTACGGCGACTACCAGATCGAGATCTACTTCCAGGGGCTGGGCGGGGTGCTGCCCTCCCTGCCGATGTCCTTCGATGAGCTCGAAGCGCGCGCCGAGCAGGCGATGCCGCCCGGCATCTGGTCCTATGTCGCGGGCGGCGCCGGTGATGAATCGACCCAGCGCACCAATGCCGCCGCCTTCTCCAACTGGGGCCTGATGCCGCGGATGCTCGTCGGCGCGAAAGAGCGCGATATGTCCGTCGAGCTGTGGGGGCGCCGCTGGGACGTCCCGATCTTCATGGCGCCGGTCGGTGTGATCGGGGTGTGCACACCAGACCACCACGGCGATGTCGCCGCTGCGCGGGCGGCCGCTCGTACCGGGGTGCCGATGTGCGTATCGACGCTGACGATGGACCCGCTTGAGGACGTCGCGGCCGAATTCGGTTCCACCCCAGGGCTTTTCCAGCTTTACACCCCGACCGACCGTGACCTTGCGGAGAGCCTGGTGCATCGAGCCGAGGCGGCCGGCTACACCGGGATCGTGGTCACGCTGGACACCTGGATCCCCGGCTGGCGTCCTCGTGACCTGACCACCGCCAACTTTCCGCAGTTGCGGGGGATGTGCCTGGCCAACTACATCAGCGATCCGCATTTCCGGTCCAAGGTCGACGCCGACCTCTCCGATCCGCGCAATGCGGTCATGCACTGGGTCAGCATCTTCGGGAACTCGTTGACGTGGAACGACCTACCGTGGCTGCGCTCGATCACCACGCTGCCGCTGATCCTCAAGGGCATCTGCCATCCTGAGGACGCCCGCCGGGCCATCGACGCCGGAGTCGACGGTATCTACTGCTCCAACCACGGTGGCCGGCAGGCCAATGGCGGACTGCCCGCCATCGACTGCCTCCCTGATGTGGTGGCCGCGTCCGGCGATATCCCGGTGCTCTTCGATTCGGGCGTGCGTTCCGGGGCTGACGTCATCAAGGCTTTGGCGTTGGGCGCCAAGGCCGTTGGGATCGGGCGGCCCTACGCCTACGGCGCCGCGCTGGCCGGAACCGACGGCATCGTCCACGTGCTGCGCTCCATCCTTGCCGAAGCCGACCTCATCATGGCCGTCGACGGCTATCCCACGCTGAAGGATCTCACTGTCGACGCGTTGCGCAGAGTCCGCTGAGATGCCGTCCACGGAAGTCTCCCGGCTCAGCGACCGGCAGAGCACCGATCGTCGGCAGCTCGACTCGCTCCTGGACGCCACGGTGTTGGCCACCATCGCCTTCGTCCGCGACGGCCACCCGGTCGCACTGCCCACCGGATTCGCCCGGCTCGGCGATGAGGTGGTGATCCACGGTTCCACCGGATCACCGTGGATGCGGTTGCTGGCCGACGGGGTACCGGCCGCGGTTTCGATCACCGCGCTGGACGGAGTGCTGGTGGCCCGCAGCGGTTTCGAATCGTCGTTCCACTACCGCAGCGCAGTCATCTTCGGCACGTTCGGCGTTGTCGGTGCCGAGGAGAAGAACGCCTATCTGGAGGCGCTGACGGATCGCTTCATTCCGGGCCGGGTCGCCGAAATCCGGCCCAGCACCGCCAAGGAACTGGCGGCCACACTGGTGCTGCGGCTGGCGATCGGTGCGGACAACTGGTCGCTGAAGATCGCCGCCGGCTGGCCGGAGGATCCCGATGAGGATGTCGCCGCCGGCGGGTGGGCCGGTGTGGTGCCGATGACGGTCAGCTACGGCGAGCCGCGTCGGGCACCGGATTGTGATGCGAGCATCCCGCTGCCGGATTCGGTGCGGGCGATCAGCGGGTAGTTTCAAAAGCCAGGGTGCCCCCGGCAGGAATCGAACCTGCGGCCTTCTGCTCCGGAGGCAGACGCTCTATCCCCTGAGCTACGGGGGCGCGTGATGCGCCGTTGGGCGTTGACAGCCTAACCCATCTGCCCGGGTCAGCCTTGGCCGATGCTGATGCGGGGTCTGAGCACGTCAGACAATAAGATGAATGACCGTGACCCCCGCCGATCTTGCCGAACTGCTGCGCAGCACCGCTGCGGTGGTGTTGACCCGGCACGGCCTGGATCCGGCGGCCCTGCCTGCCACGGCGACTGTCGAGCGGCCGCGTAATCCCGAGCACGGCGATTACGCCACCAATATGGCGCTGCAGGTAGCCAAGAAGGCCGGGGTGAACCCGCGCGAATTGGCCGGCTGGCTGGCCGAGGCCCTGACCGCAGCGGACGGCATCGCCTCGGCCGAGGTGGCCGGACCCGGCTTCGTGAATCTGCGGATCGAGGCCTCGGCCCAGGGCGCGATCGTCGCCGACGTGCTCGGCGGCGGGTCCACCTACGGCAACTCGAGCCTGCTCGCCGGACGCAACATCAACCTGGAGTTCGTCTCGGCCAACCCCACCGGGCCGATCCACATCGGTGGCACCCGGTGGGCCGCCGTCGGCGACGCCCTCGGACGGCTGCTGAGCACCCAGGGTGCGGAGGTGGTGCGCGAGTACTACTTCAATGACCACGGCGCCCAGATCGACCGGTTCTCCAAGTCGCTGATCGCGGCCGCCAAGGGCGAGCCCGCACCGGAGGACGGCTACGCCGGGGCCTATATCAACGACATCGCCGCCGACGTGCTCGCCAAGGCTCCCGATGCGCTGAGCCTGCCTGAGGCCGAACAGTTGGAGACCTTCCGGTCGATCGGCGTGGACCTGATGTTCAGCCACATCAAGAAGTCCCTGCACGAGTTCGGTACCGACTTCGACGTCTACACCCATGAAGACTCGATGCACACCAGCGGCCGGGTGGACCAGGCGACCGCCAAACTGCGGGC
The DNA here is from genome assembly GCF_051006775.1 of Mycobacterium sp. Taxonomy (GTDB): domain Bacteria; phylum Actinomycetota; class Actinomycetes; order Mycobacteriales; family Mycobacteriaceae; genus Mycobacterium. Next base: position 7,764 of record NZ_JBPCSX010000227.1, read on the forward strand.
CAACGGCGCCATCTATGACAAGGACGGCGCAAGCTGGTTACGGACAACTGATTACGGCGACGACAAGGACCGCGTCGTCATCAAGAGCGACGGCCAACCCGCCTATATCGCAGGCGATCTCGCCTACTACCTGGACAAGCGGCAGCGCGGTTTCGACCTGTGCATCTACATGCTCGGCGCTGATCACCACGGCTACATCGCCCGGCTCAAGGCCGCCGCCGCAGCACTCGGTGACGACCCCGACACCGTCGAGGTGCTGATCGGCCAGATGGTCAACCTGGTTCGTGACGGCCAGCCGATGCGGATGAGTAAGCGCGCAGGCGCCGTCATCACCCTGGACGACCTGGTCGAGGCGATCGGGGTGGATGCGGCCCGCTACGTGCTGATCCGCTCCTCGGTGGACTCACCGATCGACATCGATCTGGCGCTGTGGGCCTCGGCGTCGAGCGAAAACCCGGTCTACTACGTGCAATATGCGCATGCTCGGCTGTGCGCACTGGCGCGCAATGCGGCCGAACTCGGCCTGACTTACGACACCGCACATCTGGAATTGCTCAACCATGACAAAGAGGGCACCCTGATTCGCAACCTCGGCGAGTTCCCGCGGGTGCTGCAGTCCGCCGCCGCCCTTCGGGAGCCGCACCGGGTGTGCCGATATCTGGAGGACCTCGCCGGTGACTACCACCGGTTCTACGACTCCTGCCGGGTGCTGCCGCAGGGCGACGAGCAACCCGGCGATCTGCACCGGGCCCGGCTTGCGCTGTGCGAGGCGACCCGTCAGGTGATCGCCAACGGTCTGGGGATCCTCGGTGTGAGCGCTCCGGAGCGGATGTGAACGCCCATCCGGCCGGTCCACGGCACGCCGACTAGGTCCACCACGGCAGCTCGGAGCCACCGCCGTCGACCGCTGCCGAATTGTTGGCGCTGGCCCCGAATGTCTGGCCGCGCAATCTTATTCGCGACGACGATGGGACGGTCCGAATCGCCGGGGTGACCGTCACGGAGTTGGCGCGCCAGTTCGGAACTCCATTGTTCGTCATCGACGAGGACGATTTCCGCGGCCGCTGCCGCGAGATGGCGCACGCCTTCGGCGGCGGGGAGAACGTGCACTACGCGGCCAAGGCATTCCTGTGCGGCGAGATCGCACGCTGGATCCATGACGAGGGGTTGTCGCTCGATGTCGCAAGTGGCGGCGAACTGGCTGTCGCGCTGCACGCCGGATTCCCGGCGGAGCGCATCACGATGCATGGGAACAACAAGTCGGTCGCGGAACTGACCGCCGCGGTGAGCGCCGGTGTGGGCCACGTGGTGCTGGACTCGCTGATCGAGATCGACCGGCTCGATGCCGTCGCCGGCGCGGCCGGAGTGGTTCAGGACGTACTGGTCCGGGTGACCGTCGGAGTTGAAGCGCACACCCACGAATTCATCTCCACCGCGCACGAGGATCAGAAGTTCGGGCTGTCGCTGGCCGGTGGTGCGGCCATCGATGCGGTGCGCCGGGTGTTCGCCGCCGATCACCTGCGACTGGTCGGATTGCACAGCCATATCGGCTCGCAGATCTTCGATGTCGGCGGGTTTGAGCTGGCGGCCCACCGGATCATCGGTCTGCTGCGCGACGTGGTGGCCGAGATCGGGGTGGCCAAGACGGCGCAGCTGTCCACGGTGGACCTCGGTGGGGGACTGGGCATCGCCTACCTGCCGAACGAGGACCCCCCGCCGGTGGCGGATCTGGCCGCCAAGCTGACCGCGATCGTGCGCAATGAGTCCGCCGCTGTCGGATTGCCCGTCCCGCGACTGGTGGTGGAGCCCGGCCGGGCCATCGCCGGGCCGGGGACCATCACCCTCTACGAGGTCGGCACCGTCAAGGACGTGGCTCTCGGCGGCGGCAAGCACCGCCGTTACGTCAGTGTCGACGGCGGGATGAGCGACAATATCCGGACCTCGCTCTACGGGGCCGAATACGACGTCCGGCTGGCCTCCCGCTCGACCGCCACGGCACCGGCCCTGGCCCGCATCGTGGGCAAGCATTGCGAAAGTGGCGATATCGTGGTGCGCGACGCGTGGGTGCCCGACGACATCGTCGCCGGAGACCTGCTCGCGGTGGCCGCCACCGGGGCCTACTGCTACTCGATGTCGAGTCGCTACAACCTGATCGGACGGCCCGCCGTGGTGGCCGTGCGGGACGGACGGGCGCGGGTGATTCTGCGCCGGGAAACCGTCGATGATCTGCTCAGTCTGGAGGTGAGGTGAACGTGTCCGATCGAGAGAAGTCCGATCACGAGAGGCCGATCGGCGTCGCCGTGCTCGGTTTGGGCAACGTCGGCCGCGAGGTGGTTCGCATCATCGAGCAGAGCGCCCCGGATCTGGCTGCCCGGATCGGCGCGCCGCTGCAACTGCGCGGGGTCGCCGTCCGGCGGGTCGCTGCTGACCGGGGAGTGCCGATCGAGATGCTCACCGAGAACGTCGAGGAACTGGTCTCCCGCGATGACGTCGACATCGTCGTCGAACTGATGGGTCCGGTCGAGCCGGCCCGCAAGGCCATCCTCACCGCACTCGAGCATGGCAAGTCGGTCGTCACCGCAAACAAGGCGCTGCTGGCGCAGTCCACCGGCGAACTGGCCCAGGCGGCCGAGCATGCGCACGTGGACCTCTACTTCGAAGCCGCAGTGGCCGGAGCCATCCCGGTGATCCGTCCGCTGACCCAGTCGCTGGCCGGTGACAGCGTGCTCCGGGTCGCCGGGATCGTCAACGGCACCACCAACTACATCCTGTCCGCGATGGCATCCACCGGCGCCGATTACGCGCACGCGCTCAGCGACGCCAGTGCTCTGGGCTACGCCGAGGCTGACCCCACCGCCGACGGCGAGGGCTACGACGCGGCTGCCAAAGCAGCCATCCTCGCGTCGATCGCATTCCACACCCGGGTGACCGCAGACGACGTCTACCGCGAGGGCATCACCAAGGTCGGTGCCGCCGACTTCGAGGCAGCCAAGGCGCTCGGCTGCACCATCAAGCTGCTCGCCATCTGCGAGCGCATCACCACACCCGATGGTGTGCAACGGGTTTCGGCGCGGGTCTATCCGGCGTTGGTTCCGCTGACCCATCCGTTGGCCACCGTCAACGGTGCGTTCAATGCCGTCGTCGTCGAAGCCGAGGCCGCCGG
>NZ_JBPCSX010000228.1:0-3217 GCF_051006775.1 Mycobacterium sp.
AGCGTCTCCGACGATCAGGCGGGCGCCACCCGGCTGGGCGAGCGGTTGCGGGAGGCAGGCTGGAACGTCACCGAGGCGACCACCTCGACGGTGGCCCAGGTTCCGGCCACAACGGTCTATTTCGGCAGTGCCGAGGGCGAGAAGGAGGCCGCCGAGGCGGTCGGCAAGATTCTCGAGGCGCCGGTCGAGGTGCGCATACCGGAAATCGCCGAGCAGCCCCCCGGCGTGATCGTGCTCGCCACCGGTTAGCTCCGATAGGCTCAGGGCCATGGCCGAACCCGCGATCGTCCGGAAGTGCGCCGTCCTTGTCCTCGCCGCACCGGTCATCCTGCTCAGCGCCTGCAGCCCGGACAACCCGGCCCAGCGTCCCGACCCGACGTCGTCGGCCCCCGCCCCGGTCGCGCCTGCGAACGCACTGACGGCGCAGATCAACGCACCGGACGGCTCGCAGGTGGCCGCCGCGACCATCGAGTTCAAGGATGGTTTCGCCACCGTCACCGTGCAGACTTCTGAACCTGGCAAATTGGCGCCCGGGCCGCATGGACTGCATTTCCACACCGTCGGCCGGTGTGAGACGAACTCGGTCGCCCCCGCCGGCGGTGCCCCGGGTGACTTCCTGTCGGCCGGCGGGCACTTCCAGGGGGCCACCCCCGCAGCCCATCCGGGCCACGCCGGCGACCTCAGTTCGCTACAGGTGCGCCCCGACGGCACCGCGATGCTGGTGACGACCACCAGTGCCTTCACCAGAGAGGAGCTGCTGGCCGGTCCCGGGACGGCGATCATCATCCATGAGGGCGCGGACAATTTCGCCAACATCCCGGCCGACCGGTACCAGCAGATCAACGGTGCGCCTGGACCCGACGAATCCACCTTGGCCACCGGTGACGGCGGCAAACGGGTCGCCTGCGGTGTCATCAGCGCCGGTTAGGATCGACTTCGCCGGCTCGCCGCGACCGACACTCGGCGTGGAGTGGGAGTTCGCCCTCGTCGATAGCGAGAGCCGGGACCTGTCCAACGAGGCAGCCGCGGTGATCGCCGACATCGGTGACAACCCGCACGTGCACAAGGAACTACTGCGCAACACCGTCGAGATCGTCACCGGCATCTGCGACACCGTCGCCGGAGCGATGGACGATCTGCGGACCACCCTTACCTCCACCCGTGAGGTCGTGCGGGACCGGGGCATGGAACTGTTCTGCGCGGGTACGCATCCGTTCGCCCAGTGGTCCGCGCAGGAACTGACCGAAGGTCCGCGATACGCCGAGCTGATCAGCCGCACCCAGTGGTGGGGGCGTCAGATGCTGATCTGGGGGGTGCACGTCCACGTTGGGGTCTCCTCAGCGCACAAGGTGATGCCGATCATCTCCTCGCTGCTCAACCACTACCCGCACCTGCTGGCGTTGTCGGCGTCGTCCCCGTACTGGGCCGGTGAGGACACCGGCTATGCCAGCAACCGGGCGATGATGTTTCAGCAGCTGCCTACCGCGGGACTGCCCTTCGGGTTCCAGACCTGGCGCGAATTCGAACGATTCGTGCATGACCAGAAGACCACCGGCATCATCGATCAGGTCAACGAAATCCGTTGGGACATCAGGCCATCCCCCCATCTTGGGACCGTCGAGGTCCGCATTTTCGATGGCGTGTCCAATATCGGGGAGTTATCCGCTCTGGTAGCCCTGACGCACTGCCTGATCGTGGACCTGGACCGGCGCCTGGAAGCAGGTGAGCAGTTGCCTGTCATGCCGCCGTGGCATGTCCAGGAGAACAAATGGCGGGCGGCTCGCTACGGATTGGACGCGATCATCATCCTGGACGCCGACAGCAGGGAGCGGCCGGTCACCGAGGATCTCGACGACCTGCTCAGCCGGTTGGAGCCGGTTGCCAAGTCGCTGGAGTGCGCCGACGAATTGGCCGCGGTGGCCGAGATACCCCGTCGGGGCGCTTCGTATCAGCGCCAGCGCCGGGTGGCCGAGGCGCACGGCGGGGATCTGCGTGCCGTGGTCGATTCGCTCGTCCGCGAACTGGACGTCTAGGGGGGCGGATGGAACGGCTTCGCAGGACCGCCGCAATCGCGGTGACAGCCGCCGCGGTGCTGGGTGCAGGCGGCTGCAGCAGGGCGATCGGTGGCACCCCGGTGGCCGCCCCCGGTGAGGTCGGCGTCGCCGCGTTGCTGTCCACCACATGCCGTGAGTACGTGAGCATGAAGGACGGTGCCCGCCGCGACGTCATCGCTGCCATCGGGCAGGACGGCAACAAGCTGGTGGCGGCCAACCCTGATCTGTGGGTGGGAGTGGCTGCCGCGCTGTGCACCTTCGTCGCCCCGGGTGCTCCGGTGAAGGACGTGGTCACCGGCGGGGTCCGGTAATGCAGCGGCCGCTTCCGATGTTCCCGCTGCAGTCCGCCCTGCTTCCCGGGGAGACGCTGCCGCTGCGCATCTTTGAGCCCCGGTACTCCCGTCTGGTGCAGGACTGCCTCGGCGCTGCTGATCCGGTCTTCGGTGTCGTTCTGATCAGCCAGGGCCGTGAGGTGGGCGGTGGTGATATCCGCAGCGATATCGGGGTGCTGGCGCGCATCACCGATTGGGCCGAAGACGGTCCGGGTCAATATCAACTCATCGCCCTCGCGGGGGAGCGGATCAATGTCAGCCGCTGGTTGCCCGACGATCCCTATCCCGTCGCCGAGGCCGAGCCGTGGCCCGACGATCCGGGGCCGGAGGTCGGTCCCGAGCGGATCGGAGATGTGGTGGACGTCATCCTGACGCTCTATCGCCGAGTTGCCGACGCCGCCGGCGGCCGCATCCGGCCGGACGCGCTCGCCGTTGACGCTGCGACGGCCGAGGACCCGGCGCGGCACCTATACGCGCTGGCCGCGCGCGTTCCGATGGGTCAGGCCGACCGCTATGCCGTGCTGTCCGCGCCCACGCTGGCCGCGCGCGTCGACACCTTGATCGACGCTGTTGAAACCGTCACCGCAATGGTCGAATTCCAGCTTTCCGACGAGTGACGTGCGTCCGGAATCGGCACTCGGGACGCGGTCAGGGCCCGGGCACGATAAGGTTCCGCGCATGAAGCTCATCAGTCGGACCCTGGTAGCGCTTTCCCTCGCCTTCGCGGCGTTGTTCGCAGGCGCGGGTTCCTCGCAGGCGGCGTTGGACAATCAGATGTCTCTGGTGGACGGCAAGGGTCGCACGATGACGATCCAGCAGTGGGACACCTTC
>NZ_JBPCSX010000229.1:0-3504 GCF_051006775.1 Mycobacterium sp.
CTGCACAACCGTCCTCGAGGGCAGCACCTTCCGCTGGAAGTGTCTCGTCAAGTCCTAGCCGTAGCCGGCTGTCGTGGGCCGACGGATTGTTGGCGGATCACCCAGCCGGCGGTCGGATCCAGCGCCAGCCCCAGGACGTCGACGGCCTCGAATGCGCTCAACGGAACCGTGCCCAGCTCGCGCTGGGTGGTCAGATACGCGGTGCCGGTCCACCCGTTGCTCATGGCGAGGAGGTGGGCGCCGTCCTGGCCGGGATTGGTGGAGTCATAGATAACCGCCCCGTGTTCCTTCAGCGCACGCAACACCACCTGCGTCGCCGCGGCGTAGCCGGAGACGTCGAAGTCGGACCGCAGCCGCAGCACGGTGCCCATCGGGACGCCGTCGGGGTTGGTGCCGGTGCCGTCGCCGGAACGGGCCGGCCAGGTGTAGCCGGTGCCACGATCCTTGGCGATGCTGATACCGAGCATGTGGTCGATGGCTCCGCGGTCCAGATCGTCCGGTCGCAGGATCAGTGGTAGGTAGGGCAGCCGGCTGGCATTGGCCGCTCCGATGGCCGGGTACAGCGGGTTGCTCATGTCGTAGTGCACACCCGCCTCCGCGATCCACGCCGAGCCGTACTGGCTGGCGTAGATCGCGTTGGCCAGCGCGTCCCCGACACTGTTGGCCGGCAGTTCGACCCCGTTGGCGACGTTGTAGAGCTCCTGGGAAATGCAGGTTCCTTCCTGGAAGACCAACAGGTGACGGTCCCAGGCCGGGATGTTCGGCATACCCTCGACGATCGGGTAGTCCGGGATCGCGTACGGCCGGTCGTCGATGGCGGGCCCGCTCGTGGCCAGCCCGCGGTTGAAGATGACCGTCTCGACCGGCCGGTCGGCGGCGACGATGTTCACCGGCATGCCCCCGGTACTGCCCATCCAGGGGTCCCGACCCCATGCTGCGCGAAGGGTTCCACCGAGCAGGGTGGTCCATGTGGTCGAGGTGGCAAGCACCGGCAGCGAGCTGACGTCGGCATGGAACACGGTGTTCGCCGGCATCAACGTGCAGCCGCAGAAGGTCGACAATGCGCCGGCTGGTGCCTGCTGCCCAATGCTGATGGTGACGGGTACTGCCACGATGCCGCCGTATCCGTCGTCGATGGTGACGGTGAAGAAATCTTGACCATTGGCACCGGCGAGCGCGGAGGGGTCTGGGGTATAGCTGAAATCACCTGTGGCAGAAACGGTTACCGCACCATATGTTGTTGCTGTGCCGCCGCTGTAGCTCAGTGTGTCGCCGTTGGCATCGCTGCCGATGACGGCGCCGAGGATCACGCCGCTGATCGGATCGGGGGAGCTCGTCCGCACCGTTGCGGTCGGCGCATTGTTGAACGGCGCGACGGTGACGCTGACCGAACTGGTGCTGCGGTGTCCGCTTTCGCCGAGTAATCCGAAGGTCAGCATATTGAGCAGGCCCGATAGACCGTGGAGATGCAATCCGCTGTCTGCGTCGCTCACGGTGACTCTGAAACTGTCGGTGTAACCGGTGTGCGCGGCCAACGGGTCCGCGGTGTAGGTGTACTGCCCGGCGCCGACCTCGACTCGTCCACGGGTTGGCGCGAGGGTGACCGCCACACCTATGGTTTCGCTGTCCGGATCGGCCACCTCGAGTGTCCCGCTGATGACACCGGTGGGGGACTGGCCGGTTTGCGACCCGATGATCCGGGGTGTGGTGTTGGCGACGAACGCGGTGACCGGGTCGACGGCCGAGGTGCTGCGCGCGGCGGATTTACGCGAGGTGTTCATCGGGTGCCGCCGAGCAGTTGCAGCCGGTGGGCTCAGCTGCTGAACGGATCGCGTGGCGTGGGTCGGTTGGTGGCGTGGTGATCGGGCGGTGGCACCGGCGGAATCGTCGGCGCCGGCAACGCCTCCGGCTGTGAAACCCAGGGCAATACCGATTCCCAGCGCGATTGCCAGTCCGCCGGTCCGGCCCACATATGCTGCGGCGATCACTCAAGGCCCCCTTTGCCAGGGGCTACTTTATCGCGGGGTGTGGGAAATTCCTAGTTACCCGGCGGGGTCATCTTTACCGGTGAAGATCTCCTTAGCCTTGCCCAGGGCATGGGTGGCGATCTCGGTGGCATCGTCGACGATGTCGCTGACGCCGCCGGCGATATCACCCTTGAGTACCTTGCCGGCACCTTCGGCGATCTCCGCGGACTTGCCGACGGCATGGGCGGCAACTTCCTTGGCTGCGTTGAGTGCGTCCTTGGGATCGAAAGCCATGGGGTCCTCCTGATATCGCGGGAATGTGGTTCGACAGTAGCTCTCATCGCGCGAGAATCAGCCGCGATGACTCGAGCACGTGACCCGCTGCAGCCGTTTCCGCGCGATCCGGGCCGGCCGAGAAATGCGCGTTTCTTTACCCCTACACGGTGTTGACGTTGACTCTCAGCCCGGGAATCAGTAACCCGGAGCAGGGTGCAAAGCCCAGGGTGGTGTCGTCACCGTCGTCGGGGTGGACGACCGTGTCGTCTCCGTAGATCTCGAAGATCTGTCTTTCCAGGCCGGCCATTGGGGAGTCGAACTTCGTCGGACTTGTTGTCCGCCCCGGGCCGCGAGGAAGGCCGCAGTCGGCCCGCAACCGCAAAAGTCGCTTCCTTTCGATCTAAAGCAGCTCATGCGGTAGAAATGAACGCGATCAGCAAACTGCAAACAATCCGAAGTAGGGTGGCGATGACGCAGGGGATACCGCTTGAGAATGCCACTCTGCGTGGGAGGGAAGTCATTTCGACCCCGGTCGGTGACATCGCGCTTGTTGACAACTATTTCGACGACGATGCCTCCACGCTGCTCTATGACGAGATGGACTACCAGCGGGCCGCCCAGTCCTACCTGTGGAGTACTCCACTGGTCAGCGTGACCACTTGGCGCGACCGGCAGGCTCTGGCCTACGGGGTAACCAGCGAGACCGACTTCGTGGTGCTGCGGTCGTTGAAGGAGAAGCGCGGGATCGTAACGGCCAACCTGACCACGCCCTACATCTTCAATTTCATCAGCCTCAAGGACGGGCCGCTGGAGATCGAGTACCCGGCCGGGCAGACAGCCGGCGGTGTCATGGACTTCTGGCAACGCCCGGTTGCCGATCTCGGACTGACCGGCCCGGATCAGGGACAGGGCGGCAGATACATCATCGTTGGCCCCGAGCAGAATCCCGAGGCCTTCGATAAGCCTGGCTACTTCGTGCGCCAAAGCGCTACGAACAACATCGGAGTCCTGCTGCGCATCCTCGACAAGGACCCGGTCTACTACGACTTGTTCAAGACAACCATGAAGATGGGGCGTATCGGGCGGTCGCTTGCGGCATGCCGGTTCATCGAGGACAAGGACGTCGAGTGGAGTGCCACCGCGTCGCGCGGCTTGGACTACTGGCGCACCTTGGCCGGTGTGCTCAGCGAGGAGCCTGTCCGTGCGGTGGACAAGGCGTGGATGGCGATGCTGGTGCCGCTGGGCATCGAAACGGGTAAGG
>NZ_JBPCSX010000230.1:0-4531 GCF_051006775.1 Mycobacterium sp.
GCCTGCCTGGTCGGCTGCGGCGTCACCACCGGCTACGGATCAGCCACCCACACCGCACAGATCAAGCCCGGTGAGGATGTCGCAGTCGTGGGCGTCGGCGGGGTCGGCATGTCGGCACTGCAGGGCGCGGTCATCTCCGGAGCGCGCAATATCTTCGTCATCGAGCCGGTCGAGTGGAAGCGCGATGCCGCACTGAAATTCGGCGCCACCCATGCCTATCCGGATATCGAGACGGCAATGGCCGGCATCGCGGAAGCGACCGGCGGTTTCATGGCCAAGAAGGTCATCGTCACCGTGGGTGAGGTGCACGGCGCCGACGTCGACAACTACATGAACATCACCTCCAAGTCGGGCACCTGTGTGATGACCGCCATCGGCAGCATGGTCGACACCAACGTCACGCTGAACCTGGCGATGCTGACGTTGATGCAGAAGAACCTGCAGGGCACCATCTTTGGTGGCGGCAACCCTTACTTCGACATCCCGCACATCCTGTCGATGTACAAGATGGGCAAGATCAACCTCGACGATATGATCACTCGCGAGTACCGCCTCGAACAGATCAACGACGGCTATAAGGACATGCTGGAGGGCCGCAACATCCGCGGGGTCATCCGCTACACCGACGAGGATCGCTGACCTTGGCACAGGAGACCACCGAGCTGACGCCCGCCCTGGCTGCCTCCCGGGAGTCATGGCGGTGCGTGCAGTCCCACGATCGTGAGGGTTGGCTCTCGCTGATGGCGCCCGACGTCGTCATCGAGGATCCGATCGGGCAGTCGTTCACCAACCCCGACGGTCTCGGGGTGCGTGGTAAGGACGCCGTCGCGGCGTTTTACGACGCCAACATCGCAGTGAACAACCTCTCAGTCACCTGCGAGGAGACCTTCCCGTCGAGTTCACCCAACGAAGTGGCCCACATCCTGGTTCTGCGCAGCCGGTTCGAAGGCGGAATGACCTCCGCAGTGCGCGGTGTGTTCTGCTACCGGGTCGACGACGACGGTCTGATCACCAACATGCGGGGCTACTGGAACCTCGAGGGCATGGCGTTCGGTCAGGCTGAGTGAGCGATTCGCCACTGCGCGGCACCGCAGCCGTCGTAGTCGGCGGATCACGTGGGATCGGCGCCGCGGTGTCGAAACTGCTGGCCAGCCTCGGCGCCGGCGTCGTGGTGAACGGGCGCGATACCGGCGCGGTCGACGAGACGGTGGCAGCTATCACCGCAGCCGGCGGAAGTGCGGTCGGACTCGCCGGTGCGGCATCTGAGGAAGCCGTCGCGGAAGCGCTGATAAGCCTGTGCGAGAAAGAATTCGGCGGTATCCACGGTCTGGTCAATTGTGCGGGGACCGCTGAACCCATCGGTTCATCGATTCTCGAGGTGACACCGGATCAGTTCCGCGAATTGCTCGAGGCGCACCTGGGCACCGTCTTCGCCACCTGCCGGGCGGCCGCGCCGCGGATGGTCGCCGCCGGCGGCGGTGCGATCGTCAACACGAGTTCGTTCGCGTTCCTTGGCGATTACGGCGGCACGGGTTACCCGGCCGGTAAGGGCGCGGTCAATGGATTGACGATGGCGATCGCGGCCGAACTCGCCGAGCACGGGGTGCGTGCCAATGTGGTGTGCCCCGGTGCGCGGACCCGGTTATCCACCGGACCGGACTACGAGGGGCACATTGAGTCGCTGCGGCAGCGCGGCATGCTCGACGATGTGAGCGCCCGCGGCGCACTGGATGCCGCACCCCCGGAGTACGTCGCCCCGATGTACGCCTATCTGATCAGCGACCTTTCGAAGCGGATCACCGGCCAGATGTTCATTGCCGCAGGAGGATTCGTCGGCCGATTCAACCGGCCAACCCCCGAATTTCTCGGCTACCGCGACCACCATGACAGTCCGCCGTGGTCGCTGGATGAGATCAGCGGCATGCTGGCGCCGAAGACCTAGCCGAGTATCGTCAGGCGGCCTTCTGCGCCGAACGGCGACTTGAGCCGGCCTCCTTCAGGCCTGGTCCTTCACCGGAACGCTTGGCGGTGGCGGCAGCAGCTGCGGCTGGCTGAGTCCTGTGGCCGCGGCCGACTGCGGCGGCGCTGACAGCCGTCGCGGCGACGCGGGCCTTGAGCCGCGCCGGGGTCTGCTGAGTGACGGCGGACGCGGGTGCCCGGTCGGTGCGGGGCAGCACCCCGACGATCGCGTTGACGATGTCGGTGGCACTGTTGACGACGAAGCCGACCCCGGCCTTGATGACACTGACAACACCGTCGGCGACCGCGACCACAATGTTCTGCAGGTTCAAGGTGCCGATGGCCGCGACGACGTTATAGGCGGCGGTCTGCGGCGCCACGATCAGATCCCGGGTGTTGACGAAAAGTTGGGTCAGCAGACTCGGGTTCTGGCTCACCGGTATGCCCGCGTAACTCTGCATCATCCAGCCATCGGTGGGGTTGCCGGTCACCACGACCTGCTCGGTGTTACCCAGCGGATGAGACAGCAGCAACCCGATGTCGGGGTTGTCGACGTTCATGACCGACCACGCCATGATCGCCGCACCGTGCGAGAAGATCACCGGCTCGGTGTCACCGTTGGCGATCACGGTGGCCACGGCGCCGCTGTAGCGCGCGTCGAATTCGTTACCGCCCTCCCCCAGGGGAATCGGTAGCGACCGCAGGCCCAATGCCCAGGTCAGCGGGATCAGGAAGTACCCGATCCGGCCCAGTCCGCTGGAGATCGGCTGTCCCTCGAAGATGCCGGCGCTTATCTCACGGAACCCGGCGAGCTCCTGGGTAGACCATGTCGGTTGCAGAGCCATCAACGGCTGCGCGGTCTGATAGGTGCGGATCATGTTGGAGTAGTAGATGCCGTCGAAGCCGGCGAGTGCGAGCCCGGGGGCGATGTCCGCCGCCTGTTGTTCGCCGAGCGGTGTGAGTACCGGACCGGGCACCTTGGTGTCGATCCCCGCACCCGGAACATTGCCGAAGGACTCGGCGTGCCGGATGAGGGTCAAAGTCACCGAATCCGCGGCCCAGGCCGGCAGGGCCGCGCCGAGCAGAAGCGTGATCGCTCCGATGAATGTGAGGATCGCCTTGAGGGCCGGGCGCTGCATCTGTCCTCCATCTGGTGAAGCGGCACATCATCTGTTTGATACGTCCTACCTGAGCCGAATGCGTTCATCACGACAATCGGCAAAAACTCCGTTGGCTGCCCTGAGCACGAAATCTGCCGAGCCCTAAGCTCTAGTCCCATGGCCTCCGTTTTCACCATGATCATCAACCGCGCGATTCCGGGTCGGTTCGTCTACGAGGACGACGAAGTCGTGGCGTTCCTGACCATCGAGCCGATGACCCAGGGCCACACCCTGGTCGTACCCCGCGCCGAGGTGGACAACTGGCAGAACGTCGAGCCGGCACTGTTCGATCACGTGATGGCAGTGTCCCAGCGCATCGGCCGGGCGGTGTGCGCCGGTTTCGGCGCCGAGCGTGCCGGACTGATCATCGCCGGACTGGAGGTGCCGCACCTGCACGTGCACGTCTTCCCCGCCTACAACATCACCGACTTCGGTTTCGCCCACGTGGACCGCAATCCGTCACCGGAGTCACTCGACGAGGCACAGGCCAGGATCATCGCCGCACTGGCAGCCCTGGACTGAACGCGCCTGCAACACAGGCGGCGCTCCTACACTGAGGGCATGGACTTGGCGAAGGCCCTGATGAGCGTCGCGGCCGTCCCGGTAAAGGTCGGCTTGGTGCTAGCTGAATCCGGCCTGGGCCTGGCCGTCGATCTGACCAGAGTCACCCTCGGCGATGAAGCGGTGCCATCGGCGCGGGACTCGATGGTGCGGCTGCTGGGTCTGGAAGAGACCATCGACCGCGCCAACAAATTAGCAGCCCTGGTCGACGATGACGCACCGCTGGGGCGCGCGCTGGCGCCGGGCGGTCCGATGGATCGTCTGATGCGGCCCGGTGGCCTCATCGACCGGCTCACCGCTCCCGATGGTGTGCTGGACCGGATGACCGCCGAGGGCGGTGGGCTGGATCGGGCGCTGGCGCCGGGTGGGCTGGTCGAACAACTGCTCGCCGAGGACGGTCTGGTCGAGCGGGTGCTCTCCGAGGACGGGCTGGCCGACCGGCTGCTCGCCGAAGACGGCCTGATCGACAAGCTCACCGCTCGCAACGGGCCGCTGGAGCAGCTCGCCGATGTGGCCGACACACTCAACCGGTTGGCCCCCGGCCTCGAAGCGCTGGCACCGACCATCGAGCTCCTCCGGGAGGCGGTCACGACGCTGTCCATGGTGGTCAATCCGCTGAGCGATATCGCCGGACGGATCCCGCTGCCCGGACGCCGACTATGGCCGTTCAACTCCGAGCGGATGATCGACGACGGGGAATGACCGGATAGGCTCTTGCCTCGGCTGGTTCCCGCAGGCGCCGCCAGGCCTCCTTAGCTCAGTGGTAGAGCACTCGCCTTGTAAGCGAAAGGTCGTCAGTTCAATCCTGACAGGGGGCTCTGAGACCGAAACGTTGGTCCGAACAGAAAACG
>NZ_JBPCSX010000231.1:0-4504 GCF_051006775.1 Mycobacterium sp.
CTTACCGGTCTGAACGCCGTCGACGACGGTGGTGTCCGCGCTGGGGTAGCCGAAAGGCCCTGTGACGCCGCCGGATTGGCGCCATGCCTCGAGCACGCGGCCCTTGATCACCGACGCGCCCCACTGTGGCGTCCAGTACATCGACGCCCCTTCCGGGGCGGAGAAGTCGTTGAAGCGACCGGTGCCGTCGCCGGTGTCGGACTCGTCGTTCTTCGGGAACCCGAGCCCGCTGCCGGCCGGACCGCCGAGTGCCTGGTAGCGCTCGAGAATGGCGCCGTACATCACATGTGCGCCAGTGTCCTTCGAGTAATAGATCGCGCCGCCGGCATACGGCCGCTCCGCGCCTCCCGGAACGTCCACGGCATCACCTACGGGTGCGCCCAGCAGGGATCCCTCGCCACCGAACGCGGCGAAGCGGTCGTTGATCGCACTGACGGCGTCGGCGCCCGGTTCGGCCCACACCGCGGGCGCACCGCCCAGCGTGGCGCCGGCGATGACGACCAATCCGCTGAGCGTCAACGCGGTACCGCGGCGGTAACCCGACACATCTGTCACAACAAACTCCTCCGTATTGTCTTCAGTTTTTCAGCGATGGATGACGCCGGGGCGGGAGGGGGTTCGACCGCCCCGGCGTCATGCTGTGCCGCGGCAACGTCAGTGACGACGGTGCCCCGGATCGTCCTTGGGATCGACCAGGTAGGCCTCTCGGGCCCGGAAGGCAGCCGACTCGTCACCGACGATGTCGTCAACCGGATGCTCGCCCGTAATACGCTCGACCCACTCCACCTGCCGGGCCTCCCGTTCGACGAACTTCGCCGCGACCGTCGACGCCTTGCCCACGAGGCGGCGGTTGACGGTGACCTCTTCGCCGTGCTCCACGATTCGCTCGACCGGCTTCTCCACGAATTTGTGGACGATCACCGGCTTCTCGACGACCACCTCGACGATCTTCTCGACCGGCTTCTCGACGATCCTTTCGACCTCCCGGTAGACCGGCTTCTCGACGATGCGCTCCACGAGGGTCTCCACCGGACGCTCGACGATCCGCTCATCGACATACTCGACCTCGCGCTCGACGATCTTCTCCACCAGCACCGGATGGGTGATCGTCTTCTCGAGCACCTTCTCCACCGGGCGGTCGATGACCTTCTCGACGATGCGCGGTCGCTCGACAACCTTCTCGACAACACGATCGACGGACTTCTCCACGACCTTCTCGACGATATTGGGCCGCTCGACGACCTTCTCCACGATGCGGTCGACCGGCTTGTCGATCACCTTCTCGATGATGTTCGGCTTTTCGACGACCTTCTCGACCACTCGGTCGACCGCACGCTCGATGATCTTCTCGACGATGTTGGGCTTCTCGACGATTTTCTCGACGATGCGGTCGACCGGCTTGTCGATCACCTTTTCGATGATGTTGGGCTTTTCGACGATTTTCTCGACGATGCGGTCGACGGGCTTCTCGATGATCTTCTCGATGACGTTCTCGACAACCACCTCGACGATATTCTGGACCGTCTTGATCACGGGCTTTTCCACCGTGATCTCGACGATCTTCTCGACCGGCTTCTCCACGGTCTTGTAGACGATCTTCTCGACCGGCACCTCGATGACCTTCTCGACGATGTTGACCACCGGCTGCTCGATCAGCCGCTGGACGGTGACCGGCTTTTCCACCACCTTGTCCTGGATGTCGACGATCAGCCGCTCGACCAGACGCTGAACCTGGGTGGGGCGTTCCTGGACCTTGTCGACGATGGAGACGACCAGTTTCTCCACCAGCCGCTGCACCTCGATCGGCTTGTCGGTGATCTTGTCCACGATGTTGACAACTGGGCGCTCGACGAGTCGCTGCACCGCAACGGGCTTGTCGGCGACAGTGTCAGTGATCGTCACAGTCGGACGCTCAAGGGTGCGACTGACCCTGAACGGTTTGTCGACGACCTGATCGACCACGGTCACAACCGGCCGCTCCAGGAGACGGCTGACCTTGACGGCCTTGTCGACGACCTGGTCGACAACTGTCACGACCGGGCGCTCGACCAGACGCGACACCTGCGCCGGCTTATCCACGACCTTGTCGACGGTGTCGACGACAAGACGCTCTATCACCCGCTCGAGGGTGACCGGCTTGTCTACGACTTTCTCGACCGGTCGTTCGACCAGCCGCTGAACGGTGTAGGGCTTGTCGACGAAATTGTCGACGATGTTGAGCGTTTTGTTGGGGATCTTGTCGGCCACGGGTTCCCTTTCACAGTTGAGCGCCCCATGCCGTCGGCGCCCCGCTCAACGCCGAAACGGGCAGGTCGTCTCGGTTTCTCCGGTTAGGAGCACCAACGTAGCCAATCAATTCTTTGCCGTGTTGGATTTGGCAAAACTTTTGCAACGTAAAAAGCGGCGCATGGCAGCGAAGCACAAAACTGGTGTTGGACTGGTATAACCAGGTGTTCGTGTCCGCTTTTCGGCGGTCCCAATCGGTCACCACGATGTAACCCCGGTGACATTGCGAAAACTGCGCTTCGGCGTCGAAATCACCCCGTGGCGCGTCTGTTCTGGCGAACGTGAACGTCAGCGGGCCGGCCGCATGCCTGACGGATGCGAAGAGAACGCCAAGGCGCAGGCCAACGCCCCGCGCCCTAGTCTGATACCCGTGTCCGACAGCCTCTTCGACGTCCCGGACCCCCAGTCGCCGGTCAGCAGTGGCGCGCCCGCGCCGTTGGCGGTTCGGATGCGTCCGGCCTCGCTGGACGAGGTCGTCGGCCAGAGCCATCTGCTCGGGGCCGGCGCACCACTGCGCCGTTTGATCGAGGGCTCCGGTGCGGCTTCGGTGATCCTCTACGGGCCGCCGGGCACCGGCAAGACCACACTTGCCTCGCTCATCTCTCACGCCACCGGACGACAGTTCCAGGCGCTCTCGGCGCTGAGCGCCGGGGTCAAAGAGGTGCGAGCCGTCATCGACGACGCACGCCGCGCCGCGATGCACGGCCGGCAGACAGTCCTCTTCATCGATGAGGTGCACCGGTTCTCCAAGACCCAACAGGACGCACTGCTGGCCGCCGTTGAGAACCGGGTGGTGCTGCTGGTCGCGGCCACAACGGAGAACCCGTCTTTCTCGGTGGTGGCGCCACTGCTGTCGCGCTCGCTCATCCTCGCCCTGCAACCGCTGGGTCCTGATGCCATCCGGGAGGTGATCGGTCGGGCGGTGGCCGATCCGAGGGGTCTGGGCGGAGAGGTGGCGATCGACGGCGATGCTGTGGAACTGCTCGTGCAGTTGTCCGCGGGAGACGCCCGGCGCGCACTGACCGCCCTCGAGGTCGCCGCCGAGACCGCCGCCGCTGCAGGCAATCCGGTCACCGTGGAGGTCATCGAGCAGTCGCTGGACCGCGCCGCTGTCCGCTATGACCGTGACGGCGATCAGCACTATGACATCGTCAGCGCCTTCATCAAGTCGGTTCGCGGCTCGGACGTCGACGCGGCGCTGCACTACCTGGCTCGGATGCTCACCGCGGGGGAGGATCCACGATTCATCGCCCGCCGTCTGACGATTCTCGCCAGCGAGGACATCGGCATGGCTGATCCGACCGCTCTGCAGACGGCAGTGGCCGCCGCCCAGACGGTCGCACTCATCGGGATGCCCGAGGCGCAGCTGACGCTCGCGCACGCCACCGTGCATCTGGCCACCGCGCCGAAGTCGAATGCGGTCACCGTCGCACTGGATGCCGCGATGTCCGACATCCGCGCGGGGAAGGCCGGATTGGTGCCCGCCCCGCTACGCGACGGCCATTACTCCGGCGCCGAGCGATTGGGGCATGCGAGGGGCTACCGCTACCCGCACGACGATCCCGACGGCGTAGTGGCGCAGCAGTACCCGCCCGACGAGGTCGTGGGGGCTGATTACTACCGCCCGACTCGGCACGGCGCGGAACGTGATCTGGCCGGCCGCCTGGAGAAGTTGCGCGCGATCATCCGGCGCGCGCGTCCGTAGCCTGGACTCCATGGACATCGGCTGCATTCGTTGACCGGTTTGCTGGCGGAAACATTCCTGGAGGTTGATTTCGTCTGGGCGTCCAACCTTGACTTTGGTTTCATCGAAGCCCGAAAACGCGATATTGTCCTGACAGCGATAACCGAACGCATCATGGCGTCGGTACCCGACGATACCTTTGATCTTGAATCATTCTCCGAAGCCTTGCTGATGAAGGAAACCCAGTGAACGGTTGAGGCTTCGGTCTTAGCGGTTGCTGGAACTCGGATATTTTCAATAACCGAGTTCAGTCGCAGTGGGTGGCCTTTCAATTTCGGTCAAGGCCGACTGAACCATCGTATAGACGTCATCCTCTGCCGCTGATAACACGACCTCATTCTTCGATTTGGCCCGCAACCTCTTGGACGAGCGCGGTTTGGCGACCGTTCCCAGAAACTGAAAAAGTGCAGCGTGATCCTGCACCACATCCTCCAGCCGAAAGATGCCGATGTTATTGACATATTGTGGTCGCAG
>NZ_JBPCSX010000232.1:0-6582 GCF_051006775.1 Mycobacterium sp.
TCCAGCGACCACAGGATGTCATCGGTGCGTTCAGCGACGTCGCCGGCCACGATCAGCCAGTCGTCCGGTGTCGCGGGGTACAGCGACTCGGTCACCGGCTTGTTGCCGGTGTGACCGGTGTGCAGATCGCTGATCGCCCAGAGGGTGGGAGCCATAAAGAGCCAGCCTACTTGCGTTACCTATGGTGGGCGGGTGACCAGCACGCGGTTGACCCATCGCGCCTTGAGCAGGGCGCTACGGCTGCCACCGCCCAGTACCGGCTATCAGGTGCACCGGGGCCTGCGGGTTCCGATGCGCGACGGAGTCGACCTGCTCGCCGACCACTACGCGCCCCAGACCTCCCACCCGGCGGGCACCATCCTGGTGCGCTGCCCCTACGGCCGCGCGTTCCCGTTCTCGTTCATCTACGCCCAGATCTACGCTGCACGCGGCTATCACGTGGTGTTCCAGAGCGTGCGGGGCACCTTCGGCTCCGGCGGAGTCTTCGTACCGATGGTCCACGAGGCCGAGGATGCCGCCGACACCGTGGCCTGGTTGCGCGAGCAGCCCTGGTTCACCGGCACCTTCGGCACCATCGGTTTGTCCTATCTGGGCTTCACCCAGTGGGCGCTGATGTCGGATCCCCCGCCGGAACTTGCCGCCGCCGTCGTCACCGTCGGCCCCCATGACCTGCACGGCACCAGCTGGGGCACCGGGGCGTTCGCCCTCAACGACTTCCTGGGCTGGGCGGACATGATGGCCCACCAGGAACGGGGCACATGGCCGAGGTTGGCCTACCAGATCCAGGGGACGCGACGCACGGCGCGCGGGGCGATGCAGGTTCCGCTGGGCGAAGGCGGGCGGGCGCTGCTCGGGCGCCGGTCTCGGTGGTACGAGAGCTGGCTTGCTCATCCCGACGGCGACGACCCGTTCTGGGAGCCGATGCGGATGACCGCGGCCCTGGAACGCTGCGCGGTGCCGGTGCTGCTGCTGACCGGCTGGCAGGACGTCTTCCTCAACCAGACCGTCGACCAGTTCCGGCACCTGCGCGGCCGCGACGTCGACGTCGCGATGACGATCGGGCCCTGGACCCACGACGAGATGGTCACCAAAGCGACCGGCGTCACCGCCGCTGAGACGCTGGCCTGGATGGGCAGCCACCTGAGCGGGCATGTCACCGCGCCGCGGTCGGAACCGGTGCGGGTATTCATCACCGGAAGCCGGCGCTGGGAGACCATGCCGGACTGGCCGCCGTCCACCCGGGAGTCCGTGCTGTACCTGCAGCCCGGAGGGAGTCTCGCCACCGAACCGTCAGCCGCACAGGCGGTTTCGCGTTTTCGCTATGACCCGGCCAATCCCACCCCCAGTATTGGCGGGCGGCTGCTGTCGCGACAGGCGGGGTACCGCGATGACACCGAACTGGCCCGCCGCACCGATGTGCTGAGCTTCACCAGCGATCCACTGGGCAGCGACGTCACCGTGTACGGCAGTCCGGTGATCGAACTCGACCACAGCTGCGATATCGCGCACTTCGACATATTCGTGCGAGTCAGCGAGATCGATGCGCGCGGGCACTCACGCAATGTCAGCGACGGATACCAGCGCTTCGACGCCGCCCACGACGGTCCGATCCGCCTGCGACTCGATCCCGTCGCGCATACCTTCGGCACGGGCTCGCAAATCCGGGTGCTGATCGCCGGAGGTTCGCACCCCCGGTTCGCCCGTAACCTCGGCACCGGCGAACCGGTGGTCAGCGGCCTTCGGATGATCCCGTCGACTCACACCGTCCGACTCGGCGGAACCTCACGGCTGATCCTGCCGGTCGGTTGAGGTCAGCGGGTGGCGACGATGATCGCGACTATCGAGATGCCGAGCATGAACGTGATGACCAGGGCCAACATCAGTCGCGGATTCGCCGGTTTCCGATCGGGCATACCCACCACCCTAGGGTCTACTGAGCCATCACAAGCCACGGTTACGGTGGTGACCATGACCACCGCCGACATTCTGCTCATCGATACCACCGACCGGGTGCGGACCCTGACGTTCAACCGCCCCGGGTCGCGCAACGCGCTCTCCTCGGCGCTGCGCAAGCAGTTCTTTGCCGCTCTGCGTGATGCCGAGGACGACGACGGCGTCGACGTGGTGATCGTCACCGGGGCCGATCCGGTGTTCTGCGCGGGGTTGGACCTCAAAGAACTCGGCAACACCACCGAACTGCCCGACATCTCCCCCAAGTGGCCGCCGATGAGTAAGCCGGTGATCGGGGCGATCAACGGCGCGGCGGTGACCGGCGGGCTGGAACTGGCGCTGTACTGCGACATGCTGATCGCCTCGGAGAAGGCCGCGTTCGCCGACACCCACGCCCGGGTGGGCCTACTGCCGACCTGGGGTCTGAGTGTTCGGCTGCCGCAGAAGGTCGGCGTCGGTATGGCGCGGCGGATGAGCATGACCGGTGACTATCTGTCGGCCGCCGATGCGCTGCGCTGCGGGCTGGTCACCGAGGTCGTCCCGCACGGCGAACTGCTGCCGGCCGCCCGCGCCATCGCCGCCTCGATCGTGGGCAACAACCAGAAGTCGGTGCGGGCGCTGCTGAGCTCGTATCACCGCATCGACGAGGCCGGCACCAGCACCGGGCTGTGGATGGAAGCCGAGGGTGCGCGTGCCTGGATGCGCGTTGCGACCGGTGACGATATCGCCGCCAGCCGTGCCTCGGTGATCGAGCGGGGCCGATCGCAGGTCAACTAGGCCGGGCGGGAGTGGCCTCGGCCAGCGACCGCACGCCGCGCAGCCGATCGGCATCCGGCAGCCGCCTGCGCAGCACCATGTGCAGCAGGATCAGCAGCGAGGAGCCGGCTGCGAAGACACACCACAGCGATGCGAACGCCTGGACGTAGAACACCGCGACCATCACCAGGCCGATGAGGTTGAGTACCCCGAACGCGACGACCGAACGGTAGCCGGACAACATCGGCGCCCCGATCACCGCGGCGATATACAGCACCGCCCACAGCAGAGGGTGCGTGACGACGGTGGCGTATTCCAGCCCGTGCTCGTGTCGGATCACCTCGACGGGATTGAACAGAACCACGTAGGCGAGATAGGCCGACACGACAGCGCCCAGCCCGACCAGCGGCCCCACCCGCAGCCGGGCTCCGTGGGGTTCGAGCATCAGCACGGCCAACGGCACGTAGATCGGCAGCAACGGCCACGCGATGAACAGGTATATCCGCATCGCCAGTTCCGCCAACCCCGGGGACACCGCGCCGTCCAGGCCCAGCCATACGAAGACTTCGGTGAACTGGTGCGCGGCGAAGATCGCCGGCAGCGACGCGAAGGGCAACTCCCGCAGGTTTCTGGCCTCGCGGAGCGACAGGACCGCCACCGGCAGCAATGCGGTCCCTGCCACCAGATCCGCTGTCATCGAGAAGCACACGCGGTAGATGGTCGCACGGACCTGACTAGCCGGTGCCCGACACCAGCCAGCGGTCGGAGAGCGCGCGCCACAGACCGAACACAAGCCGCAGTCCGATGAACGCACTCAGGCCGGCCCAGATCCCGGTCAGACCCCAGCCGAACACCAGCGACAGCCACGTCAGCGGAAGGAAGCCCACGATCGCGCTGATGACGGTGGCGGTGCGCATGAACGCGGCGTCGCCGGCGCCCATCAGCACACCGTCCAGACCGAATACCACCCCCGCGATCGGTAGTTGGGCGACCAGGAACCACCACGGCACCCCGATCGCGTCCAGTACCGCACGATCACCGGTGAACAGCGACGGAACCGTCGACGCACCGATGGCCAACACCACCGCCAGCACAGCGCCGGCCGCCAACGAGAACCCGGTGACCCGCCAGGCCACCCGCTTGGCGCCCGCCGGATCGCCCCCGCCGAGCGCGGCACCCACCAGTGACTGGGCCGCGATCGCCAGCGAATCCAGCACCAGCGCAAGGAAAGTCCACAGTCCCAGCACCACCTGGTGGGCCGCCAGCGCGGCCGCCCCGAATCGGGCGGCAACCGCGGCAGCGGAGATGAAGCAGGCCTGGAAGGCCATCGTGCGCACCACCAGATCGCGACCCATCACGATCTGTCTGCGCAACACCGGCCAGTCGGGACGCCACCGAACCCGCTCGCGCAGCAGCGCGCGACAGAACAGCAGCGCGGCCACCCACTGCCCCACCAGGTTGGCCACCGCCGACCCGGCCAGTTCCCACCGCGGCAGGCCCGCCCATCCGTAGACCAGCAGCGGGCACAGCACCGCCGACAACCCGAATCCGGTCACCACGTAGCGCAGCGGCCGCGCGGTGTCCTGCACACCCCGCATCCAGCCGTTGCCGGCCATCGAGATCAGGATCGCGGGAGCGGCGAGGATGGCGATGCGCAACCACTGGCATGCGGCGGTGGCGATATCCCCGCCGCCGGCGATCGCCGAGACCAGCGGTGCGGCAACCAGTTGGATGACGACGACCGCCAGGACGCCGAGTCCGACCGCCAGCCAGGTCGCCTGGACACCCTCCCGGACCGCGGCCATCCGGTCACCGGCGCCGTGGAACCTCGCCGATCGGGCGGTGGTGCCGTACGACAGGAAGGTCAACTGGGTACTGACCAGTGCGACGATCAGGCCACCGACGGCAAGGCCCGCCAGTGCGACCGCACCGAGACGTCCGATGACGGCGGTGTCGAAGAGCAGGTAGAGCGGTTCGGCCGCCAGCACCCCCAGCGCTGGTATCGCCAGTGCGGCGATGCGGCGTCCCAAACCCGAGAAACCAGGCCCCGACGGCACCGGCGCGCGTCAGCCCAGAGCGGCGGCCAGTTCCGCCACCACATCTTCGATCGGCCCGCTGGCCGAATAGCCGGCGGCCCGGGTGTGTCCGCCACCGCCGAAGCCGGTAGCCACCGCTGACACATCACATCCTTTAGACCGCAGTGAGACCGACCACCGTTGCGGGGCAACCTCTTTGAAGACCGCGGCGACTTCGGCCTCCCCGGTGGTGCGCACGATGTCGACGATGCACTCAACCTCTTCGGACCGGTGATCGGACCAGTCGGAGTGCGTGACGACGACGTGCACCAGACCTCCCCCGCCAGCAGCGTCCGGCAGCAGTTGCGCGCTGGCGAGCACCCGCGACAGCAGGGGTAGCCAGCCGAACGGATGGGTGTCGTGTAGGAGCCGGCTCATCGCCGCGTTGTCGACGCCGGCATCAACCAGTCGCGCGGCCAACCGCAGTGCGTCCGGTGATGCCCACTTGAAGGATCCGGTGTCGATGCTCAGTCCTGCGTAGAGGCAGCGAGCTACCTCGACGTCGATCTCCCTACCCCAGGAATCCAGCAACTCGGCCACCAGCATGGTGGTCGAATCAGCCTGCGCATCAACGAAATTCGCCGATCCATACAGGGTATTCGACTTGTGGTGATCGATCACCAGGACCTCAGGTTCCGAGGTGAGCGCGACCAACTCACCGAGTCGGCTGGCGCTGGGCACATCGACAGTCACCACCAGGTCTGCGTCGCGGCGGACGGCCTGCGGGCTCACCACCAGGTCACAACCCGGCAGGGTGCGCAACGACTCGGGCATCGTGTCGCAGAAGCTGACCTGGACGGGCGTGCCGGCGCGGGCCAGCACCAGACCGAGCCCCAACGCGGCACCGATGGTGTCGGCGTCGGGTTGCACGTGGCACAGGATGACGACCGAGCCGGCGGCCGCCAGCATCGCCGCCGCACCGGCGGCGTCGACTCGCCTGCCGGCCCGGGCGATCTCAGTCGTCGGGGTCTTCGCCACTGGCCTCTTCTCCCACCACGCGGTAGGGCTGGGCGTCGCCCGCCGGAGTGGCACCTTCGCGGATCCGCGCCACGTCTGCGTCGGCGGCACGGGCGCGGGCCAGCAGCTCCTCCATGTGGTGAGCGACATCTGGCACGGTATCGCGGATGAAGGCCAGGGTCGGGGTGAATCGCACCCCGGTTCCGGCGCCGACCTTGTTGCGCAGCACACCGGTCGCACTCTCCAGCGCAGCGGCAACACCGGCATAGTCGGGCTCGACGTCCAGTGCCGGACCCATCACCGTGTAGTACAGCGTTGCGTCGTGCAGATCACCGGTCACCTTGGCGTCTGTGATGGTGACCCCGACCAGCCGCGGATCCTTGATCTCATACTCGATCGCCGAAGCGACGATCGTAGAGATCCGCTTGGCCAGGCGCTTGGCCCGTGCCGGATCAGCCACGCCTACACCCGTGCCTTCTCGACCAGCTCGTAGGTCTCGATGACGTCGCCCTCTTTGATGTCGTTGTAGGTCACCGTCAGACCGCACTCGTAGCCCTCGCGGACCTCGGTGGCATCATCCTTCTCCCGCTTGAGCGAGGAGATGGTGAGGTTCTCGGCGATGACGACGTTGTCCCGCAGCAGCCGCGCTTTGGCGTTGCGGCGCATGATGCCCGACTGCACCAGGCAGCCGGCGATATTGCCCACCTTGGACGAGCGGAAGATCGCCCGGATCTCGGCGCGGCCGAGTTCCTTCTCCTCGTAGATCGGCTTGAGCATGCCCTTGAGGGCCTTCTCGATCTCGTCGATCGCCTGGTAGATCACCGAGTAGTAGCGGATCTCCACA
>NZ_JBPCSX010000233.1:0-3017 GCF_051006775.1 Mycobacterium sp.
ACCAGATCGCATTCCGGAGCCAACGCCTTGACCGCACCCTGCCGGTTCTGGGTCGCGTAGCAGATGTCATCGCTGGGCGGATCCTGCAAGGTGGGGAACCGCTGCCGTAGCCGCTGCACCGTCTCCATGGTTTCGTCGACGCTGAGGGTGGTCTGCGACAGCCAGATCACCTTGCTCTCGTCGCGCACGGTGATGTTGTCCACGGCGTCGGGTCCGTCGACCAATTGAACGTGGTCGGGAGCCTCCCCGGCGGTTCCGATGACCTCCTCGTGGCCCTCGTGGCCGATGAGCAGGATGTCGTAGTCCTCGCGGGCGAAGCGCTTGGCCTCGTTGTGCACCTTGGTCACCAGGGGGCAGGTCGCATCGATCACCACAAGATTGCGGGCGGCCGCGGTCTCATGCACGGTCGGCGCGACACCGTGGGCAGAAAACACCACGATGGACCCCTCCGGCACCTCATCGGTCTCGTCCACGAACACCGCGCCCGCTTTGGCCAGCGTGTCGACGACATGCCGGTTGTGCACGATCTCGTGGCGGACGTAAACCGGGGCGCCGTGTTTCTGCAGGGCGAGTTCCACGGTTTCCACGGCGCGGTCCACACCGGCGCAGTACCCGCGGGGCTCGGCAAGCAGGATGCGCTTGCCAGCAGAGCCGGGGCTCGAATCGGTGGTGCCGGGCATCCCCATATCTACGGTCGGCGGCATGGATCCAGACTACGTTCTCCCCGGTGTTCCCTCCGGCGCAGGCGGGCCTGGCCGTAGTCTGGTCCCCATGGCAACAGCACCGTATGGGGTTCGTCTGCTGGTCGGCGCCGCCGTTTCCGCCCTCGAGGAGACCCGCAGGCTGCCCCAGACCATCCTGATGTACCCGATGACGGTGGCCAGCACCGTCGCGCAGATCGTGATGAAGGTGCAGCAGGACCTGGCCGACCTCGCGATCAAGGGTGACTCCGCCCTGGAGACGATTTTCCCGCCCACGGACGAGAAACCAGAGTGGGCGACCTTCGACGAGGATCTTGAGCCCGAGCCGGCGCGGGACGGCGACCGGCGGACCGAGGGACGCTTCGCGCTCTACTCGGTCACCGACCCGATGGGCTTCGACGATGCGGCCGACGCAGCGGCCGACGCCGGGGCACCGGTCAAGCGCGGCGCAAAAGCCAGACCTGCCGCGAAGAAGACTGCTGCCAAGAAAGCCGCACCGGCCAAGAAGGTCGCCACTGCACCCCCGATCGCCGCGGATCTGGACTACGACTCGCTGACACTGGCTCAGCTTCGGGCTCGGATGACCTCGTTGAGCGTGACCGATCTTCGGGCGCTGCTGGCGTATGAGGATGCCGGCAAGGCCCGGGCACCGTTCCAGACGCTGCTCGCCAACAGGATCACCCGCGCGACAGCGAAGTGAGCCCGATCCCGTGACCACGGAGCCGGGGACTTCCGCGGACAATCCGTTCCCCGTCCGGGCGGTAGCCATCCGAGTCAAAGGCTGGATCGACAGACTGGGCAGCATCTGGGTTGAGGGCCAACTCACTCAGATCAATGCGCGTAACACCTCCAACACCGTGTTCATGGTGCTGCGCGATCCGTCCGCCGATATGTCGATGACCGTCACCTGCTCGCGAGATCTGGTACTCCGGGCGCCGGTGAAGCTCACCGAGGGCACCCAGGTGGTGATGCGCGGGAAACCCGACTTCTACACCGGGCGTGGCACTTTCTCGCTGCGGGTCAGCGAGATTCGCGCGGTGGGCCTCGGCGAGTTACTCGCTCGCATCGAGATGCTTCGCAAGGCACTGGCCGCCGAGGGACTCTTCGACGAGCGGCTCAAGAGGCCATTGCCGTTCCTGCCCAATGTGATCGGACTCATCACGGGCAGAGCGAGTGCCGCCGAGAAGGACGTCACGTCGGTGGCCACCGGGCGATGGCCGGCGGTGCGTTTCGAGATACGCAACACAGCGGTGCAGGGGCCGAGCGCGGTGGCGCAGATCGTTGCGGCACTCGGCGAACTGGACTCCGACCCTGACGTCGACGTCATCGTGATCGCCCGTGGCGGAGGCAGTGTCGAGGATCTGCTGCCCTTCTCCGATGAGACGCTGTGCCGCGCGATCGCTCGCTGCACCACGCCGGTGGTCAGTGCCGTCGGTCACGAACCCGACAACCCGCTGTGCGATCTTGTTGCAGACCTTCGTGCCGCGACCCCAACCGACGCGGCCAAGCGGGTGGTACCGGATGCCGTCGCGGAGTCGGCACTCATCAGCGATCTGCGCCGCCGCAGCGGCCGGGCGCTGCGCAACTGGGTGGGCCGCGAACAACACACGCTGACCCAGTTACGCAGTCGGCCGGTCCTGGCAGATCCGCTGCGGATGATCAGCGAGCGTGCCACCGAGGTCGCCCAGGCCCGCACCGCCGGCCGCCGGGACGTCAACCGCCTTGTGGGTGCCGAGAGTGACCGGATCGGGCATCTGGCCGCACGGCTGTCCACCCTGGGGCCGGCGGCGACGTTGGCCCGTGGTTACGCGGTCGTCCAAGTGCTCGACGGTGCGGCTGCGGTGCTGCGCTCGACGGCCGATGCCCCGGCCGGAACGCAGTTGCGGATCAGAGTTTCCGACGGCGCACTCGGCGCCGTCAGTTCCGGACGGGAGGATGGAGCGTCATGAGCGACGAAAACGACCGGCCGGTGGGCGAACTTGGTTACGAGCAGTGCCGCGATGAACTCATCGACGTGGTGAGCGCCCTCGAGCAGGGCGGCCTGGATCTCGACGCGTCACTGAAACTCTGGGAGCGGGGCGAGGCGCTGGCACGCCGCTGCGAGGAACACCTCGCGGGGGCGCGTGCCCGGATCGAAGAAGCCCTGGCCGGTCACGCGGACGAGTAACCCACCCCGTTCAAGCCGCGTCGTCGGGGGGTAGTTGTCGTTCGGGGTGGTGGTAGGTGTTGGTGGCGGCGGTGATGGGTAGGTGTGGTGGGGGGATCCATTTGGTGGTGCCGTCGGGTTGTTTTCGGGTGGTCCAGCCGCCGGTGGTG
>NZ_JBPCSX010000234.1:0-5314 GCF_051006775.1 Mycobacterium sp.
TGACGCAGGTGCCGCTGGGCGGCGCGCAGTATCTCAAGGTGACGTGGAACGAGCCGCGCAACCGGCCGGACTTCCTGTTCGTCGCGATCGACGACATGTACCTGCCGTTCGCCGCGACCAACTTCTACTCGGCGCAGCGCAAGACGCACGTGCAGTATCTGACGGCGCTCGACTACCACAAGCGCGTCAAGCAGGGCATGTACCGCGACGTCGACTTGGCACCTGTCAGCATGGAGCCTGAATTCTCGAAGGCCGAGAAGGCCAACATGAAGATCGAGGGCCGCAACGAGAGCAGCTACAACGAGGACGGGCTGCGCACCGTCTATGAGATCTACGTCACAGCCGACATCGAAAGCGACGAGGCGCTGCCGTACATTGTCACGATCGACAAGACGACCTCGAAGGTGCTGTCGATCTACCGCAACTGGGACGAGCTGGACGAGGCGCAAGAAGAGCTTCAGTGGTTTGTCGAGTTCCCGTTTGTGCCGTGGCGCGGTGCCTACCCGATCGGCTTGCCGCACATGGTCGGCGGCCTGAGCGCTGCCGCGACCGGCGCGCTGCGTGCGCTGCTCGACAGCGCGCACATCAGCAACAGCCAGACGATGCTCAAGCTGAAGGGCGGCTCGAAGGGCGGCCAGAGCCTTGAGATCCAGCCGACGCAGGTCATGGAGATCGAGGGCGGCTTGGCTGCCGACGACATCCGCAAGCTGATCATGCCGCTGCCGTATGCGCCGCCGAACCCGGTGCTGTTCCAGTTGCTCGGCTTCTTGGTCGACGCAGGCAAGGGCGTCATCCGCACCACGATGGAAGACATCGCGGACGGCAACCCCAACGCACCAGTCGGCACGACGCTCGCCAAGCTCGAGCAGGGCATGGTCGTGTTCAGCGCCATCCATGCGCGCATGCACAACGCGATGGCTAAGATGCTCGGCATCCTGCACCGCCTCAACGCGATGTACCTCGACGACGAGGACATTGAGGACGAGGTCGGCGAGGAGCTGGCGACGCGTGAAGACTTCGAGGGCCCGCTCGACGTGGTGCCTGTGTCCGACCCGAACATCTTCAGCGAGGCGCAGCGCTTTGCTCAGATCCAAGCGGTGGCACAGCGCAGCGCCGCGCTGCCGCAGCTCTACAACCAGCGCAAGGTCGAGGAGCGCATCCTCGAGACGCTGAAGATCCCGAACGCTAAGGATCTGCTGAACCCGGCGATGGAGCCGAAAGAGCAGAACGCGGTGAACGAGAATGTGGCCGCAACGATGAGCCGTCCGATCGTGGCGTTCCCCGAGCAGGACCACATCGCGCACCTCAAGACGCACTTGGCCTACATGATGAACCCGGCGCTGGGCATGAACCAGCTCATCGCGCCGACGTTCCTGCCCGGCATGCTCAACCACATCAAGGAGCACATCGCTCTGTGGTACGCGACAAGCGTATTTGAGCTGGGCAACGAGGCGACCGGCACGGACATCGGCGACATGCTCAAGGAGATCAAAGACCCTGAAGCTAAGCGGGCGTTCGACGCCATGCTGGCCGAAGCGTCTCAGAGCGTGGCGCAGGAAGCGACCAACGTCTTTGCGTCGCTGCCGCCTGTTATCCAGCAGGCGCAGCAGGTCATGCAGCAGCTTGCACCGCAGCCGCCGATGGACCCGAACGCGCAGCTCGCCATGCAGCAGATGCAGATGCAGTCGCAGCGCGACCAGCAGCGCAACGCGATCGACACGCAGAAGCTTCAGCTCACCGCGCAGGACGCACAGCAGAAGGCTCAGCTCGATGCAGCCAAGCTTCAGGTCACTGTGCAGGAGATGCAGCAGCGCGCAGCCGAAGAGCAGGCACGCCAAGACGCCGAGACGCAGCGCAAGCTCGCCGAGCTGCAAGTGCGTCAGGCCATGAACACGCAAGACAACCTGACGGCTATGGAGCTTGCGCGGCTCGAGGTCGAGACAGGCGAACGCATCGCGGTGTCAACCGGCACTGGGATAAACCCGCAACCGTAAGGAGGCCGCAATGGCTAAAGGTGACAAGCCTAACACGAATGACGTTGCCCAGAAGGGCGAAGGCGTGAAGCAGCATAAGCGGATGGCCATGGGCGAGATGCCCAAGGTTCCGTCAATGCCTAAGACGCCTGCATGAGAATTGAGACACTGTTGCAACGACTGGAGCAATCGCAGTCCGAACTGGCCCGCGATGCGTTGCAGCAACCTCAAGGCCGTGACCTTTACGAATATGGTAAGGTGATCGGCATGTACGCAGGACTTGAGCTTGCCAAGACCGTGTTACTCGACACAGTCGCGGAGAAAGAGCGCAAGGACTTTGATCTATAACCCTTGAGCGGAGGAGCACCCGTGCAAGAATACACACTGAATAAGGTTAGTTTCGATTTCGCCAATATGGACGAGGCGTTCCCGCCTATCGATCCCGGCGTTCAACCGTTTGGCAGCCGCGTGCTTTGTCAGATCAGACTGGCGAAGAAGAAGACGGCTGGCGGCATCATCTTGACCGGCGACACCAAGGACACTGAGACTTGGAACACGCAGGTTGCCAAGGTGGTGGCGGTTGGCGATCTGGCCTACAAGAACCGTAATACCCAAGAGCCTTGGCCTGAGGGCTCATGGGCTATGCCGGGGGACTTTGTCCGCGTCCCCAAATACGGCGGCGACAAGTGGACTGTTAAGATCGACGATGACCAAGAGGTCATCTTCGTAATTCTCAACGATCTGGATCTGATTGGCAAAGTCACGGGCGACCCGCTCGCGATGAAGGCCTTCGTATGATCCATAAGGCTAATGAAAGGAGCCGGTCATGGCTGATGTAATACGCGAAGAAGACGACGAATTGGTAATCGTCGAGCCCGGTGCGGAGCCGGAAGCTCAGGAAGACGATGCTCCGGCCGGAGAGGCAGACGAGCACGACGACGAGGACGACGCTGACGACGAGCGTATGGGCACGTCGGAAGACGACAGCGAAGACGAGATCGTCGACAAGAACAAAAAGAACCGCGAGACCCGCGCCAAGCGGCGTCAGGTTCAGAAGCAGGCCAAGGAGCGCACGCAGCGCGAGTTGGAGCTTCTGCGTCAGCAGAACGCCGAACTCATGCGGCGCATGCAGGCGGTTGAGGGCAACACGCTCTCGCAGAACGCTGCCACGATCGATGCGCGCATGAACGAGGCGCTCAACGAGATCAAGCAAGCTGAGATGATCATCGCCAAGGCTGTCGAAGCCGGTAACGGAGAGGATGTCGCAGTGGCCATGCGCATGCGTGACGAGGCCAAGCAGCGCGCCGACCAGTTCTACAACGCTAAGCAGCGCGTCGAGCAGGTGGCCCAGCAGGCGCAGCAGCCCCAGAGCGACCCGCGTGTTGTCGACTATGCACGTCAGTGGATGGACGCCAACGACTGGTACGATCCGACTGGCCGCGACGAGGACAGCATGATCACCAAGGCGGTGGATAATGCGCTCGCGGCAGAGGGCTGGAACCCCGCCACACCAGATTACTGGCAAGAGCTAACACGCCGTGTGTCGGCGCGTCTCAATGCCGGTGAAGACGCGGCTGATGCCGCACCACGCACCCCGCGCCGTAAAGCTCCGCCGACCGGCAACACGCGGGAGCACGCTCCGCCCAGCACCAAAAACGAAGTGGTGGTGACAGCGGAAAGAAAACAGGCTATGATCGATGCCGGAGTGTGGGATGACCCAGTCGCTCGCACCCGTTACTTGAAGGCGTATCAGGCCTACGATCGTGAAAACGCAGCTCGCTAATAGAGGAGAGAGCTAATGACTGAAGAACGTATGGATGACCGTCTCAAGAAGGAACTTGGGGTTAGTCGGCAGAGCCGAGCAGTGGAAGACCGTCCCGTGACGGAGAACCGCGAGATCTCGGAAGATGAACGGCTCGAGATGTTCCGAATGAACCTGTACAACGACGCACTACCGAGCATTCCTGATCTCCCCGGTTATCATGTATGCTGGTTGACGACGACGAACAAGAACGACACGATCCAAATGCGCATCCGTCTTGGCTACGAACTTATTCGTGGTGATGACGTACCGGGCATGGACCTTGTTACTCAGAAGACCGGCGAATACGCCGGTTGCGTTGCCGTCAACGAAATGATCGCGGCTAAGCTGCCCTTGTCCCTGTATTACAGGTACATGCAGGAAGCTCACCACGATGCCCCGCTTCGGGAAGAAGACAAGCTCGCCGAGACCGCAGAACTTATGCGCGAACAGGCCGAGCGGTCAGGAAGCCGCCTCCTTGAGGGGGATGGAATGTCGGAAATGCGTGAATACGTCCCTGCCAAAGGCTTATTTAGCTGATGGCAGGATCTCCAACCATCAAGAGGTAAATGGCTATGACTACTACTGCTCAGCCGTTTGGCCTGCGTCCGTCTTCGCACCCCTCGGGTACGATCCGTCCGGTGGCTTACACCATCGCGTCGGGCTACGCAGCCAATATCTTCCAGAACCAGCCGGTTCGTATTGCCCCCTCCACTGGCGCTGGCCAAACTGAAGGCACAATCGTTGCTGCTGCAACGGGCGAAGCTTTCATCGGCACGTTTCAGGGTGTGGAGTTCACAGATAGCGACGGCCGCTATCGCGTGAGCAACAAGTGGACCGCGTCCACTTCGGCAACCACCATCACTGCCTATGTCACGTCCGACCCGACGATCGTCTACGAAGTGCAGACGAACGCCAACGTCGTAACCGCTGACATCGGCAAACAGTATGACTTCGCCAACACCACGTCGGGTAACACCACGACTGGTTTGTCGTCGGCATCGCTGGATGTTGCATCGGCCGCCGCCAACGCATCTGTTCGTCTTATCGGCCTCAGCGACGCTGTGGAAGATACGGCAACCGACGCGTATCTCACCGTTCAGGTCCAGATCAGCGAACATCAGTTCATCGCTGACAAGGCCGCTATCTAAGGAGGGCTTGAACTATGGCTACGCCAATGCGTTCAACTGATTTCCGCTCTATCGTAGAGCCCATTCTGAACGAAGAGTTCAATGGTATCTACGATCAGCGGGCCGATGAGTATGCTCAGGTCTTCAAGACCTTCCAAGGCATTGCTCGCAACTACCACGAAGAACCCGTTCTGTTCGGTTTCGGCGCTGCGCCGGAACTGCCGGACGGCATGCCGGTCACCTATCAGTCGGGTGGCGTGCTCTTCATTCAGCGTTACGTCTACAAGGTCTACGGCCTTGCATTCGCGCTGACGAAGGTGCTCGTCGAAGACGGCGACCACATTCGTATTGGTCAGACCTATGCGCGTCACCTCGCGCAGTCGCTGATCGAAACGAAGGAAACCCTTGGC